>JBBSGX010000134.1:0-6654 GCA_038253685.1 Candidatus Limnocylindrales bacterium | reverse complement strand
GCCTGGAGGGTCGGGTCGGCGAAGACGCCGTCGGCGCGATCGTCGATCTTGATGTCGATCTCGAGCGTCTCGGCCGTATTGCGGACAGCGGCGCCCTGCACCACGAATTCAACCGGTTCGGTCGGCACGTCGGCGTTGGAGACGAATTCCTCCCAGGTCAACCCGACCAAGGGGTCAGGCCCGGTCGGCTCGCCCTGTGAGGTGCCGTTGATGGTGCTCCCCGTGAACGAGCGCGCACCGACAGCCGTGATGTCCTCCTCGCCGGTGCTGTCCACCGGATCGGTGGTGCCGAGGATATACAGGTCTGCCCACGACGCTCCCGCGGCCGGCGGCTCTGTCAGCGTCAGTGTCTTGGGTCCCGTGGTCAGGTCCAGGGACGAGCCGGACAGGCCGTTGCGAGCCGTGGCAATCGGAGCGACGTGCCACGCCACCCGCAGGGTGTCGCTGTGCGGACCGTTCTGCTTGATGACGACCGAACCGTCGACGCCAGGGTTGAAGCCGTACCAGCCGAAGAGCTGCTCCGCCTCCGAGATGACGCTCGGGACCACCCGCAGGCGCACCCAGACGGTCCGGGTCGCTCCGGGCGCAAGGCTGAAGCTCTGGGTCGCGCCAAAGCTCGCCCCGTTGAGTGACAGGCTGATCCTTGCGACAGAAGGGTCGAAATCGGCGTAGCGAACGGTCGCCGACAGGTCGTACACGTGCGCCGCCGTGTCGTAGTTGTGGACCTGGAAGGAGCGGACGGCTCTGCGCGGGATTGCCGTGGGCCGGAAGCCGTACGAGAGGCTCCCCGGCCACGCCAGTGACACGGCCGTCGCCGAGGCGTAGGCATTGACCCGCCCCGAGCCCATGACCGTCGCCGGAACGGGAGTGGAGAGATCGTTGTTCTTCATCTTGCGGACGGCCTGGTTCATGAGCAGCGCCTTGATGCGGGCCGGTGACCAAATCGGATGAAGCTGGCGCAGCAGGATGGCCACGCCGGCCACATGGGGAGTTGCCATCGACGTTCCGGAGATCGTCAGTGAGCCCGTGCCGGTCCCGACACCGGCCGAGGTGATGTTCACGCCGGGTGCCGTGATGTCCGGCTTGAGATCGCTCGTCAGGCGCGCGGGCCCTTCCGACGAGAAGTCGGCCATGGAGTCGCTGAACGCCGGGACGGGGGTCGCGGCGGCCGAGATCGTGGCATTGACCGCGACCGTGTTGTAGGCGGGAGGACTCGGACTCAGCTCATCAGCCAGGGCCTCTGAATCCGCTCCGCTCAACATGACCACTGGGATCGTCAGCTGGTCCACGAAGTCACCCGGCGTGAGGTCGAACGGGAAGCCGCCGAAGCCGTTCCAGAGGATCACGGCGCTGGCTCCCATCTGCTGGGCTCGCAGCACCTTCTCGTCAGCCGTGCAGTCGCCGGCTCCGGCGGAGGCCTTGTAGATCAGGGCGATCTTGCC
The DNA here is from genome assembly GCA_038253685.1 of Candidatus Limnocylindrales bacterium. Taxonomy (GTDB): domain Bacteria; phylum Chloroflexota; class Limnocylindria; order Limnocylindrales; family CSP1-4; genus JAFMJV01. The sequence continues at coordinate 5,212 of JBBSGX010000134.1, read as the reverse complement.
GCCGAAGCTGTCGGCCGTCGCGTCGCACAGCTCGCGGTCGGTCGGCGTGGGCGCGCCGCCGGTATCGGCGGGTGGATCGAACTGGCGCGCGTCGACGACCTGCGCGGTGATGTCGGACGGGATGGGCGGCGACCAACTCTGCAGGGTTGCGACGCCGTCGTCGGGGAACGTGAAGCCTGATGGAGCGTTGACCTTGACACGGTTGTCCAGGACCTCGTCGATCGAAGCCGCGACGGAGATCACGCCACGAGTGGCGGCCGGGGTCCCCAGGATGTAGGCGGAACCGCCACTCGGCTGGTTGCCGGCATTGCCGGCCGCGGCCACGAATACGGTCCCGAGGTCCACGACCCGTTGGGCGGCCACAGCCTCGACCGAGTTGAGCGTGCCGTAGTCGACGCCGCCCGAGAAGGACAGCACGTCGGCATGGTCGCTGGTGTCACCGTCCTGGTTCGGGTCGACGGCCCGCTCGTACGCGGCGACCAGCACGTCGTCCGTGGAATTGCCCTTGTCCCAGACCTTGTAGGCAAGGATCTTGACCCTGGGTGCGACGCCGGCTCCGACGCTGCCCGGGACGCCGTTGCCGCAGCACGTGCCGCCGGTGTGGGTGCCGTGGCCATCGCGGTCGATCGGGTCGAAATCGGGGCGCGGAATGTCGTTCGTCGTGTCCGAGTCCAGGACGTCGTAGTTCGACCCGACGAAGTCGTAGCCGCCAATGACCTTGTCGGTCGGAAAGGTGCCCGGCTCGACGAAGTTGGGGTTGTTGGAGTCGTAGGCGGCCACCGTGCCGGGACCGCCGAAGTCCTTGTGCGTGTAGTCGATGCCGGTATCGACCAGGGCGAGCGTCATCCCCTGCCCCCTGGCGCCGAGCTGCTGCCAGATCTTGGTGGCGCCGATGAACGGCACGCTCGATGCGTTGTCGAGAAGGATGATCGAGACGGGCTGGAGCGAGGCCACGTCGGCTCGCTTCGCCAGTTCCGCGGCGGCCGCGGGAGACAGTTGCGCTGAGAAGCCGTTGACGAGCGTGCCGTACTGGAACACGATCCGGCCGCCGAGGGAGCGCGCCTGGGTCAGTGCCCCTGTCTGCGCCGCCACTGCTTCCGTCTTTGCGCGCTGCTGCGCAACCGAGCCGAGGCCGCCACGGGCCGCGAGCCGCTCGGCCACGGAGGGCGCCTTGAGGATCACGAAGTAGCGGCCAAGTCGCTGGCTGGCAGCAACGGCCGGGAGGTAGCCCTTCGGGGGCGCCGCTGCGTGGCGCCGATCGATCTTCGTGCCCGCGCCGGCAGAGTTGGTCGAGGACGCCGCATCACCCACGGTTGCACGCGCGGTTCTGGTCGCCGCCGCCGCGCCCGTTCGGTGAACCGTGACAGCGCCGGAAGCGCGGCCCGGGGTTCCCCTTGCCGAGGTCGTTGCTGTGCCGGTGGCGCCGGCCGTGGATCCGACCAGGACGATTGCGAAAACGAGCGACAGAGCCGGTCGCTTCATGCCGATCCCCCTTCGGACAGCAGTCCGATGCTGGTGCTCGAGCCACTGGGGCAGACTCGATGCTGGGCGAGGCCCGCCTTGGAGCGCGGGCCGAAGGCAGGATCCGATTGTGCTTCCCGGCGGTGTCGTGCGTCAATGCAAAAAGGGCGGAGGCACGGCGCCTCCGCCCTTCCGATACGCCCCCTGGTTGTCAACGGTTCACGACCTCGGAATCCGCGTGCCGCGGTCCCCCCAAAGGCCTCGGCGGCAAGCGGATCGGCTGGTGCCTCCGTCGGCGAGAGCGTTTGAGGCAGCGAGGCGGCCGGCGGCAACTCCCAGAAAGTCGTCGCCAGGCCGCACGGTCAAGTCCGGTCTCGCTGCGATGAAGTCGATCATCCCGGGCTGCAACCCCGGACGCCTGGCGGTCCCTGACGTCCTCGGTCGTAGCTCGTCTCGCGGAGTATAGCAATAGTTGACTGCTCAAAGTCAACACTTTACCGGCGAGATGAGCTGTGAATGTGCGATTTGCGCTTGGAGGCCGGGCGATCAGGGAGCGGGAGCGGCCTCGGCGTCGGGTATGGCGCTGCCTGTGTCGGTTCGTTGGAGCGACCCACCCGGCGCCTTTGCCTGCAGCGCGCGCCGGCTGAGCGCAAATGCCTGCTCGTAGCGGCCCATCCCGGCGAGGATGTCCGCCCACTCACCCAGAGCCTGCTGAAGCTTGGCCAAGGGACCCAGCGCTTCGAGCTCTTCTGCCGCGCGGTCATACATGGCGGTGGCACGCTCAAGCTCGCCGTTCGCGGAAAGAGAGCGGGCCGTGGTCAGCAGCGCGCTCGCAAGCGCCTGGCGATTGCCGCTTGCCTCCGCGTGGTCGATCGCCTCTGTCCCGTAGGCGACGGCCTGCGCGTACCGCCCTGCCGACAGCGCGATCTGCCCCTCAGTTTCCGCGACGTGAGCCAGGGACTGGCGGTCACCCTCTGCCTCGTGACGCGAGCGTGCGTGTGCGGCAAGTTCGCTCGCCCGCGCGTAGTTGCCGACGCGCATGTACGCCATGGCGAGGTTGTTCTCGAGAACGGCTGCTTCCCGCTTGGCCTCACCGGCCCGGAAGAGCGCCAGGCTCTCTGTTCCGCTGCGAATGGCGCCCTCGAGGTCGCCCACCTCGCTGAAGCTCATCGCAAGCATGGACAGGAAGGCAGCCCGTCGCCAGTCGTCGAGATCCGTCGCCAGGACGCGCGACTCCTCCAGGTAGCCAAGCGCGGCGCGATGCCGTCCGTCGGCCGATTCGATTGACGAGAGCGCCATCAGCACCCGCATGCGCAGGTCCGGATCGGCGTCCTGGGTGGCACGGAGCGCGGTCAACAGCTCACCCAGCAGGGCTCGCGCTTCCGTCCGGTTGCCGGCCTGGTGCTGCGCATAGGCGAGCCAGTACGTGCTCAGCGACATGTCGTGCGTCCGGCCGTTCGCCCTGAAGATTTCGACAGACTCGGCGGCAGGTACGATGGCCTCATCGCCGCGGTCGAGCCGGCAGAGCGCCTCCGCCCTGCCGCGGAGCAGTTCCGCGCGCGCCGGCGACGAGGACGACCGCGACAGGAGCTCGTCGTAGGCGTCCACGGCCTCGGCCCAGCGGCCGGACGCAAGCAACACGTCCGCTGCCAGCCGATCCCAATGGGACGCGCCGTCGCTCACGAAGTAGCTGGTCGGCAGTGCCAGGCGTTGGGCTATGAAGTTGAGGGCTGCCATGGAGGGCTTGGCCTGACCGGTCTCGAGCGCGCTGATGTACGCCTTGGTGTACCGGTCGCCCGCGAGCTGTTGCTGGGTCAGGCCCGCGCCGTGGCGAGCCTGGCGGATTCGCTCGCCGATTCTTCCGGCGAGGGCACTGTCGTCAACGATCACGCGACGGCGTCGTACGGTCTGCATCGCTGCGCAGTCTACAACGTCAGCCGGGTCCCGGTTGATTACAGATTTCCCCGTACTTTAGTCCCGGAAGTCAACAAATAGTTGCCTTGCTGGCCCATAGCGCAGTACGATCCGGGGGACTGCCTGGCTGCGGCCCCGTGCCGGGTTATCAGGGAGTAGGGAACGCAAGGAGATCTTCATGTTCCGACGAATGACTCGAGTTCGGTCCTTCATCGTCATCGCACTGGTTGCCGTGGCGGCACTGAGTGCCTCCGCTCCGGTCGCGGCGGACTCCTACGGGGGTCCCTGGCCCTGCAGCACGGTGCACGCACACGTGGGGCCCTGGGCCAGGTAGCTCGACTCACTGCGCCCTTGGCCGCGCGGTATCGACGCGGGGAGCCTGAGGCTACGTCGGCGACCGCAGCATTCCTGCCGCTGTCGCGCTGTGTCACGCGGCCGACTTGACTCTACCCTTGGGGATGGACCTGCTGACGCAGGAGGGTCAGCAGGGACCGCCCACGTTGCGGTAGCAGAGCCTCGGTGTGCCGGCCCGTTGGCGTTCGCTTGAGAGTGACCAGCCGAAGCGGTCATAGGACTCCTCGTCCCCGACGATGCCGGGACTGTTCTGGCTCCAGAGCTGGTTGCCCGCGGACTTGAGCCTGGTCGGCGTCCCGTAGATCACATTGATGGCGCCGGCGTTCGTCGCCGCGAGATCCTCCCACGGCGTTCCGACCGCAAGATCGTCGGAGCCATCGCCGTTGAAGTCCGCTCCGCTGAGTGACTCAGAGAAGTGGTCATCCCGCTCGGCCGTATCGAGGATTCCGGGACTGTCCTGGCTCCAGAGCTGGTTGCCGGTGGCCGTGAGCCCTGCCGCGGAGCCGTAGATCAGATGCACGGCACCCTGGTCGTAGTTCACGTTCGGAATGAACTCCTCCCACGGGACCCCGACAGCAAGATCGGCATATCCGTCGCCGTTGTAGTCCGACGGTTGCAGGGTCTGGCCGAACTGATCTCCCTGCTCCGCGTGGTCCAGGATGCCCGGGCTGCCCTGGTTCCAGAACTGGTTGCCCGTTGATGTGAGTCCCGCAGCCGACCCGTAGATCAGGTTGACAGCGCCCTGGTTGCAGATGAAGCAGAAGTCCTCGAACCAGACGCCGACGGCAAGATCCGTGAAATGGTCGCCGTTGAAGTCGCCTGTGGCAAGGGACTGCCCGAACTGGTCTCGCAACTCGGCCTGGTCGAGGATGCCCGGGCTGTCCTGGTCCCAGATCTGCGTGGCGGCGGTGGTCAGCCCGCTCGCGGTTCCGTAGATCACCTGGACCCTGCCGATCCGGTCGATGCGTGTGCCTTCGTAGGGGACGCCGATCGCCAGGTCGCCGAAGCCGTCCCCGTTGAAGTCCCCGGTGGCCAGAGACCAGGCGAATCGGTCGTTTGATTCGGCCACCCCGCGCATGCCCGGGGAGTCCTGCGTCCAGAACTGATTGCCCGTCGCCGCGAGCCCACCTGCGGAGCCGTAGATCACGTTGGCGCCGCCTTCGTTCTGCCCCACGAGGTCCTCGAATGCGTTGCCCACTACCAGATCGCCGAAGCCGTCCCGATTGAAGTCGGCGCCGACGAGGGAATAGCCGAACTGGTCGCCAAGCTCGGCGCTGTCGAGGATGCCTGGGCTGTCCTGGCTCCAGAATTGATTGCCGGCGGCTGCGAGCCCGTTGGCCGTCCCGTAGATCACGTTGACGCCGCCGGCACGTTCCACGGCGGAGCTCTCATACCGGACGCCGATTGCCAGGTCGCTGAATCCATCGTGGTTGAAGTCGGCCGTGGCGAGCGACCAACCGAAGGAATCACCTGTTTCCGCGTC
>JBBSGX010000133.1:0-6733 GCA_038253685.1 Candidatus Limnocylindrales bacterium | reverse complement strand
TCTAGCGCCAGCAGCAGATCACGGGTGCGGTCGAGCGTGGCAACGCGCATCGCCGTGGGGAAGGTGTCGTTCGTCGACTGCGCCATGTTCACGTGGTCGTTGGGACTGACGACGCCGTAGTCGCCACGCTGCCCGCTGCCGCAGCCGAGCGCCCCTAGCAGCTCGATGGCCCGATTGGCGAGCACCTCGTTGGTGTTCATGTTGTGGCTCACGCCTGCGCCCGCCTGAAAGGCATCCACCCGGAAGTTGTCGAGCAGGGTGGCCTGCAGCTCGAGGCCCTCCACGGTGTCGCTGCTCTCGGTCAGGCCCAGGAGCTCGTCGGCGGCTCGAATGATGGCTCCCGCCGTGGCGTCCGGCAGGCGCCCGGTGGCGTGGTTGGCGCGGGCGGCAGCCTTCTTGACCTGGACTGCGGCGGCGATCAGCGCGGGATCCGTCCGGCGTCCGCTGATCGGAAAGTTGCGAATGGCGCGGGCCGTCTGGACGCCGTAGTAGGCGTCCGCGGGAACCTCCAGCTCGCCGAGCGGGTCGCGCTCGATTCGCACGCCCGGCGCCGCGGCGTTGCCGCCTGCCTGGGGTGGCCGTTTTGCGGGAGTCGTCTTCACGATGGCTCGGCCCTCGATTCGCGACGATTCGACATTTGCAGTGTACGGCCGTACACATCGGCCACGGCGACCGCGCCGCTACAATCCGGCCACATGTCCGACCTTGTCGTCGTCGCCGAACAGCCCGCGTACCGCGCTCCGTCGATCGTGGCGCTGACGGCGGACGCGCCGACGCTCAGCGAGCTGTTCAGCTTCATGTCCGAGGCCGAGCTGCGGGTTCAGAGCCTGCGGATGAGCATCCGCGATGCCGTCGCCACGGCGAGAGGCGAAGAGGTCGAGACGATCGACATTGCGCTGCGACATCCCGGGTACGCGCGCGTCGTGCACCGGCGCGGCGAGGATCTCCTCGGTCGCGACTACGACCTCTGGATCACCGACGGCGAACACGTCAAGACCTACGATGCGGCCGGCAATCGGGCAAGCATCCGGCCCTTGCGACGCGGCGTGGTCGGCGCCGATCGGGCGGACCTGCCTGGTTTCGCGCGCCTCTACATTCCGCGGACGCCACTTCCCCCGGAGAGTGTCGCCGAGGCGTTCGTGCATCCCCACGGCTACACACGCAACGTGCTCGCGACCGGGCCCGTGCGCCTGGTCGGCACCGCAATGCTCGGCGGACGTGAGGCCTTCATCGTTCGTGCGGACCACCCGCGCACCTCGCAGGTCCTCACCGACCGTCCCGATCGCTGGATCGAGGTCGGCATCGACCGCATGACCGGTTTCATGCTGCTGCTGGTCGAGCACATCGGCGACCACGTCTCGCACCAGGCCGAGGTGACCTCGCTCGAGCTCGATCCGCGCCTCGGCGACGAGGTCTTCGAGATGCACGTCTCGTCCGACGTCCGGATGCTCTACTAGGCGAGGCTGCGAACTCCGCTACGTCGCGCGCGCCGACCGGTACGATTTTCCCTGTCCGGGGCACCAGTCAATTCGCGATATTCGTGTCGCTATATTCGTGCCCAGAGCTTCGCCATCAGCTTCAGCATCATCTCGATCCTGACCGGGGCAGAGATCACGTGGGTGGCGTCATCGTCTTCCTCGTCTTCCTGGTGGTGTACTACGGGTGGGCACGGACGCGCTTCCAGGGTCCGCGCGTCATGGGCCAGGAGGCGGAGCTGACCGAGATCGAACGCGAGTTCGAGCAGGCCGCGGAAGGGCTGGGAACCCCTCCCGCCTAGGCAAGGACGCAGGCTGCCATCAAAAGAGGAGTGACCCCATCATTGGGCCGGCCGGCTGCACGGCCGGCCCTTTCATCTCGCGGGGAGCTGAGCAATGAGCGACCACACGGACGACGGACGCGAGCGGCTCGAGGGCCTCCGCAAACAGATGGCCGACGGCGAGCTCGACACGCTGATCGTGGCCTTCACGGATATGCAGGGCCGCCTGATGGGCAAGCGCGTCAACGGGCCGGCTTTCCTGGACGGCGTCATCGATTACGGGGCGCACTTCTGCACGTACCTGCTCGGCACGGACATGGAGATGAACACGCCCGACGGGTTTCGGCTGATGAACTGGGAGACCGGCTACGGCGACTGGATCGCTGCGCCCGTCTGGTCGACGTTGAGGACCCTGCCGTGGCAGGAGAAGACGGCCCTCGTGCTCTCCGACACGATCGACGAGGAGACCCACCAGGAGATCCCTGTCTCGCCGCGGACCATCCTGAAGCGGCAGGTCGCTGCGGCCGCGGAGCAGGGCATGGCCATCAAGGCCGGCTCCGAGTTCGAGTACTACCTGCTCACCGACTCCTACGAAGACCTCTACCGCAAGGGCTTCACGATCCCGGAGCGCTTCGGCTTCTACAACGAGGACTACCACCTGCTCCAGGGCACCAAGGCGGAGCCGATCCACGGGCGGCTGCGACGGCTGATGACCGAGGCCCGCGTGCCCATCGAGTTCAGCAAGGGAGAGGCCGCGCCGGGCCAGCACGAGGTCAACATCCGCTACGACCACGTCCTCGAATCGGCCGATCGGAGCGTGATCTTCAAGCACGGCGCCAAGGAGATCGCGTGGCTCAACGGCTTCGGCCTCACCTTCATGGCCAAGCCTGACGCCAGCTGGACGGGCTCGTCGGGACACCTGCACATGAGCGCCTGGGACCTGGATACCGACAAGGGACTCATGTTCACGGAAGGCGCCGAGCCCTACGGCATGTCGGAGACGATGCGCTTCTTCGTGGGCGGGATGATGAAGCTGGCGCGGGAGTTCTCGATCTTCTTCGCCCCGAACGTCAACTCGTACAAGCGTTTCGCGGTGGCCAGCTGGGCGCCGGTCAACGTGGTCTGGGGTCGCGACAACCGGACGACCGGGTTCCGGGTCGTCGGACACGGCCCTGCCCTGCACGTGGAGTGCCGCTTCCCCGGCGGCGACATGAACGCGTACCTGACCTACGCCGCGTTCATCGGCGCGGGCCTCTACGGCATCCGCAACCGCATCGAGATTCCGCCCGAGTACAAGGGCAACGGCTACGTCGCGACCGGTGTCGACCGGATGCCGCGCGCGCTGCACGAGGCGATCCGCTGCCTGGAGGCGAGCGAGGCCGCGGTCGAGATCTTCGGCCACGATGTGATCGACCACTACCTCAACGCGGCGCGGGTCGAGCAGGAGACATACGACGCCGTCGTGCATCCCTGGGATCGCGAGCGCTACCTGGAACGAAGCTGATTCCTGGCCCGTGGCCACCTCGCCGCCTGGGGCCCGGCAGCCGATCAGTCGGGCGAAGCATGGCCGAGCCGGCACGCGCAACCGCCTGAGGTCGGCGCGTTCCCGACGGATGCAGATCCGGTCTCGATGATCGTGGCGGCCCGGGTACGCTTGTGCCCCGGCCGCCGCATCCGACCGCGGCCCGTACTTTGGAGGATCGCGGGTGCGACTCGCTGAGAAGGTCTGCATCATCACCGGCGCCGGCAGCGGCATGGGCCGCGTGGCGGCGCAGATGTTCGCGACGGAGGGCGCCAGGGTCGTCGTCGCCGAGTTCGATGAGCGCGCCGGCAACGAGACGGTCGAGGGCGTGAAACGAGACGGCGGCCAGGCCACATTCGTACGAACTGACGTTTCCCAGGAGGCCGACGCGAAGGCCATGGTCGATCACACGCTCGCGACCTACGGGCGGGTCGACGTGCTCTACAACAACGCCGGCGTGATGCCCGAGGCCGACCATTCGGTGACCGACACCGACGTTGCCACCTGGGACAAGGTCATGGCGGTCAACGTGCGCGGTGTCTTCCTCGGGTGCAAGTACGCGATCCCGCCGATGATCGAGCAGGGCGCGGGCTCCGTCATCAACATCGCTTCGTTCGTGGCGCTGCTGGGCTGCTCCGTGCCGCAGGACGCGTACACGGCCTCGAAGGGCGCGTTGCTCTCGATGACCCGCAGCCTGGCCGTGCAATTCGGGCCGAAGGGCGTACGCACCAACGCCATCTGCCCGGGACCGGTCGAGACGCCGATGCTCATGGACTGGCTCCTCAAGGACGAGGAAGCCAAGCGCATCCGGCTCGCACGCAATCCCAGCGGCCGTTTCGGCAAGCCCGAAGAGATCGTGGCGATGGCGCTCTACCTGGCGTCGGACGAGTCGCGCTGGACGAACGGTGCCTCGCTCATCGTAGACGGGGGCATCAGCGTCAACTACTTCTAGGGCCGGGGGGTGGTCGCCCCACGGGAGGCTTCCCGGAGGTGCGCCGCGAGCGCATGGTGGCCCTTCGCGGTCGCCGTGTCGGCGGGTGTCAAGCCCGAATCCGTCTGCGCAGAAGCCTCCGCGCCCGCGCCGAGGAGTCCGTCGACCACCTCGTCGTCGCCAGTGTCGGCGGCTCCGTGCAGCGGCGTCCAGCCGTGGCGCTGCCTCACGTTCACGCGGGCGCCGCGGTCTACAAGGACGAGCGCCACCTTGCTCTGGCCCGCGATGGCACTGTGGAGCGGCGCGACCTTGAGGTCGTTGCGCGATACCGCATCGACGTCGGCGCCGGATTCCACGAGCAGGCGCGCAGCCGCTGGGCCGCCGAAGAAGGCTGCAAAGTGCAATGCCGTGAAGCCATCCGAACTCCAGGCGCGCGCCGCGGCCGGCTGGTCCTTCAGCATCGTCGCCAGCGCCTCGACCTCGCCGAGCGCCGCAGCCTCGAAGACATGCAGGGTCTGGTTTGCGCTTCGGAGGGCAGCGACCGTGGCCGCGTCGTGACGGTACGTGGCGAGCATCAGCGCCGACGTACCATCTGCGTTGCCGGTGGTCGCGAGGTCAGCATCCCGGCCGACCAGTTCACGTACGAGTGATGCGTCACCTGCCTCGACTGCGGAGAGAAACGTGAGCCTGTCAGGGTCCATCTCGGCCACTCCTGCGCTTATCCTTAGTTCCTGCAACTAAGATAGCGCGCATGGGCAAGAAGGCACTGGCCAAGAAGAAGCGGGCACGCGCCGCCGCCGAAGCCGCGGCCACCTCCAGCGTCACGGCAGAAGATGCTGATCAATTGGACCCGCGCGACAGGACGCAGCCATGGGCCGTTGACAAAGCGGCGGCGCCGGTTGATCCCACGAAGATCGCCACGCAGCTGAACTCGGTGGCCATCCACCTCCTGCGCCGGCTCCATCGGGAGGGTGCGGCCCTGGGTCTCAGCGGCGCGCGCCTTTCGGCGTTGTCCGTCCTGGTGTTCGGAGGGCCGCGAACGATCGGCAAGCTCGCCGATGCGGAAGGTGTCACGCCTCCCTCCATGACGCGGCTGGTGACGGCCATGGAGGCCGAGGGGCTGGTCCAGCGGGCCGCGAGCCCAACAGACGCCCGCTCCGTGATCATCCGCGCCACGCCGCAGGGCGAGAGCATCATGCTGCGCGGCCGTGAGCAGCGTGTCGTTGCCTTGAGCGGATGGCTGTCCACGCTCGACCCGGGCGAGCTGAAGATCGTCGAGCACGCCACCGAACTGCTGGAGCGCATCCTGGGCGAGCACACGTCGGGGCGCAGGCAGTCAACGTGAACCGGGCGCAACTGCGCCGCCTGACCTCGTGGCGCCCGCCGCGGGAGACCCTGCAATCGGGCCTCGGCACCTGGTTGGGCCTCTTCACGGCCGTCGTGCTGCTTGTTCACCCCGGGGCACCGGCGCCGCTGATCATCGGGTGCCTGATCGGCGTCACGTGCCTGCTCATGGCCGCGCTCTGCTGGCGCATCGGCCTGATCGCCGTGATCGGCCTGTTGGTGGTTGGTCTGGCCATGCGGGCGGCCGTGACCGCGACCGGGTCGGATGTGCTCACCGTCACTCGCGCGGCCATGGAGCTGGCACTTGCGGGTGGCAACCCCTACGGGCATGGGTTCGACGAGTCGCGGCCACCGGGCGCTCCGTACGCCTACGGTCCGGTGGCGCTGGTCTGGTACCTGCCGGCGAGGACGGATCCGGTGCGGATGGAGCTGCTCGTCGCGTACACGCTGCTCGGGCTGTTCGCGGCTCGCGGACGCGTGCTGGGGCTTGCGCTCTACGCCACCATGCCGGCACTGATCGCGACCGCCTCGGACGGTTCCAACGACACCAGCGCCAGCCTGCTGATCCTGGTCGCCCTGGTGCTGGCTCTGCGATCCCCGTGGGTTGGTGCCTTTGCCCTCGCCGTGGCGGCCGCTTTCAAGCTCTATGCACTTGCGTGGCTGCCGCCGCTTCTCGTCTACGGCGGGCTCGCCACGTTGCTGCCATTCCTTGCCGGCACGTTGGTCACGTGGGGGCCGGCCGTGGTCCTGTGGGACGCCGGGAACATCCTGTCGAGTCTCCGGCAGGCGGAGGCCATCCATGACAATCCCTTCTACTCGATCGCGTTCGCGGCCCTGCGCTTCGACCTGCCAAAGACCGTCTTCGACGTGGGCCGCTTCGTTGCCGGTGGCCTGCTCGCTGCGAGCAGCTGGATCCTCGTCCGCTCGGCTCGTTCGTTCATCCTGGTCGGCATTGCCATTTTCCTGGCGACGCTCTTCCTCGGCTGGTGGTCGACCTACGCCTATATCGCCGCGATTGCGCCGGTGATCTGCTGGCACCTCGACGACTGGCTGGGGCTGCCCCGGGTGGCCTGGCCGATGGACCCGGTGGGCAGGCTCACGGAGTGGGTCGATCGGCGCTGGCCGGTCAGGCGGCCGTCGCCGCGGGGCCGACTCGCAACCCCGGACGTATCATCGGCAG
>JBBSGX010000132.1:0-6755 GCA_038253685.1 Candidatus Limnocylindrales bacterium | reverse complement strand
TCCGAGACGGCCGACCGCGGAGGTACCGGCATCCTCATCGACCTCGACGCGATCCCCCGCCGGGAGCCGGGCATGGCCCCCTTCGAGGTGATGATCAGCGAGTCCCAGGAACGGATGCTCGCCATCGTCGAGCCCGCGCGGCTGGCCGAGGTGCTGGCCGTCTGCCGGCGGTGGAACCTGCCCGCGGCGGTGATCGGACGGGTCACGGACGATGGCGACATCACGGTCGTGGGTGGCGGCGTCGACGCCGCGGGGGGACCGCTGGCAGCGTCGCACGAACTTGCCCGCATCCCGGCGCGTGCCCTCACCAGCGACGCCATCGTCTACGACCGATTCGCCTCGCCACCGACGCATCGCCGCGCCGCTCCCGCCCCCGGCGCTCCCGAACTGCCACACGACGGCCTGCCGGAGCGCGGCATGGACCCGGGTCTCGTGCTGCAGGCACTGCTCGGCGACCCGAACCTGGCGAGCCGCGCCTGGGTGACCACGCGCTACGACGCGACCGTGGGCGCGGACACGATCGAGGCGAGCCAGCACGCCGCGGCCATGCTGCGCATCAAGGGCACGCGCAAGGCGTTGGTGATGGCCACCGACGCCTGTGCCCGCGTCGGCGCGCTCGATCCCTGGCTCGGTGCTGCGCTCGCGGTCGCCGAATGCACGAGGAACGTGGCCATCACGGGGGCACGTCCCCTTGGCGTCACGAACTGCCTCAATTTCGGGGACCCGGAGCGTTCGGAGGCCTACTGGCAGCTCCAGGAGGCCGTTCGCGGTCTGGGCGACGCGTGCCGCGCCCTGGGACTGCCGGTCACCGGCGGGAACGTCAGCCTCTACAACGAATCGGCGGTCGGCGCCATCGTGCCCACGACCCAGGTCGGCGTGGTCGGCCTCCTCGACGACGTGGAGCGGCGGGTCGGACCGGCGTTCCGTGCCGCCGGCGACGTGGTCGGGCTGATCGGAGAGACGGTGCCCGGCCTGGCAGGCTCGATCTACGCGGAGATCGCCGGGGCCGCCGCGGACGACCGCCCACCGGCCATCGACCTGCAGCGCGAAGCGGATCTCCAGGGCTTTCTGCTGGCCGCAACCGACGCTCGGTTGCTGCGCTCGGCACAGGACGTCAGTGGCGGCGGGCTTGCCGTTGCGCTCGCCGAATGCGGCATCTGGAGCGGTTTCGGCGCGGACCTGGAGCTGCCCGTCGCGGCGCCGCCGGCCGTGGAGCTCTTCGGCGAGGGGCCCAGCCGCGTCGTCGTGAGCATAGCGCCGGATCGATGGAGCTCGGTGGCCGCGCTCGCGGCTGAACACGGCCTGCCCAGCCGGCGCCTGGGCGAGGTCGGCGGCAATCGGCTGCGGATCCGCCTCGTCGGAGAGGGTGCAACGGGAGCCGCGGAGTCTCGCGGTGCCGGCGTGGCCGACGAGCTCGACGAGCCTCTTTCCGAGCTCCGCCACGCCTGGGATGCCGGCCTGCCCCGTGCCCTCGGCGAGGAATCGTGGCTCCTGGGCGAGGCCCGCTGACCATGTGCGGAATCGTCGGCGTCCATGCGCCCGGCCAGGAGGCGGCGGCCATCGCCGCGCTGGGCCTCTTCGCGCTGCAGCACCGCGGCCAGGAGTCGGCCGGCGTCGCCGTGAGCGACGGCGAAGGCGTGATGGTCTACAAGGACCTCGGCCTGATCGCGCAGGTGCTCGAGGAGCGGCGCCTGGCCTCACTGCGCGGCGATCTCGCGATCGCGCACTGTCGCTACTCCACCACCGGCTCCACGGTCTGGGAGAACAGCCAGCCCACCTTCCGCCTCGGCCCGCGGCGCACCGTGGCGATGGGCCACAACGGCAACCTCGTGAACACTCGCGCCCTGCTCACGATGCTGCCCGGCGGTAGGGCACGCCTGGTCGGCACGTCCGACACGGACCTCCTGACGGCGCTCCTGGCGGAGGAGCCTGCCGGGGACCTCGTCGAGGCACTCCACCGGGTGCTGCCGCGCGTTTCGGGTGCCTACTCGCTGGTGATCATGGATGAGCATCGCGTCATCGGCGTGCGCGACCCGCACGGCTTCCGGCCGCTCGTCCTTGGCCGGCTGCCCGCCGAGCCTGTGGTCGGGGAAGCCTCGACACCGTCGCAGCCCGACCTCGAGACGGCCTCCTTCCCACTGCCGTGGGACTCCCTGGGGCCGTCGTCGGAGCCGCTGCCGCGCACGCACGGCTGGGTGCTGGCCTCCGAGACGGCTGCGCTCGATGCGCTCGGTGCGGACTACGTGCGGGACGTCCAGCCAGGCGAGATGGTGATCCTTGGCGAGCCGTCGGGCCCTCGCTCGGTGCGCTTCGCGGAGGGGCAGGAGCGCCTCTGCGTGTTCGAGCTCATCTACTTCGCCAGACCCGACTCCTACATGCTCGGCCGCAACCTCTACCACGTGCGGCGGCGCATGGGTGAGGCGCTCGCCCGCGAAGCGCCGGCCGACGCCGACATGGTGATGCCGGTGCCCGACACGGGCGCCCCCGCCGCGGCCGGGTACGCGGAGGCGAGCGGCATCCCGTACCGCGAGGGGATGGTCAAGAACCGCTACGCCGGCCGGACGTTCATCCAGCCCAGCCAGTCGATGCGCCAGCGCGGCGTCAACGTGAAGCTCAGCCCACTGCGCGAGGAGGTGCGAGGAAAGCGGCTGGTCGTGGTCGACGACTCGATCGTGCGTGGAACCACCACCAAGCAGATCGTGGCGCTGCTGCGGCGTGCCGGCGCCGCCGAGGTTCACCTCCGCATCAGCGCGCCGCCGATCTTCCATCCCTGCTTCTACGGCATCGACACGCAGATCGAGACCGAGCTGATCGCCTCTCGCCTGGACCTCGAGGAGATCCGCGCGTTCCTGGGCGCCGATTCGCTCGCCTACCTCTCGATCGGCGGCGTGCTCGACGCGATCGACCTCCCGCGCGATCGCTTCTGCTTCGCCTGCTTCGACGGGAACTACCCGGTGCCCGTCCCGTACGACGCCGCCTCCCACAAGTTCGTCCTCGAGGACGAACCGCTGCAAGTCCGAGGCTGACGCCACGTCCGTGGCAGCTCAGGACCCGGAGGCTCACAGCGCGTACGCGGAGGCGGGCGTCGACGTGCAGGCCGGAGAGCGCGCCGTCGAGCTCATCCGCGAGGAGCTGTCCGGCCGGAGAGCGGGTGGCGGACCGGCACTGACGGACCTGCTCGGCGGGCTGGGTGGGTTCGCGGCGGCCGTGCCGATCCCCACCGGGATGCGAGAGCCTGTCCTGGTGTGTGCGACCGACGGGGTCGGCACCAAGACGGAGATCGCTCGGCAGCTCGGCCGCCTCGACACTGTCGGCCGCGACCTCGTGGCGATGTGTGCGGACGATGTCGTCTGCCACGGCGCGCGGCCGTACCTGTTCCTCGACTACATCGCCGTCGGCCGGGTGGATCCGGACTCGATCAGGGAGATCGTCCGCGGCATCGCTGCGGGTTGCGAGGATGCGTGCTGCTCGCTGGTCGGCGGCGAAACCGCGGAGCATCCGGGCCTGATGGCCCAGGACGCGTTCGACCTCGCCGGGTTCTGCTTGGGGATCGCAGAGCGGAGCGCGCTGCTGGATGGCCGCACGGCAGCGGTCGGGGACGCCGTCATCGGGATCGCCTCGTCCGGGTTGCACGCGAACGGGTACTCGCTGGTCCGGGCAGCAGTCGCGCGGCATGGGCTGGACCTGGCCATGCCCTTCCGCGAATTGGTGAAGCAGAGCCTCGGGAGCGCTGCGACCACGGAGCTGGACGCGGAGGAGCCGGCGGTTGCAACGTCGACGCTGGGCGATGTGCTCCTGACGCCCACCCGGATCTTCGCTCGCGATGTCCTTGAGCTGCGCTCCATGCTCGGAGATCGCGGGCTGCGGCTCTCGGGCCTCGCGCATATCACCGGTGGCGGCCTGCCGGGCAATCTGCCGCGTGCCGTCGGGTCTGAACTCGGCATCCGGGTGCGCCCAGCGGGCTGGCCGATCCCCGCCGTCTTCCGGGTCATGGCAGCTCTTGCCGACTTGTCCGGGCCCGAGCTCCGGGCGACCTTCAACGCCGGCATCGGCATGGCTGCCGTGGTCGAGCCGAAGGCGGTGGAGGTCGCGCTGAGCTGGCTCGCCGAGCGGGGACGCCCGTCCTGGAAGATCGGCGAGGTCCGATCCGCCGCAGAGCTTGGTCCGAAGCGCTATGCGGAGGACGCGGCATGACCGCGGACCGCATCGCAGTGGCAGTCTCGGGGCAGGGGAGCAACCTGCGAGCGCTGCTCGCAGCCGAGCGTCGTGGCGGGCTGGGCGGGCAGATCGTGCTGGTCGTTGGCGATCGCGACTGCCCCGCGCTCGAGTTCGCCGAGGGGCAGGGCATCGCCACGGCCGTGGTCAAGCCCGCAGACCACCCTGACCGGGCGGCGTGGGACGCTGCACTCACGCTGGCAGTGGCGGCCGCCCATCCCGATCTGTTCGTTCTCGCCGGATTCATGCGCGTACTCGGGGCTGAGACGCTGGCCCGGTTCGCGGGCCGGATCCTGAACGTGCACCCTGCGCTGCTGCCCGCGTTCCCCGGCCGCGACTCGATCCGCGAAGCGCTCGACACAGGGGTTGGCGTGACCGGCGTAACGGTCCACTTCGTCGACGAGACGGTCGACGGTGGCCCGATCGTGGCGCAGGAAGCCGTACCGCTGGTGCCGGGCGACACGCTCGACTCGCTGGGCGCGCGCATCCACGCCGTGGAGCACCGCCTCCTGCCGCAGTGCGTGGCGCTGGCAATGGCAGGCGCGTTGCGCACCGACGGTCGTCGCGTCTCGCTGGACCCCGCGGCGGCCGCAGAGGTGGCGCTTCCGCGGCGGGCGTTGCTGTCGGTCTACGACAAGGCCGGGATCGTGGAGCTTGGGCAAGGGCTGGCGGAGCTCGGCTTCCAGCTCGTGTCCACCGGCAGGACCGCCAGTGCGTTGCGTGACGCGGGGCTGGAGATCACGGACGTGTCGGCGGTGACCGGCTTTCCGGAGATGCTCGATGGCCGCGTCAAGACGCTGCATCCGCGCATCTCCGCCGCCCTCCTGGCGGACCTCAGGCTGGCCGATCACCGCGCCCAGCTGGCAGCCGCGGCGATCGAGCCATTCGAGCTGGTGGTCTCCAACCTGTATCCCTTCGCGGAGACGATCGCCAAGCCGGGCGCAACCGACGACGACGTGATCGAGCAGATCGACGTGGGTGGCCCGACGATGGTCCGGGCGGCGGCCAAGAACCACGCGAGCGTGGGGATCGTCACGGACCCGGCTGCCTATGACGACGTGCTGGCGGAGCTGCGCTCCAGCGGAAAGCTCTCCGAAGAGACCCGGCGCGCGCTCGCAGTCCGTGCCTTCGAATTGACCGCTGCCTACGACGCCCTGATCGCGGACGAGCTCGCTCGGCGACTCATCCCGGACCTCGCTGCGTCGGGGCCGGGTGACGGCCGTGAACCGCTGCCGGCATCGCTGGACCTGCATCTCGAGCTCGCCGAGCGGCTCCGCTACGGGGAGAACCCGCACCAGGCTGCCGCGCTCTACCGAGTGCCGGGCACGCCGGCCGTGAACGGGCCGTTCGCCGGTGGCGCCCATCCGCTCCAGGGCAAGGCTCTGAGCTACAACAACCTGCTGGACGCCGCGGCCGCCGCGAACCTGGCGCGCGACCTGCGTGGGGACGCCATCGTGATCGTGAAGCACGGCAACCCGTGCGGGGCTGCGGAAGCGGCCGATCTCCGATCGGCATGGGACGCGGCTCTCGCCGGTGATCAGGTGAGTGCGTTCGGCGGCGTGGTGGCCGTGCGTGGCATCGTTGATGCCTCGCTTGCCGAATGCCTGACGGGCCTCTTCCTGGAGGTGGTGGTGGCGGCCTCCTTCGACCCGGCTGCGCTCGCGGTGCTCGCCGCCAAGCCGAACCTGCGCCTGCTTGCCGATCCCTCGCTGCTCTCGCCGGCGGTCGTTACGCTGGAGCTGCGGACTGCGGGCGGCGGTGTGCTCGCCACCGAGTCGGATTCGCTGCCGGACGACCCGGCGACGTGGCGCTCGGTCACCAAACGAGCGCCAACGCCGGCGGAGGCGGCGGACCTGGACTTCGCGTGGCGAGTCGGCCGCCGCATCGCCTCGAACGCGATCGTGCTCGTCCGCGATCGCACGGTGGTCGGTGTCGGGGCCGGCCAGATGAGCCGGGTCGACAGCGCCCGACTCGCCGTCGAGAAGGCAGGACCGGAACGGGCCCGCGGCGCCGTCTGCGCCTCGGATGCGTTCTACCCGTTCCCCGACGGCCTCGAGGTCTGCGCTGCAGCCGGCGTCACGGCCTTCGTGCAGCCCGGAGGCTCGAAGAGCGATCCGGACGTCATCGCGGCCGCGGATCGCGCGAGCGCCGCGATGGTCTTCACCGGAGTGCGTCACTTCCGGCACTGATCTGCAACGCTCTCGCCCCGGTACGGCGCGGCGCTTCTGGGCAGAGCGGCATAGACTCGCGGTGGACGTGGCCGAAGGCGCGCCCCGCCGCCACGGAGGAGAACAGATGGACTCAGAGCAGCAGAAACCGCCGGAGTCGCAGCCCGAGCCGGAACCGACCAGCGGACGCTCCGTCGACGTGCAGGCCATGGTGACTCAGCTTCAGCAGATGATCGAGCAGGTCGCAACTGCGGCCACGCCGGCCCTCAAAGAGGTCGCCGCGAAGGCGGCCGAGCTCGCTGCATCGGCCGCCGTGCACGCCGGACCCATCGCGCACAAGGTGGCCAACAAGACCGACCAGGTAGGCAAGGT
>JBBSGX010000131.1:0-6782 GCA_038253685.1 Candidatus Limnocylindrales bacterium | reverse complement strand
CGCTCCCAACAGCAACAGGCCGATGCCCAGACCCGGGGTCCCGTCGAACGCGCGAAACTGGATGCCGGTCCCCACGAGCGTGATCACGAGGGCGGCGCCGATCGTCAGCAGGCCCAGGCGCAGCGTGCGAACGGCTGGAGCGGTGGAAGGCCTGCGTCCCGAGATGGCTGCCAGGATCGGAACGCGTGACGCCGTTCGTGCCGGCAGCGCCGCGGCGATCAGTGCCGCCCCGACGCCGATGGCGCCGCTGATCAGTAGCCAGGCGGGCGAGACGACCACCGGCGGATTGCGCCGGTCCACCAGCCGATCGAGGAACGGGCCGTTGGCGACCACGACAACGATCGCAACCACGACCCCGATGATCGCGCCCGCCATGCCCAGCACGACCGCCTCCGCCAGGACCGTGGTGGCGAGATGTCGAGGTTCGCCTCCGACTGCGCCGAGCAGGCCAAGCTCGCGCTGACGCCGGCGGATGCTCACCGCGAACGCGGCGGACGCGATGAGCGCGGCTTCGACCAGGGCCAGGCCTCCCAGGATGAAGATGACGCTGATCTGGGTGTCGCTCGGCTGACCGGCATACGCGCGTGTGGTGGCCTCGTAGCTCGGTTGTGTGGCCTGGTCGCCACCGGGCCCGACCAGGCGGGCAGCGGCGAAGTCGACATCGATCGCCGGTGGGAAATCTGCTGCTGTGGCCGCCGGCGGCAGGCTGACGAGGTACGACGTGCCTGACGGCCCGCCCATGGAGGTTGCGAGACCCGCGTCGACGAGGACGACCCGCATCCGCAGGTTCATGGGATTCTCGACCGTGCCGACGACCGTGACCTTGCCCATGTCCGCCAACGTCATGGCGTCGCCGATCGAGACACCGGTGAGTGCCAGCACGTCAGGACTGACCGCGATCTCGCCCGCGCTCTGCGGGGTACGGCCTGACAGCGGGGTGAAGATGCCCTTCGCCAGTCCATCGATGTTCGTGGAGAAGGCCACGGCGCCGTACCGTGCACCCGCTGCCGTGAAGGAATCACTCGCCTGGGCGAGAGGTTCGACACGTGAACCTGCCGGGAGCAGTGCCTCGAGCGCGGCCTGGCTCCCATCTCCGTTGGGCATCACGATCAGGTCTGCGACGCCCATCCGGGCAGTCGCGGTTCGCTCGGGCGTGGGGGTGACCGTGGCAAGGAGCGTCACCGCTCCGGCCATGGCCATCACGGGCAGCGCGATCAGGATCATCACCAGGACGCTGCGCCAACGTCCACGTCGAGCCGCGCCGGTACCGAGTCGAACGGCGACGCGGAAGCTGCTGCGGGTCATGCGGCGTCCAGTGCCGCGGTGAGCGGGTCGTGCCGGCTGAACTCGGGGCTCGGCGCAGGCACAGACACGTCCACGATGCGGCCGTCGCGCAGGAACACGACCCGGTCAGCCCAGGCCGCGTGGGCGGCGTCGTGCGTGACGAGCAGTGCCGCGCCGCCGTCGTCGCAGTGCTTCCGCAGGAGCCGCATCACCATCTCGCCGTTCATCGAGTCGAGGGCACCCGTCGGCTCGTCTGCCAGGACGATGCGACGGCCGCCGACCATCGAGCGGGCGATGGCCACGCGCTGCTGCTCGCCGCCGGACAGGTCGTCCGGAAAACGATCCGCGAGGTGGGACATCTCAACGGCAGCCAGGGCAGCGTCGGCGGCCTGCCGAGCGGCCCCCAGCTTTGCGCCATCCAGCTCGAGCGGTAGCGTCACGTTCTCGCGGGCGGTGAGGCCGGCCAGCAGGTTGAGCTCCTGGAACACGTAGCCGACCGTTCGACGGCGCAACACCGCCAGGCCCTTCGCGTTGAGCGTGCCGAGATCCTGGCCGCCCACGATCACGCGACCAGCCGTCGGCCGGTCCAGGCCGCCGACCAGCGACAGCAGCGTGGACTTGCCGGACCCGCTCGGGCCCATGACGGCCACCAGCTCACCGGCCGCGACCACCAGGTCGGTCGGGTGAAGCGCGACCACGAGGGTGTGCCCACCGCCAAACGAGCGCGAGGCTCCCTCCAGTCGAATGGCGTCGTCCATCCTCGTCCCTTCCGGCGTGGCGGCCATCGGCCGGCGTTGGTCAGTCATTGCGGTCGGTGCGGTCATGGCCGTCCTCTCGGTTCCTTCGAGCGTGGCGGCGGATGCGGGCCTCGCAGGCGTCGAGCCAGCGAACCTCCGCCTCGGCCTTGAAGATCAGGGCGTCGAGCAGCATCAGCCAGGCAAGCTCGCGATCCGGATCGGCCTGGGCCTTGCGGCGCGTGTAAGCCTGGAGCTGCGCCAGGGTCGCGGTCCGCTGCCGCTGGAGGATCCCGTCGACGTCGACGTCACCCGCGGCGACCGCGAGCAGGACCTTGATGGTCAGCTCGTCTCGTGCGGGCCCCTCCGGCACCACCGCTGAAGCGAACCAGGTGTTGAGCTGCTCCCTGCCCGCGGCGGTGATCCGGTAATCGGTCCGGTCGGCGCGCTCGCCATCACCGGCGGGAGAGCCGCCGAGATCGACCTCGACCAGGCCGTCGCGCTCGAGACGCTGCAGCGTGGTGTAGACCTGCCCGATGTTGAGCGCCCAGGATCCGCCCGTGCGGCGCTCGAACGCTGTCTTGAGCTGGTAGCCGTGGGTCGGCTCCTCCGCGAGGAGCGCCAGGAGTCCGTACCGGACCGACATCGTGCGAGTTTCCCTCCGATGGGCGCCGCAGGATTGCGCCGCGCATCATACATACCGCGTATGCATTGCGCAAGAGGATCGCGATCGCACAATGGGCGGTGGCCGTCCACTGCGCCAGATGCCACTCGGCCCGCATCGGGGGGCCAAGGAGCCCGAGCGGCTACTTCCCCTTCGGCCCAGCCTCCAGGATCGCCTTGCCGGCGCGATCCTCGAACTGGCGGAAGTTCTCCCGGAACATCTGCGCGAGCTGGCGTGCCTGGCGGTCGTAGGCGTCGGGATCGGGCCAGGTGGCGCGCGGCTGGAGGATCTCATCCGGCACGTCCGGGCAGCTGGTCGGGACCTCGAAGCCGAATACGGGGTCCGTGACCGTCGGCACGTCCGCGAGGGCGCCGTTGAGCGCGGCCCGCACCAGCTGCCGCGTGTGGGCAATGTTCATGCGATGCCCGACGCCGTACGGGCCACCCGTCCAACCCGTGTTCACCAGCCACACGGGCACCTCGTGGCGGTCCAGCCGCTCCCCCAGCATCGACGCGTAGACGCTCGGATGGCGCGGCATGAATGGCGCCCC
This sequence comes from Candidatus Limnocylindrales bacterium, assembly GCA_038253685.1. Lineage (GTDB taxonomy): Bacteria > Chloroflexota > Limnocylindria > Limnocylindrales > CSP1-4 > JAFMJV01. The sequence goes on along the minus strand of JBBSGX010000131.1, from coordinate 3,550 downwards.
GAAGCAGGTCGAGAACGTCGCTGTCGGTTCCCTGACACCGACTTCCGTTCCTGCGAGCTTGGCGGTATAACCGCTGATGAAGTGGTACATCGCCTGCTCGCGGCTGAGGCGAGCGATCGGCGGCAGGACGCCGAACGCATCGGCGGTCAGGAAGATCACCGAGGTCGGCTGGCCGGCCATGCCCGTCTCCGAGCTGTTGCTGATGAAGTCGAGCGGGAACGCGGCCCGCGTGTTCTCGGTCAGGATGTCGGCGTCGAGGTCGAGCTCGCGACTGACCGGATCGATCACCACGTTCTCCAGGATCGTGCCGAAGCGACGTGTCGTGGAGTAGATGTCCGGCTCGTAGATGTGGGAAAGGCGGATCGTCTTGGCGTAACAGCCGCCCTCGAAGTTGAAGACGCCGTCGGCCCCCCAGCCGTGTTCGTCGTCGCCGATGAGCACCCGGTCCGGATCGGCCGAGAGGGTCGTCTTGCCCGTCCCCGACAGCCCGAAGAACACGGCGACGTCACCCTGCGCCCCAACGTTCACGGCTGCGTGCATCGGCAGGACGCCTTCGTCGGGCAGGCGGAAGTTCATGATCCCGAAGGCGCCCTTCTTCATCTCGCCTGCGTATTCCGTGCCAGCGATCAGGATCTCCTGGCGCGACAGGTGCACCAGGATGACCGTCTCGCTGCGCGTGCCGTCCCGACGGGGATCGGCATGGAAGGACGGGGCGTCGATGATCGTGAAGTTGGGCGCGAAGTCGCGCAGTTGCTCCCGGGTCGGCCGGATGAACAGGTTGTTGCAGAAGATGCCGGCCCAGGCAGACTCGGTGTAGGTTCGCACGGAACGGCGGTGCGCCGGGTGCGCGCCGACGAAGCTGTCACCGACATACAGGTCGCGCGTGGAGAGGTGCTCGACGATGCGCCGCCGGAGCGCTTCGTAGCGTCGCTCGGTGATCGGCTGGTTGAAGCCGCCCCACCACACGCCGTCGTGGCTGCCGGGCTCGTCGACCAGGTACTTGTCCATCGGCGAGCGACCAGTGTGCTTGCCGGTCCGGACGACCAACGGCCCTCCGGCCGCGATGAGGCCCTCGTCCGCGCGAACGGCGTGCTCATACAGCTCGGCGATGGAGAGGTTTGCGCGCCGGCTGCGCCCGATTGCGGGCAACTGTGCGACGTCGGACGGGGAGCGGGCCACGGTCGTGCATCACCTCGGAGTGATCAGACCGGCCGCGCGTGGCGGGGCACTCGAAGTCCCCGGGAGTCGGCTTCCACAGTCCGTCAGCTGGCGCTGGCAGGCGTCATGCTACTCCTGAGCGGGACGCAGTACTTGACACGATGGTCCTGCGTTGTGTGGCAGCCGGCTTTCAGGGCGGGGAAGAGGAGCAGAGCATGCGGACGTATCAACTGCGGCGCTACGTCGTCAACCTCGGCGAGCTCGACGCGTTCGTGGCCGAATGGGTCCGGGAGGTGGTGCCGCTGCGGGAACGCTTCGGGTTCCGCGTCGAGGGTGCCTGGATCGTTCGCGACGAGCACCGCTTCATCTGGCTCGTCTCGTACGATGGAGACGACGGCTTCGAGGCAGCCAGCGACCGTTACTACAGGTCACCGGCGCGGGCGGCCCTCCAGCCCGATCCGGCACGCCTCCTCGCAGAAACCGAGACGACGCTGATGGAGCCCGTCCTCGAGCGGGTCGAGCCCGGGGCGGCATAGGGCATTCAGCTCACCGACCAATGCGTCAAGGCCACCGTTGAGGTCAGGCAGTAGAGCTCCTCCACATCATCGCGCTCGCGTGGCCTGGTGTGCGAGGTACTCGAGCAGATCGAGCTTCGTGACCACGCCGGCCGGCTTCCCGGACGCCACGGCGACCAGCGCCGGCGCACCCTCCGAGAGGGCGAGGAAGGCGTCGTCGAGGGACTCGGCCACATCGATCATCGGTAGCGGACGGTCCATCACCTCGCCCACCGTTCGCTCGACGACGCCCGGATCGCGGTACGCGCGCTCGAGCAGGCTCCGCTCGTTGAGCGAACCAACGATGCCTTCGATTGCATCGTCGTCACGCTCCGTGACCGGCATCTGGCTGATCCCGTAGCGCTCCAGCATGTCGATGGCCCCGGCAACTCGGTCGGTTGTGCGGGCCAGGACGACCGGCGGGCGATCGTCGTTGTAGCGGCCGTCGCCCAGGACGGCGCTGATGCGCGCGCGGCCGGTCTCCCAGCCGAGCAGCCCGTTCTTGCGCATCCACTCGTCGTTGTAGAGCTTCGAGAGGTAGTTGCGGCCGCCGTCGGGAAACAGCACGACCATGACCGCATCGCGTCCCCGGTCCGCAACCATCAGCTCCCGCGCGATGGTGAGTGCGGCCACCAATGCCGTACCGCATGACTCGCCGGCCAGGATTCCCTCCTCGCGCGTCAAGCGCCGCGCCGCCGCGAAGGCGTCCGCGTCGGAGACCCGCACCCAGCGATCGACCGAAGCGGGGTCGAAGGTGCCGGGCATGAAGTCCTCGCCGACCCCCTCGGTGAGGTACGGCCGTGCCGTGTCGCCGGAGAGCACGCTGCCTTCGGGATCCGCGCCGATGACCTGGATCTGCCCGTTCTGCGACTTCAGGTGATGCGCGATGCCGGTGACCGTGCCGCCCGTCCCCACGGAGACCACGACGTGCGTCACGCGCCCCTCGGTCTGGCTCCAGATCTCCGGTCCCGTGGTGCGCTTGTGTACCGCCGGGTTCTCCATGTTGTGGTACTGGTCGGGTTGGAATGCGCCGGGAATGTCGCGCGCGAGGCGCTTCGCGACGGCGTAGTAGCTCTCAGGCGATTCCGGCGGCACGTTCGTGGGACACAGCACCACCTCCGCGCCATACGCTCGCAGCAGCGCCTGCTTCTCGGACGATTGCTTGTCGGCCATCACGAAGATGCAGCGGTAACCCTTGATGGCTGCGGCGATCGCCAGGCCGTGCCCGGTATTGCCGCTCGTCGGCTCGATGATCGTGCCCCCGGGGCGGAGCGAGCCGTCCCGTTCCGCGGCCTCGATCATCGGGAGCCCGATGCGGTCCTTGACCGATCCACCGGGATTGAGCATCTCGAGCTTGGCGAGCACGAGGGGCTGAGAGTCGGCGGGCCCCAGGTCGCGGGTCACGCGGGTGAGGCGCACTAGCGGTGTCTGGCCGACGAGGTCAAGAATCGAGCTCGCGTACTCCATCGGCCCCGGAGTATAGGTGGCGAGCCGATGCGGCCTCAGGGGTAGTCGGAGGCGAACTCGTCGGCGAGTGTGGAGAAGTACGCGTCCCCTGACGACACAGCCAGTGCGCGCAGCTGGCGGATGTGCATGCCGTGGTACTGGCGATTGGCGACGCGGTGGATCAGGTTGTACCAGCTCCAGGTGCCGATCCGGCGGTACTTCCAGGCGTTGTCGCTCATCGTGGTGATCGCTCCCTCGAGGACCAGGCGCGCGGCATCGGTGTGGGTCTCCTGCCAGTAGTCGCGCAGGCCGAAGATGGCATACAGGTGAGCGTTGAGGATTCGACCGCGATACCCGCCGGCGTAGTGCTCGAGCCACAGGTAGCCCCGCGG
>JBBSGX010000130.1:0-6863 GCA_038253685.1 Candidatus Limnocylindrales bacterium | reverse complement strand
GGGGGCCAGCGCCTGCGACTACGCTCGCCGGGCACCGTGTTGGCCGCCGTCGAGATCTATCCAGCGCCGCCGATGGCCAACCCGAGCCGCAGCCACGCGGTCCGTGCGCAGGGCGAGCCCGTGGTGGTCGAGCGCTATGCCGGCGTGGGCTCTGCGCGCTTCGCCATGCGCGGATCGGTCACGGACGCCGCGAGAGCGCCGCAGATGCCGGCCTGCCAGCCGATGTCCGGTACCACGGCCGGATGATGACGTTTCCGCGCCTGCTCCTCGTCGATGACGCCGAGAATATGCGGATCACCGGTCGCGGGACGATCGATGGGGACGGAGGCGCCGACGTCAACAGTTCACTGATCGCCCTCTCCGCCGGATCGGTGGCGACGGCCGCTGTAGGAACTGCCTCTCCGGCGATCACCGATCTGCCGGTACGGGTGGTCACCCTCGGCAGCGGCTTCTCGGGCGCTACTCGATGCGCTCGAACACAACGACCGGGATCTGACGCGCCTTGACCCGTTTGCGATAGCTGTCGAAGAACGGCATCTGCGCCGCCTGCAGGTCGAACAGGCGCGTCCGCTCCGGTTCGTCCGCCGTCACGGCTCGGGCGCGGAAGCGCTCATCGCCGAGCTCGATGGTGACTTCCGGGTCCGCCAGCAGGTTGTGGTACCAGCCCGGGTGCGTCGCCGAGCCACCCTTCGAGGCGATCACTACCAGTCGGTCACCGTCGGTGCTGAAGTTGAGCGGCGTGATCCGCGGCTTGCCGCTCTTCGCGCCGATGGTGGTCAGCAGGATGACCGGCCACCTTCGTCCCTTGACGCGGCCGCCGTTCGCCCGGAACGACGCGATCACCGGATCGTTCATCTGCTTCCAGTACTCCGCGGTGTGCGGACTCATGCCCAGTGAGCTTACTGTCCGCCGGCCCGGGACGGCTCAGAGGTCCCTGCCGAGCTCCCGGCGCAGCGACCCCCGGCCGCGGGATATCCAGCTCGCGACCGTCCCCTCCGGCGCGGAAAGCATCTGCGCGATCTCTGCCTGGGTGTAGCCGTCGAGGACGTTGAGCAGAAGTGCGGCGCGCGTCCGCGGCTCGAGCCGGTGGATGGCCGCCCACAGGTCGGGGTCTGACGGGTCGGTCCATGGACGCTGCTCGACCCGCTGGAGGACCGCCAACCAGCGACGGTGGCCACGAAGGTGATTGAACGCCAGGCGCAGCGCGATCGTGTACAGCCAGGCGCGCACGTCGGTGCCGTCGAACCGGCCCCAGGATCGAAACGCCTTCAGGTACGCGTCCTGTGCGACATCCTGGGCGTCGTCCTCGTCGTCATGTGGTGATGGCCCGGTTCTCCGGAAGCCAGCGCCAGCGTGGTCAAAACCATGATGCTGCCAACGATCGGCACGAGTCCGATCGCCGCCACCGTCCCGACTGCGGTGCGCAGCCAGAGCCCGCGCGCCTGCAGCCCGGAGACGTCGACGAGCAGCACCGCAATCACCAGAAGCTCGAAGAGTCCGGCAACCGAGTCCGCCCGCCCGATGCCCTCGGGAGTCCAGGCATCCGGGCCGACGGGCAGACCCACCGTCCGCGTGAACGCCCACGCTGCGAGTACAGCGACGTTGCCGCCGATTCCGAGCCAAGCCAGACGGTGGCCGGGCCGGCGCGTGGCCACAGCCGCCCAGATGAGCTGTGCGGCCCCAACAACAAAGAAACCCAACCCAAGGACCCCGATCTCGTCCAGGTGGGATGGACCCAGGGCCAGATGGATGATGCCCGCTCCGACAGACGCAGAGGCGATCGCCAGCCAGGCGAGCCGGCCGATCGAATCGCCGCTCGATAGCGTTCGCCCGGGTGACGTGGACGCACGCTTCGGAGCGCGATTCCGCAGCACCATGCCGGCCGCCACGGCGATCAGGCCACAAATGAGAAGGACAATCAGGGCGAATGCCTCAATGAAAGTGTGGGAGCCCATGTGATTCGCCCTCGACTGTTGCCGTACCTATGCGGTGAGGCGGCGCTCGGATGCGCCCGCGAGCTCGTTGCGAGCCATGTAGCCCACGGCCAGACTCACGACGGCAAGAGCGAGGTGGATGGCGTGCAGGTAGACATTGGCCTGGAACTCGAAGAGTCCGAACAGGCTGGGGCTGAGCAGCACGACGATGAAGATCGCTCCGTACAGCACGCCGAACCCGATGACTGCATTGGCTTGCTGCACTCCACGCAAACCGAAGGCGATGAACAGCGCCAACAGGCCGGTGAGGATATGGATCACGTTGTGGATCGATCCGGTCGGGATCAGCGCGTCGGCTGCACCCACAAGGGGGTTGTGAATGAAGCCGATCACGCCGACGGCGATGAGCACGATCCCGGCAAGGGCGATCCAGCCCTGGACAATGGTGTTGTTTTTCACGAATACGCTCCTTTGATTCATCGGGTCCAGAACGGACCTACGGTTGGCTGATAGCGAGCGTTCCTTTGGTTCCGAGGCTTTTCATGACCAGGAAGGGAACAGAAGGTGATGAAGTTGCCCGTCGGGAGTGTCCCGGACACGGTCTCGGACTCCCCGGGCTTCAGGTCTTTCGTGTGGATGAGCGTGCTTCCTAACGAATCCCGTATCGAGACGTTGTGAATGGTTGGGCCATCGTTCTTGACGTTGAGCGTGATCGCGGAACCGCTCATATTGATCTGAGCCGGGGTGATCTTGAAATCAGCGACGCGTACCTCCACGACGTTGCCTGAGGCAGCGGCAGGACTCGAAGCCGTCGAGGCCGTGCTGCATGCGGCCAGATTGCGAGGACCAGGAGGGCGAGCCCGACGGCCTGACCGAACCCGGTTCCTGGCCGCAGGGGGCGACGTTCGACCCGCCGCCCCGTATGAACTCCCGGCATCAGCTGAACTTCGCCGGGAGCTTGGCGACGATCGCCTTCGCAAGCGGGTCGCCGATCATCTCCATGTGCTGAGCAGCCAAGCGGTCCTTCTGCGCAGCACCGGCAACGTCGGCTGCGCCCTGGGCATCCACGACGGCCTTGGTCGTCGTGACATGTTCAGTCGTCAGGGAGGTCACGGCGTCGGCGGGTAGTCCCGTGGCGGTGGCGATGAAATCCGCGAACTGCGGCACGTAGATGGTCGTGAGGTCCTGCACGGCCTTGTCCTGCTTCGCCATGTCCTTCGTCGCGACACCGGTCGTGTAGTCCACGAAGAAGCCGTTGTGTGCGCTCCAGATCTGGTTGAAGCTGTCCCTGGCGTCATTGCCGTACAGACTGCCGATCGCGGCACCGATATCGGTGCCGTTGCTGTTGAGCGCTGTGACTGCGGCACCGAACTCGTCGGCGCGGCCGCTGAGGGCGGCATCGGTCGCCCACGTGGCGAGATAGAGGTGTTCCTGGAGCAGCTGGTTGAGCGCGACACGGAAGCCGACACCCTTGTTGGAGGGATCGCCGGGGAACTGATCCGGCATCTTGGCGGCGATGGCCGGCGCAATCGCGTCGCCGATCATCTGCATGTGCGTAGGCCTTGCGGATATCGGTGAAGGCCGCGGCATAGTCCTTCTTGCCCTGGTCATCCACGATCTGCTTGGTCTGCAGAACATGATCCATGGTCAGGCTTGTGACGGCGTCCATCGGCAGACCTGTGGCTCCCGAGATGAGCGCCGCGAACTGCGGCACGTAGATCGTCGTGAGGTCCTGGACCGCCTTGTCCTGCTTGGCCTTGTCCTTGGTGGCCACACCGGTCGTGTAGTCCACGAAGAAGCCGTCGTAGGCGCTCCAGATCTTGTTGAAGCTGTCCTTCGCGTCGTTGCCGAACGCGGCGCCGATCATGGCCCCGATATCGGTGCCGTTGGTGTTGAGAAGGTCGCCATAGGCGGCGAACTCGCCCGGGGCCGCGCCGGTCGCCTTGGTGGCGAGGATTATGTGCTCGCCGAGGAGCAGGTCCAGCTTGACCCGGAGATCGGCAGCTTTGGAGTCAGTCGCCCCGGATACACCACCGGCAGCGGGGGCGCTGGGTCCGGCCCTCATGCTCGAACTCGCACTGGCCGTTGGATGCATGCCCATAGAGGGCTCGGCGGCCATGGATGAGGACGGTTGACTGGCGACGGTGGATGGCTTGATTGAAGCGCTCGGTGCATTGGAACTGCCGGCGCCGGAACATGCTGTCGCCAAGGCGGCGACAGCGCATGTCACGGTCGCGAGGCGCAGGAATCTCACAGGGACTTCTCCCTGAATGGGTGGGCTGCCGGGCTGTTTGCGTAACCGCAACAACAGGTGGCGCCCGAAGGTGTGTTCGTCAGTCGAGCCTGGTGGATGGCCCGAGCCTGGCGATCAAGCGAGCTGTCGCCCGGCTGCAAGGTCTGACCGGCCCGGCTCCGAAGGCTTCTAGCCCCGCGACTGAGTCGGGGATCGCTCCTCCGACCGCAGCGCCTGCCCGAGCAACATCAGCGTGGCGGGCCACAGGCCGACGAAAATCGCGAGTCGCTCCGGGCGACCGCTCTCATCGCGAGACCTCGGCACGAACCACAGCAGCAGGCTCAGAGCGATTGAGCCGATCGACGCGTAGTAGGCAATGTCGGGAGTCAGCCCGATCTTGCGGAGCATCATGACCATCTGATCACCTCAGCTTTCATCCTTGTACATTGTTCGTCCAAGGTTTGTCTACACTATGCGACCCGACAAAACATCTGTCAAGGGTCTGTGGAACGTGGTCACGCCCGTGCTAGGGTGCACCAACCATGTACACGATCAATGAGGCATCAAAGCAGAGCGGTGTCGGTTCCTCGCTCATCCGCGCTTGGGAACGTCGATACGGCGTGGTGTCGCCAGTGCGCACCAACGCCGGATACCGCCTCTACGACGACCGCGCGGTTGCGACGCTGCGAGCCATGCGGGCACTCACTTCCACGGGCTGGACCGCATCACAGGCGGCGAAGGCCATCAGCGCAGGGGAGATCCCCGTCGACGAGTGGGCCGCGAGCCCCGTCCCTGGCAGACCGGAGCGGACGCTGCAAGACGGGCTTTCAGCGCGACTCAATCCGATCTCGGAGTTCGTGCGCGGCTCGGCGGCCTATGACGTGCGGGCCGTGGAAGCTGCGCTGGACGAGATCTTCTCGCGCGGCTCATTCGAAGCAGTCGTAGACGACCTCGTCCTGCCGGCTGCTGCCGCGCTTGGGGATTTCTGGGCCGACGGTCGGCTGGGTGTCGCCGGTGAGCACCTCGGGTCAGCAGCCATCGGACGGCGCCTGGCGGGAGCCTTCGAGGCCGCTTCTCGCGCCGTGTCGGGACCTCGGGTCATCGTCGGCCTACCGCCTGGCGCAAGGCACGAGCTTGGCGCCCTGGCCTTTGCCGTCACGCTTCGACGGCGCGGAATGCAGGTCGTGTACCTGGGCGCGGATGTGCCATTGTCGAGTTGGCTCGATACGGTCCGTGACGCCGCGGCCGCCGTCCTGGGCGTCGTTTCGGCCGCCGATGTGTCCGCTGCCGAGGAGACCTGCCGGACCCTGGGATCCACCCGCTCGTCGCTGATCGTTGCCGTTGGAGGCAACGCAGCGGCCAACCTGGCCGTCACCGAGACGGGCGGCCGGGTCGTACTGCTGCCGCAGCGAGTCACGGAAGCGTCCGATGTCCTGGTTGGACTGATCGAATCGGTGCCGACCCGCGGTCAATGACGCTCCAGGGCGCTTGCGAGTCGGTTGGCGATGATGACCTCCTCTCCCGGCACCAGCGTCTCCGGCGCGACGTGAATCGCGTCCGAGCCCGATGGCTCCACCGCGATCCGCGGCGGACTGGCAATTAGCTCGGCAATCAGGCGGTCGCGCTCCGCCGCCAGCGCGCCGAGGAGCCGGATCTGCGCCCGCGGCGTCGGTTGCCCGGCCTCCCCGGGCCAGTCGCGCGCGACCTCGACGTCGTGCCGCGTGGCTCCCCACGCGACCAGGTGCGCGACCATCGCCTCGTACCGGTGGGCGAGGGCCTCCTGATCCTGCGCCAGGTACCACTCGACGGCGGCGTGGATCCCGATGAGGTCCTCCTTGCCCACCTTCATCGGCCGGCCCATGCGGCGTTCATGGGGCGAGGCGTTCGCTGCGACACGCTCCACCAGCTCGGACCTGCCGAGCACGAGCCCGGTGCTGGCAGGCCCGCAGAGCCCCTTGCCGCCACTGAAGATGACGAGGTCGGCGCCTGCCTCCGTGAAGGCCCAGAGGTTCTCCGGCGGCGGTAACTGCGCTGCAGCATCCACGATCACGGGGATCGAACGCTCATGCGCCACGCGCACCACGGCCTCGAGTGGCACAGCACCTCCGGCCCACGGCGAGCCGGCCACGAACAGGATCCCGGCAGTCCGGGTTCCGATGGCGCCGCGGAGTTCGTCCTCTGACGTCCCGGCCGTCGATCCGACTTCGACCAGACGCCCTCCTGCCAGCTCGATCGACTCCTCGTGGGGATAGCGCTGGGCTCGCTGAATCACGAACTCGCATCGCGCCGGCCGGGGATCCTGGAGCCGCAGGACGCCGTCCTCAGCGTCGCGAGCCATGCACGCAACTGCCGACAGGAATAGCCCCGCGGCAGCTCCTCCCGACACGAACGCCGCCTCGTTGTGCGTGAGATCCGCGATGCGGCGCCCGACTGCCTCCTGGAGCTCGACGAGATCGACGAACGACCCCGCTGCCTCCCGCATGGCATCGAGGACTTCCGCCGGCATCAGCGAGCCGCCGAGCCTGGTCATCGTGGTGGAGCCGTTGACGATGGGCTCGACCCCGAGTCGGCGGTAGATCGCCCCGCGTTCATCCACGACCGCACTGTCACCGACGAGCGACAACGGGTCAAGCGGCGCGCCGCGTACCCTAGGTCGATGGCGACAGCCGTTCCGATCCTGGAGCTCGGCGCGGTCG
>JBBSGX010000129.1:0-6918 GCA_038253685.1 Candidatus Limnocylindrales bacterium | reverse complement strand
TGTCGAGATAGGTCCCCGTGTTTGCGACGAGGTCGATCCGCCCGATCTGGAACGTGGTCCCCGGCGCGTATCGCGCTTTTGATGCCTCGTGCGTCAGGAAGGTCGAGATCGCAGGCGCTGGAATGCCCGGATGGGGAGCATTGCGCCAATGACGTGAACGTGCGGTATCTGGTCGATGATGTGCCGGCCGCGATCGCGTTCTACACCGGCCAGCTTGGGTTCGACCTCGATTGGGATCAGTCGCCAGCTTTTGCGGCAGTTTCGCTCGGCGAGCTCAGGCTGCTGCTGAGTGGCCACGGGAGCTCGGCGGCGCGCCCGATGCCAGATGGTCGGCAACCGGCGGCCGGTGGCTGCAATCGCATCCAGCTGATCGTCGAGGACCTCCCCGCCGAAGTCGAACGCCTCCGAAGCGCCGGCGTGAGGTTCCGCAACGACATCGTCAAGGGACCGGGCGGCTCGCAGATCGTGGTGGACGATCCGTCGGGCAACCCGATCGAGCTGTTCAAACCCGCGGGATAGCTCCGGGTCCCAGTCGACCGCCCGGCACGGGCCTTGCTCTCCTGGGGGCATCGGCGCTTTCAGGCACCCCGAAGTGCGAGCCCGGCGAGACCCGCCACCAGGACGACGGCAGGCTCGGCGAGCGCCGACAGGACGGGCGGCTTCCACCGCCGGATCAGGATCAGGGAGACCAGGGCGAGGAGGGCGATGGCAACCGTCGGAGCATCGACGAGTGCCCCACGCCCGAGGACGACCACAGCCCCCATGATGGCCCCGGTTGCCGCAGCGCTGACGCCCACGATGAAGGCCCGCACGGCTGGACGGTCCTTGTGCCGGAGAATCCATCTGCCGGGTATGACCACGAGCAGATAGGCCGGCAGGAAGACGCCCACGGCGCCGACGAAGGCGCCGGGCAGGCCGGCGATCAGGAAGCCCGCGAACGATGCCGTGATGACCACCGGCCCGGGCGTGATCAGCCCGACCGCGACCGAGTCGAGGAACTGCTGCTCGTTCAGCCAACCGTGCTCGACGACGAGGCCCTGATGCAGGAACGGCACGATCGCCAGGCCTGATCCAAAGACGAACGCGCCGGCGAAGGTGAAGTACCCGAGCATCTCCCCGAGCAGTGGCAGGTGGAAGGCCGTCTGAGGAAACGCCGGTCGAGGAAGCCCACGGCAAGGAAACGCCCACGGAATCGCTGCGCAAGTCCTCGGATTGCCCCGGCCAGCAGGCCGCGTTCTGCGACGACGACGAACCCGGCAATGATGAAGGCGATCGCGACTTCCGAGCCGGTCAGGACGGTGAGTCCAGCGAGCACGGCGGCGATGGCAATCAAGAGCGGGTCCGCGCCGAGCGTGAGCGCCGTAAGTCGCCAGGCGCTCAGGCTGATGATGGCGATGGCCGCTGGAGCCACGCCGTAGAACACCGAGCCCACCCATGTCGCTCCGCCGGCGGCCACGTACACCCACGCTAGCGCGACCACCATGAGGAACGCCGGCCCAACGAAGGCGAGCGAAACAAGGGTTGCGCCGCGTACGCCGTGGCGGACGAAGGCGAGCCACATGGCCAGCTGTGCGGCCAGGGGACCGGGCGCGACCTGGGCCACCGCCAGGCCGTCGCGGTAGTCTTGCGGAGAGATCCAGCCGCGGTCCTCGACCAGGTCCCGCTGCATGTAGCCCGCGAGCGCGACCGGGCCCCCGAAGCCGAATGTGCCGAGTCGAAGAAAGTACGCGCAGAGCGCACGGATGCCGGGCGGCTTTATGGTGGCCGTGGATTCGGCGCTCACGGCAAAGGACCGGTCGCCGAGCCCGGTAGGGGAAGCCGCTCCTCCGGGGGGCGAAGGCCGGCGAAAAGGCGATAGAACAGCAGGTCGTAGAGGATCTTCAGCCCGCCGCCGATGAAGAACGGCACGCCTGACAACCCCGGGATTCCGAGCAACGGGGCCGCGATCAACGGGGCAGGTGCGGATCCGACGCTCCGGGCGATGCCGGCGACTCCGGCAGCGGCCGATCGCTCATCCGGGTCGACCACGGCGACGATGTAGGACTGTCTCGCAGGCACGTCCATCTGGCTCAGGCTGAATCGCAGGAAGAGGGCCAGGGCCGCAAGGGGCAGCGTCGGCATCAGCGGAAGCAGGATCAGCAGCAGGTTGGACGGCAGATGGGTGAAGACCATCGTCCGCACCAATCCGATCCGGGCGGCAAGCCGCGCAGCTACGAGGGCCGAGAACCCGGCCAGGATGTTTGCCACGAAGAAGATCGCGCCGAGGAGTTCGGGCTGTGCGCCATAGCGCAGGTTGAACCAGTAGGCCACCAGGCTCTGGCTCACGAGGCCGCCGCCAAAGGAGTCGATCGCGAAGAGGCCCGAGAAGCGCAGGACGGTCGCCCTCGAGCGGTGCAGTCCCAGTCGCCCTGCGATCGTCGATGGCGATTTCGTTTCGAGCTCGACCCGTTGCGACAGCCGTCCGAAGGCGATTGCGAGCAGGATGCCGACGACGGCGTAACCGAGCACGACCGCGCGGTAGCTGTCCAGCGCCGAGAACGCGGCAGCACGCAGCCCTCCAACGAGCAGGCCGGCCGCCAAGGCCCCGACTGCCGCGGCGAAGCTTCCGATGAGGCTGTACCAGCCGAAGACCCTTGTGCGCTCTCGATCGGGGAGGATGTGGCTGAGCGATGCCTGCTCGACAGCCTGAAACGGCCCGACCTCTCCACCGTTCACGCTGATGACCCCGATCGTGGCCGCAGCGACCAGCACCCAGAAATCGCCGGTCGCAACGAAGGCAGCGCCGGCGAGCGCAACGAGCCACGAACCGATCCGCAGGACACGCCGGCGCCCCATCGCGTCGGCGCGCGTCGTGAGCCAGAGGCTGATTGCGGCGTCCCCGATGAGGGTCAGGGTGAGGAGCAGCCCGATGTGAAGGTCGTCCATGCCGAGAGCGGCCAGGTACAGGACGAGGACGACGGAGAGAAAGCCGTATCCGAACGTGCGGAGGATGCGGGTCGCGAAGAGGACACGGCCATCGCCCCCCAGGATGGCGATGAGTCCTCGGTTCACCGGGGCCGGCCGGCCACCTTCTGCTGCGCCCACGCGTAGAGCGCGTCGTACACGGGCAGCTCGAGCTCGAGCTGTCGCTGGTCGTCGACAAGCAGCAGCGCGAAGCCGTCCGCAATCGCCAGCAACCCGGCTGATTCCGGGGTCGAGCCAATGTCCTCGGAGACGTCCGCACCGTGGACGACCCGCGCCATGATCGAAAGCGCCGGGTCCTCGATCCTGTGCTCCTCGATCAGGACTTCGAACGAGCAGAGCCCATCACGGTGGGTGAACCTGGCGCCCGGAGCGTCGAAGCTGGTGGCGCCCTCGCGCTCGGCATACGAGAGCACCTCGTCGCGCGGCACATAGACGATCTCCGCGTCCGGGTCGATGAACTTCCGGATGAGCCACGGGCAGGCAATGCGGTCAGTCTTCGGGTGCTCGCGGGTAACCCATTTCATCTCGACATCTCCTCCTTCATGCCGGTTCTCGGCCCAGGATCAGGGCGCGCTGCTTGAACGCGTAGAGGCCCTCGAACATCCGGTCGCTGATGGCCAGAAGCGTGTCATCCTCGAGGGTCATCGACAACCCACGGATCAGGACGTCGAGGCCTGCCGCCTCGGGCGCGTCGTAACGCTCGTCGCGCAGGTCGGCGTCATGCACGATCCGCCCGACTTCCACCAGGGCGGGATCCGCGAGCTCGTACCGACGCAGGAACGTCTCGAACGTGCATCCGCCGTCGTGGTGCGAGAGGCTCGCGCCCCGCATGTCGAACGCGGTGGCGTCACGCGGCACTTCGTCCGGGTCGTCGACGAAGAGGAATTCTGCCCCGGGATCGATGAACCGCCGGATCAGCCAGGCGGAGGCGGCCCGGTCCACATGACACCCTCGACGGGTTGCCCACCTCACGACGCGACCTCGCCCCGCTGCGCGAGAGACTCCACCGCAGCCACGGCTCGATCCGCGATTCCGCTCGGGAAGTAGTCCCGCGAGCGGATCCGGCGGAGCTCCCTGCGAAGGCGGGCAAGGGTTCGGCGACGGGTTGCTTCGCCCTTGGTCATGGCGTTGGCTTCGGCGATGACAGCCTGGTACTCGGCCTGCACCGCGTCGACGATCTGCTCGGCCAGGGCCCGCTCGTGGGCAGCCGAGCCGGGTTCTGCAAGCCAGGTCGCGGCCTCACCGCCGGCTTCGACCACCTCCTCGGCAAGCCACTCGAGCTGCTCGCGGGTCCTGGCATCCAGTGGAAGTGCGACCACGCCGTCAGCGACCTGGGCGACCCCGAGCCGCCGCAGCTGCCGCCACAACAAGATGCGCGGGGTCGACGGCTCACGCGGAAGGCGGTACGTGAGCAGAACCCAGCGCGTCCGTCGTTGCACAGGGGCCAGTCTAGACCAAGCGTGCAACCACGGTTACATCAAACCAACGGTGCCTTGTCAGGGCGGAGAACCGCGAACCCCTCGCGCTCGGCTGCCTGTGCCAGCCGCTCGTCAAGGGTGATGAGCGGAAGCGTTGCCGGATGGTCTTCTGCGGCAACGATTGCCGCACCGAGCTGGAGCGCGTCAGCGGTACGAAGCGGATGCACGCGCAGCAGCCGGATCGCGGTCGTGCGGACGGCCGTCACCGGCTGCACCTCGCGCCATGCTCTCGCCAGGCCATCGAGACGTCGGAGCCCCTCCGCCATCGATGGTGCGGTCAGGCTGCCGTCGCGTTCGAGACGAGCGAGCGCGGAAACGCACTCCGCCTCCGTCGCCCACCACGCGACGACCTCGGGGTCGAGGTCGTACTCCCGAAGCATCGCAGCGCTGGACGATTCGAGCACCAGGAGGGGGACCAGGGCGGAGCTGTCCCAGAACCTCATCGCCCGGATCGCCGTTCCTGGATGAGAGCCTCCACCGAGCTTGCGCCTGGCGCCAGCGGCGGCGCCGGCTTACGGAGTAGATCGAGCGGCGGCGGGGCCTCGCCGACCCGGATGACGCCAGCCCGTTCGAGGCGTCGCAGGCGGCCGGTCGGGTCGGGGAATGCCGCGACCGGCTCCAACCGCGCAACGGGCACGCCGCGATCGAGAATCAGGATGCTCTCCCCATTCCTGACCCGGTTGATGAGTGCGCTGAGCCCATTCTTGGCTTGCGTGATCGTCGCCGTTTTCATATGGCTACTATAGCCATCTCATTCTGGCGTGTATGTCCACGGTCATGCCGCAGACCGGATCGAGGGCGGTTGTCGTATCGGTCACGAGGTGGCTCCCTTCGGTGCGAGACGGGTCTCATGAAGATCGGTTCGGGCATCATCCGGTCGCAGGCGGACCCGCCGCAATAGTTGGGCGTTGGCGGCCACGATGATCGTCGACAGGCTCATCACCACTGCACCCGCAGCCATCGGCAGGTCGATTCCCCAGGGCAGGAGAATCCCGGCGGCGACCGGGATGGCCACCACGTTGTACCCGGCGGCCCAGATCAGGTTCTGGACCATCTTCCGATAGGTCGCGCCCGATAGTTCGATGGCACCGACCACGTCGCGCGGATCGCTCCGCACGAGCACGATGCCTGCCGATTCGACGGCGACGTCCGTGCCCGCAGCGATCGCAATGCCAACGTCCGCCTGCGCCAGGGCTGGAGCGTCGTTCACGCCGTCGCCGACCATCGCAACCCGATGGCCGCCCTTCTGGAAGCCTGCCACTGCGGCGGCTTGTCTGCCGGAAGGACCTCGGCCGCGACCTCGTCCACCCCCAGCCGCCGGGCGACCGCGTCCGCGACGGCTTTGCTGTCGCCCGTGATCATCGCCACGCGGACGCCGAGCCGGTGCAGCTCCACGACGGCTTCGGCTGACTCCGGCCGGATCACGTCCTCGGCCGCGAACACCCCGATGAGCCGGCCGTCCGCCACGACGTGAAGCACGGTTCGACCTTCCGCAGCCCAGGAGTCGGCACGGGCCGCCTGTTCCGGCGGTGGGGTCAGGCCGAGTTCGGCGATGAGACGCGGGCCGCCGACCTCGACGCGCTTGCCGGCCACCTGGGCCGTGCTCCGCGACCGGCGAGCGCCTCGAAGTCCCTCGCGGTCTGGACCTCGACGCCGCGTTGCCTGGCGCCTTCGACGACGGCGCGGGCCAGCGGGTGTTCCGAATCCGACTCGACGGCCGCGGCCAGGGCGAGCACATCGTCGGGGCTGAAGCCGGAGGCGGCCTCGACGCCGGCCAGCACCGGGGTGCCGCGGGTCAGGGTACCCGTCTTGTCGAAGATCACGAGATCGAGGTTGCGCGCTCGCTCGAGCGCCAGCCGATCCTTGACGAGCAGGCCATTCCGGGCACCGAGCGAGGTACTGATCGCGATCACGAGCGGGATCGCCAGTCCCAGCGCGTGCGGACAGGCGATCACGAGCACCGTCGCGGTGCGAACGAGCGCTCCCTCGCGATCTCCGAGCGCCCACCAGACGACCAGGGTGACGATGCCCGAGGCGAGGGCGACATAGAAGAGGAGGGCGGCGGCCCGGTCGGCGAGTGCCTGGGCACGCGAACCCGAGGCCTGCGCCGCCGCCACCAGCCGCATGATTCCCGACAGGGCCGTCGCCTCTCCGACGGCGGTGACTCGCACCCGGAGGCTTCCGCCTTCCGCCACCGTTCCTGCAATGCCTGGCGCTCCCGGTCCCTTCGATACGCCTCGCGACTCGCCGGTGATCATCGATTCGTCCACGTCCGCCGTGCCCTCGACGACCACGCGCGCAGCCGGGACGCGTGCTCCGGGTCGCACCAGCACCAGGTCTCCCTCATGCAGATCCGCAACGGGCACGCTCTCGGTGCCGCCGTCGGTGATCCACTCAGCAGTGTCTGGAAGAAGTGCGGCGAGCGCCCCGAGGGCTCCCTGCGCCTGCGCGATCGAGCGCATCTCGAGCCAGTGGC
>JBBSGX010000128.1:0-7004 GCA_038253685.1 Candidatus Limnocylindrales bacterium | reverse complement strand
TTCTCGACGCCGAGCAAGGCCCACACCAGCGTCCTGCTCGTCACCAACGCCGACGTCACGAAGACCTCCCAGGTCGATCAGAAGGCCAGCCTCGATCTCGGCGCACTTGCGGGCACGACGGGGATGCAGGAATACCCGGTTCCGGCGGCCGCCGCAGCGCAGGCAATGGGCTACCACGCCGTGGTTCTCTGGGACACCGAGATGGGGCAGGCGATCGCGGCGGCACCGCTGAAGTAGGCGTCGCCACAGAAGCCGGTCGCGTGATCGACCGGGCGGCCGCTCCGTCGCCTCTACCATGCAGTTCGTGACCAGCCGTCAGGAGCGCCCCATCCTCGTCGTGGACGACGACGCCAAGATCGTCCGACTGGTCCGCACCTACCTGGAGCGGGACGGTTACACGGTGACCGAGGCGTCGGACGGAACGAGGGCGCTGGCAGCGATCGCCCTTCACGACCCGCAACTTGTGGTTCTCGACCTGATGCTCCCCGAGGTCGACGGGCTGGCCGTGCTTCGCGCGGTGCGCAGAACGTCCGATACGCCGGTGATCGTGCTGTCGGCGCGCGGCACGACCGCGGATCGAATCACCGGTCTGGGCGAAGGCGCGGACGACTACCTTCCCAAGCCCTTCTCGCCCGCCGAGCTGACGCTCCGCGTCCGTCGCGTGCTCGCACGCAGCGCCAGCCCTGTCCCACCTCCCGAATCGACGCCTCCACTCATGCATGGCGACCTCGTCGTCGATCGGGCTCGCCACAGCGTCACCGTCGCGGGGAAGTCGGCGCGCCTGACGGCCGTGGAGTTCCGGCTCCTCGCCGCGCTGCTCGACGCGGCCGGCCGCGTTCTCACCCGCGATCAGCTCCTGGACGCGGTCTACGGGCATGACCAGGATTCGGTGCTCGATCGCACGATCGACGTCCATGTCGGACGCCTGCGGGACAAGCTGCACGACTCGGCCGAGCGGCCGCGCTACGTCGAGACGGTGCGCGGCCTCGGCTACCGCGCGGCGGACCTGCCACATACGGTGGCAAACGGCCCGGGTCGCCGCGCCAGATGAGGCGCCTGCGTCGTCCGGGCGGCATCGGCGGGCGGATCGCGCTGGCGGTCGTGCTCACCACGGCGATCGCCATCGCGATCGTCGGCGTGGGCGTGTGGGCCGTCGGGGGCGACGCGTTCGCGCATCTGATGATGCTGCACGGCGCCACGGCCGACTCCGCGCACCAGATGTTCGATCAGTCGGTGACCGTGGTGATCGTCCTGGCAGCGGTCGTTGCGGTCGTGGTCGCCCTGCTCCTGGCGATCCTGCTGGCGCGGCGGTTGGCGCAGCCGCTTGGCGCGATCGGTGCCGCCGCGCGACGCGTTGCAGCCGGCGACTACGGGGCGCGGGTGCCTCGCTCCGGACCCGAGGAAGTGGCGAGCCTGGCTGACTCGTTCAACCAGATGGCAGGCAGCCTCGAGGAGCAGGAGCGCGTGCGGCGCGACTTCATTGCCAACGCTGCGCACGAGCTGCGAACGCCGCTCACCAACCTGACGGGCTACCTGGAGGCGCTGCGCGACGGCGTCATGCCGGCCGACCGCGCCACGTTCGAGTCGCTGCTTGAGGAGGCCGAGCGGCTGGGCCGCCTTGCGCGATCGCTTGATACGCTCGCAGAAGGGGATGCGGCCGCCACCCCGCCGCAGCTCGTCGAGCTGGACCTTGCCGTCATCATCCGCACGGCCCTGGAACTGGCGGGCCCGGGCTTCGAACGGGCCGGCATCGCCATCTCTGCGGACGTTCCCGAGCGTCTCCCGGCGCGCGGCGACCCGGACGGCCTTGCACAGGTGCTCGGCAATCTCCTCCAGAACGCAAGTCGCTACACGCCCCGCGACGGCACGGTCGGTATTCGGGCCGAGCGGCGGGCCGGGGACATCGTCGTGGCCATCTCCAACACAGGCGACGGCATCCCACCGACGGACCTGCCGCACGTCTTCGAGCGCTTCTACCGGGTCGACAAGTCGCGGGATCGGGTGCACGGCGGCACGGGGATCGGCCTGGCCATCGTCCGCCAGCTGGTAGAGGCGGCGGGCGGTCGGGTCGGCGTCGAGTCGGGGCGTGGTCTGACCCGGTTCTGGTTCAGCCTCCCCGCGTGAGCGGGGAACGCGCCGCAAAGGCGGCCGTGGACGCTACGGCAGGGAGCGCTAGGGGCCCGGGTCCGCCAGTCCTTCGAGAAGCCGCCACGAACAAGCCGCCGCGACGGTACTCTTTTTGTAGGACCCATAAAAAGGGAGCCAGGTGCATTCGTCGAGGACGAGCGTTACGTCGCGTCCGAGGCGCTCACCGTCGCTGTCCGGGCCTCCGGCTACAACGCCTTTGAACGCCGTCGCCGCTCTGCCTGATCGGCGACGGATCGTCGCCTCCAAATCGCGTGTGGAACGCGGTGCAGAGGGAGTGGCTGTCGAGATGTCCCGGGCAAGGACCGAGCCTACGGTCTCGCGCTTGAAGCCCTGAGGTTTGGTTGGTGCCAGCTCTCCGAAGGCGGCGGCGGCGATCGCCGTCGCTACGCGCGGTCCGATCGAGTCCGGCGCCGCGCGATCCACCATCCCCCGATGGCTGCCAGGATGACGACGGGCAGGCCGGCGCCCGCAATCAGGCTAACTCCGCCAGCCCCCAACGACAGGGCCAGCGGAAGCCCCGCACAGCAGACAAGCGCAAGGACCGGAACGGCGATCGCGGCAACGTCGTCGTTCACCTCGAGTCCGGCGGGTCGGCCGAGACCTCGGTCGCGAGGACGAGACACGATGTCAGGCGGTCGGCATTCTCGCGGACGATCGACTCGGCATCGGCGAGGATCTTCCGGACGCGCTTGTCGACGAGCCGGTAACGGTTGTAGCGGCCCTCGGCGACCGCGAGGACGTAGCCGCACCAGCGCAGACAAGCCAGATGGCTCGAGACCCGGCCCTGCGCGACGCCGAGATCGACCTGGAGCTCGGTCACGGTTCGGGGTCGCTCCGCGAGCAGCTCCAGGATCCGCACCCGGGTGGGGTCGGCAAGGCCCTGGAAGAACGCGGCGAGGACCTCATGGCGCGTGAGCTCGTCAGTCCGTGTGGCGGCGGTCGGAAGGTTACTGGACATGCGGAATTCACCCCGATTCGAATTGGCTGCGGCTCTTGAACTACCTGCGTGAAGATACGTGTCCCGTATCTGGACGCAACCGATCCGTCATTTCTGCCGTCGGAGCCGGCCGGCCGGGAGGTCTCCGACCCGCCCACATTGTGTTCAGTTATCGAGCCCCGATGGGCCCTTCGGCCGAAGTTTCGGCCGATTTTCGCCAGCGCCTCACGGAACATGGCAGGCCATGATCGAGTCGCCACGTCGAAGGCCTCATCGACGGTGAGGAGAAACGTCCCAGGATGCTCGGCGACCCATTGCTGGCCGGACTGCTCGGATGCGAAGAAGTGGACGAAATGGCAAAAGCTCTCGACGACGTCGTGGCCAAAGCGGCCCTCGGGATCGAGCATCGAGACGAGCGATGAGGGCGGCTCGACATCGATGACGCCGCTTGGCGTGACGGTGAGACTGATCGGTGCGCCGGTGACGGGTCGAGGGACTGCACGCGCGCTCGGTCGGTGACGAGTGGCGCGATGAGCAAGGGATCGAGGGCGCACCAGGTCGTAATGTCGCCGGCGCCAGTCGACATCTTGTGAGGCATGCCTCGCACGACGAGGCCCCAGAACCCGACGGTCCGTCCCTTCCGATCGCGGAACACGCCCGGCCAGCGCGCGAGCGCGGTCTCGCCGTCTCGCTGGTCGACACCGACGTCCGACGCGAGGTCCGATACGGTCACCGGCCTACCCCGCAGCAGGAGGCGGTACAGCTCCAGGGCCAGGCGCTGCTCGCCTGGGTCGAGTGTGGGCGCGGCGGACGTCAGCGCGTCCGCAAGGGCTGCCGCGGTTGGTCTGGCATCGATCATCGCAATACCTTCCTTGGCCGTGCGGCCCGCCCGTCGCGCCTCCGGCCTGGTGCCTGTAGGCGTCTATGGCATACCATGGATCGTCTGTCAATACGTGTGTTCGTATTATGGGAGTGATCATGCCGGACCGTTTCGACCTCCTCATCGTGGGTTCCGGGTCGACTGCCTTCGCCGCGTCCATCAAGGCCTCCGAGCTCGGCGGCCGCGTCGCGATGGTCGAGCGACGGACGCTGGGGGGTACCTGTGCAAACCGCGGCTGCCTGCCGTCGAAGAACCTCATCGAGGCGGCCCGCATTGTTCACGACGCATCCCATCCGCGCTACGCTGGCCTGACGCCGGCGGCGATCAGCGTCAACTTCCCGGCGCTCATCGCCCAGAAGGACGAGGTCGTCCACGACTACCGGACGAAGAAGTACGCGAGCGTGGCCGACGGCTTGGGCGACCTCGATCTGCTCCAAGGCGACGCGCACTTTGCCGATCCTCAAACGGTCATCGTGGACAGGCGTCGGATCGAGGCCGACCGCTTCCTCGTCGCCACCGGCTCGCGGCCAACCGTCCCGCCGATCCCGGGCCTCGACGGGGTCCCCTATCTGACCAGCGACCTGCTCGACGCAGACGAGGCCCAGCGCCTCGCCGAGCTACCCGAGTCGCTGGTCGTCCTCGGCGGCGGCTACGTGGCGGTCGAGCTCGCCCAGCTGTTCGCCCGCCTGGGCAGTCGGGTAACGATCGTGGCCCGCTCGGAGCTGCTCAGGGGATACGAGCCCGAGCTCGGCCGGACGCTCGGCGAGGTCTTCGGAGCGGAGGGCATCGAGATCATCACCGGCGCCCGGATCGAGCGCGTGGCAGGCGACGCGCGGGAGGTGCAGGTGCACGCCGAGACGCCAACCGAGGGCCGCATCGTCCGCGCAGAGCGGCTCCTCATCGCGACCGGCCGCGAGCCGAACACCGACGGCCTCGCCCTCGACGCGGCCGGCGTCGCCCGGGACCCGAACGGCTTCATCACCGTCAATGCCGAGCTGCGCACGAGCCACGCGCACATCTGGGCGGCCGGTGATGTCATCGGGCGCCAGCACGGCTCGCAGATGGCGACGCCGGTCGGGGCCCGCCAGGGCCGGATCGTCGCCGAGAACGCGCTCGCCGACGCACGCCGCAAGTTCGACGGGACGGTCATCCCGCGCGCGATCTTCGTCGACCCACCGATCGGCGTCGTCGGATTGACCGAGGCCGACGTGAAGGCCCGCCACCAGCCGGCTGTGTCGGCCACCACACCGCTCGAGTACGTGCCGCGGGCTGGCGCGATCCACAAGACGACCGGGTTCGTGAAGTTCATCGCCTCGACGATCGACGAGCGGGTCCTGGGCGTCCACGTCATCGGCGAGTCGGCGGCGGAGATCATCCACGAGGCGGCGATGGCGATGAAGTTTCGAGCCACGCTTGCCGACTTCATCGACCTCATCCATGTCTATCCGACAATGAGCGAGACCCTCAAGATCGGCGCCCAAGCGTTCAGCCGGGATGTGACGAAGCTGTCCTGCTGCGCGGAGTGAGCGACATGGACCAGACATTCGGCCTATGCGCTGGGCGGCCAGTTCCCCTGGCAGCGTGCCTCGGACTTTCGCGTTTGGATGATCATCCGCGAGGAGCGCGTGATGAGGCCATGCGTTCAGCTCCGCTGAAGAATTGCCGACCAAGATTGGGCTAGTAGGTGCAGCGGTGCCCGCCTGCGAATCGTTTCGGACTCTCGAAGAAACCGGTACGCAGATCCCGTGCAGGAAGAGGACAGCCCGCGAGGCCAACGCGATCGATGCCAGAGTGTTGGGGAAACGGGCGGTCGCCCGTTCGACGAATGCTGGCTCCGGGCCTCTCGCGGTCGGTGCGCGTGATAATGCCGAGCACCGACGGGTGGGCCGCCCTGGCCGGCCGTCGGCGCCGCCTCAACCCGAGGTGATGGTGGATGGAGCGAGGAGGATCGCCATGAGCGATGCGCGAGCGGTCCTCGACCGGTTCTGCGCGGCGAGCCATGCTGCCGACATGGACGCCATGCCGGGACTCTTCGAGTGGGACGTCGTGACGGTCGAACCCGCAGGCGGCGAGATGCGCGGCGTCGACGCCTTCGCCGGCTCCCTCCGCATCTTCAACCGGGCCGCGCCCGACGCAAAGCTGAAGGTCGTCCGGGCGATCGAGTCGGGCGACACCGTCGTCATCGAAGGCACCTACACGGGAACGCACAGGGGCCCGCTGGCGAGCCCCCAGGGCGAAATCCCGCCGAGTGGCCGAGCCTTCGTCCTGCCCTACGTGGACATGTTCGAGGTCAGGGACGGTCGGGTTGCCACCCACCACGTCTACTACCACCAGATGTCGTTCCTGGGCCAGCTCGGCCTGTTGCCCCAGCCAGCTGCGGGGTAGCGGCGCCTCTGGACCGATCCGGGAGTCGCGCCAGAAATCTCCCGCACCCCAACCGGCGTCAGGGTTCCGGACGAAACGCCGGCCGCCGCGCGAGGACGCCCGGCTGATCCAGGAACGCGAGCCAATACTCAGGCTGCTCCAGCGCAACCGCGACGTGGGGAGCGAACGCAGGGCCCGCCAAATGCAGGCTCGGGCCCGCCTCTCTGAGGATCAACAGCAGCCGCGCCTCCGCAAACATCCGGATCCCCTCAATCGGGGCGAGCTCAACGTAGCCGGGTCCCGGCTGTCCTGACCTTCGTCAACCAAGGGAACGTCGTCCTGGGAGGGCAACTCCGCGATGACCACTTCTGGCCGATCGCCTTGACGTTCCTGGTCCCTTTCATCGTGACGCTCGTCTCCACCGTAGCCGCCGTTCAGGACAACGAAGTCAGGCGTCAAGACTCGGACACCGCGCCGAAACGTGGCACCTTCCCTCAGGGAGAGCGCCCCGGCGACCCCCCCGACTGACTACGTTCGCTCAAGGAGTACTCGATCACACCTGCGACGGTCACGCTCAAGGCAGGGACCCCGGTGACGTTAGTCGCACGCAACGACGGAACGATCAGCCACGCGCTTGTGATCAGCGGCAACGGTGTGAACGTTGCCACGAAGGAC
>JBBSGX010000127.1:0-7042 GCA_038253685.1 Candidatus Limnocylindrales bacterium | reverse complement strand
TACGCGGCACGGCCCTCGTCGCCGTCCAGGACTATGGCTGTGCCCCGCGCCAGGAGCCCGCGCTTGCGCCGGATGTCGCCGTCGATTTCGATCGCCGCCATCCCGGTGCGCCGGATGTTCTTTACCTTGTGGTCGGCGGCGTCGGCGCCCACGTAGAACTTCTCGCCGTCCCAGTGGAACCAGGCGGGAACCATGTGCACCCGGCCGTCGCGATCCACTGTGCCGACGCGGCACAGGTTCGGCTCCTCCAGGAACGATGCGAGCTCGTTTTCGTCAGTGGCCCAACCACTCGTCGCCTTCACCGCCGCTCCCACACGATCGCATTCACCGCCGCTCCCCCCTCTCCATCAGACCGCGACCGGCTCGCGGTATTCGCCGAAGACCTTGCGAAAAACGCCGCACATCTCGCCGAGCGTCGCGTAGGCCCGCGCGCACTCGATGAGTGCCGGCATCACGTTCGCATCCGACGAGCCCGGGCGAGCTGACAGGTCCGTCAGCCGCGCAAGGGCTGCCGCAACAGCCTGGGGGTCTCGCTCCCGGCGCGTTCGCGCTAGCCGCGAAAGATGTGCGTCGCGGCTCTCCTCACTGACCTCGAGCAACGGGATCGCGATCTGCTCCTCCGGGTCCGCAAACGCGTTGACGCCCACGATCTCGCGCTCCCCCGCGTCGAACTCGCGCTGGAAGCGATAGGCCGCGTCGGCGATCTCCTTCTGCGGATAGCCGGCCGAGATGGCATCGACCATGCCGCCGAGCCGATCGATCTCATCGAGGTAGCGCCAGACCTGGCGCTCGACCTGGTTCGTGAGCGATTCCACGAACCACGAACCACCCAGCGGGTCCACGGTGTTTGTCACGCCACTTTCCGCGGCGATGACCTGCTGCTGCCGGAGCGCAAGGAGCGCCGCCTCCGCCGACGGCACGGCCCACGCTTCGTCGTAGGCGTCGGTGTGGAGCGACTGAGTGCCCCCGAGCACGGCTGCCAATGCCTGGATCGCCACGCGCGTCAGGTTGTTCAGCGGCTGCTGCGCGGTCAGCGACACGCCGGCGGTCTGGGTGTGGAAGCGCATCCAGGTCGAGCGCTCGTTCTCGGCCCGGTAGCGCTGGGTCATCAGCTTCCACCAGACCCGGCGGGCGGCCCGGAACTTGGCAATCTCCTCGAAGAAGTCGCTGTGGCTATTGAAGAAGAAGGACAGGCGGGGCGCGAACTCGTCGACCCGCAGGCCCCGGCGCAGCGCCTCCTCCACGTAGGCCATGCCATCGGCGATGGTGAAAGCAAGCTCTTGGACCGCGGTCGAGCCCGCCTCGCGGATGTGGTAGCCGCTGATCGAGATCGTGTTCCAGCGTGGCATCTCCCGCGTCCCGAACTCGATCGTGTCCGTGACCAGCCGCATCGACGGGCCTGGCGGAAAGAGGAACTCCTTCTGGGCCACGTACTCCTTGAGGATGTCGTTCTGGAGGGTGCCCTCGAGCGCCGCCCGCGGGAAGCCGACCTTTTCGGCGGCCGCGATATACATCGCCCAGATCGGGGCCGCCGGCGAGTTGATCGTCATCGACGTCGAGACACGGTCGAGCGGGATCCCTGCGAGCAGCACCTCCATGTCGGCCAGGGACGAGACGGCCACGCCGCACGTGCCGAACTCGCCGTCCGCCTCGGGATCGTCCGTGTCGTAGCCGTACAGCGTGGGCATGTCGTAGGCGATGGAGAGCCCGGTCTGCCCTGCCGCCAGCAGCTGCTTGAAGCGCCGGTTGGTGTCCTCGGCCGCGCCAAAGCCCGCAAACATGCGCATCGTCCAGAGGCGCGTCCGATAGCCCGTGGGATGGACGCCACGCGTGAACGGCGGCTCTCCTGGGTAGCCGACGTCCCGGAGCGCATCGAAGTCCGCCCAGGGCCCGGGCGCGTCCTCGGGGTTGCCCTCACCCTTCCAGCCGCGGCTTCTGAGCGGATCGCCGAGATGGTCGACGGCGGTGGGTCCGCCCCCTCCGGCTCCGGCCCAGTCGATCGGGGTGTACAGCCGCTCGATGTCGAGGTCGCTCAAGGTGCTGAAGCGCCGGCGCCGCTCGGGCGCGCGTGCCTCGGCCTGGGACAGGGTCGTGCGCGACCACGCTCGCTGGCGTTCGCGCCACGGATCGGTCATCTGGCCGTACGGTAGCACGCGCGGATGCCTGCTCCGGAGCGCCCGGACAGTGCCGTTCCGTCGCGCGTGTCCCCCCTGCCCTTTGTTGCGTCGATGCAGCGTGCGATTGCATGTTTCATGGGTCATGCAACGCATGAACCAGTACTTCCGGTTACAGTACCCCCGTGCCTTCACCGCTGAGGCGGCGCGCCGTGCGTCTCCTCTTCAGGTGGCAGACCGTCCGACGCAGGGGCCCCAGAATCCCCGTCGTGGCGCTTGCCACCGCCATCGCAATGGTGGGCGCCCTGATCCTGGAGCCCGGGATCGATGCGCGTACCCCAGACGTGAACACGTCGCTGGCCAGCTCGCCCGGAGGCGTCGGCGTACCCGGGACATTGTTCAACCGCCTGGATCGAATCCCGGCACTGGACGGCCCCGGCGCGCCCCAGGTCGGTCCGGTCCCCGCGTCGATCGCGTCGCTGAACGTGCCGTTGGACGCCTTCCTGCGAGCGCAGGAAGGCGACCCCGCGGCATTCCTCGAGTGGATGGCTCGCTACGTTGCGCTCGCCCAGGAGGTTGCCAGGGAAACAGCACTGGCGTCCGCTGTCAACGACACCACGCTCGATCCACTGATCCGGGATGCCCCGACGCTCGCGGCCGTTGCCCCGGCTTCCCGGGCCCCGAAGCATCCCGTCACAAAACCCGCGACGAAACCCGCGCCAAAACCTGCGCCGAAGCCTGCACCGCGCCCGAACCGAAATCCCAACCCCCCGGTCGGCCGCAGCCCGGGCCCGGACGGCAGCTGGAATGTGGCCCCGATCGTGACCTGGTACGGACCCGGGTTCTATGGCAACCGGACTGCGTGCGGCCAGCGCTACACGCGGGCCATCATCGGCGTCGCGCATCGGACTCTGCCCTGCGGCACGCTGGTCGAATTCAAGTGGCATGGCATGACCGCCGTGGCGCCCGTGATCGACCGCGGCCCCTACGCAAGCTCCGCCTATGTCTTCGACTGGAGCGCGGCGCTCGCCTGCCGGGTGTTCAAGCCCAAGGGAGTGTCCAACAGCTGCTTCACGCGGCACGACGTGCAGTGGCGAGTCGTCGGCCGGCGGAAGCACTGAAACGGGATTGCAAGCCTTCCTTTTCGCAGCAGACCACGCCCGACTGCACTGATCCGCACCGGCTGCGGCGCGATGGTCCGGTAAGAGGCAGTACGCAGTCGCCATGGCTCAAACCGGGTCGGCTTCGCTAGATTCCCGTTTGCCGTCGTCCCCGATGCTGGGACGGCTCCAAAGGCCTCGGTCACGGACCGGGCGATTGCGACCTCCTACCGCTTCACGTGGCGCCGCTTCGGCAACGCACGATGGGGACCGCAGTCACCAAGTCACGAGCCGGAATGTTATGGACGGATCCGGCCATCCCGGACCGCTCAGTAGCAGGGATCGACGGCGGGATCATCGGCAACGGTCGTCTGGCCGTTGTTCATCTCACTCGGTCGAGCCGGCGCGCTCGACCGATCCCCTTCAGCCCCCTGCCGCAGCCTCGGCCGCCGATTCTTCGCGCGGATTGCCGAAGCCAGGGCGCGGCGGCCGCATCCTGCGTTCGACACCCCGTTCGTCCATGTCGCCCTGGATGACACGCGCGCGCATCACCAGGTCGCGGTCGCGGGTGATCGTTCGTGCGATCCAGTCGATGTAGGTCGGCTCGAGCTCGGCCACGTCCCCGAGGGTGTAGCCGCGGAAGCGCCCGAACTCGAGCGGCGTCTGGCGCGACTCCTCGAGGCTCGGTTGGTGCGGCCGTGGCCCGTCGGCGCGCCGGCGCACCGGTCCGGTGGGAGTGCTCGCTCGCAACTCGTCCGCCTCGCCGTTGCGCGCCCGACGGGCGGCCGGCGGCTGCTGCCGGTGCGAGGGCCTGTCGCGACTGGTCGTGGCGTTGCGCCGATGGTATGCGGAGCTGGTGTCGAAGCGGGCTGTGACTGGTCGCGTGGCCGGAGGCGGGGGCGGCCCACCCGTCCCAGGCCGAGCGCCGGCATCGGAACCGCTCGCCGCGCCCCCTTGCGGTCGTCGTCCCGTGCCCGCGTCCGTCTCGCGCGCACGCCTGGCCTGCGGCGACGCGTCGTAGTGCGCCTTCCGCTCAGGGTCACGCAGGAGGTCGTAGGCCGCGTTGATACGGGCCATTCGCGCGGTGAGCCGCTGCGTCTCCGGGGCGTCGCCAGCAGCCCGGTCCGGGTGATGCTCCCGCGCCAGCTCGCGCCACCGACGCTTGATGGCGGCCGTGCTGGCGTCGCGATCGACGTCGAGGACGCGATATGGGTCGCCGCGGAAGGTGGGCACAGGCATCCCCCGAGGCTACCACGCCCCTCGGCCGGTGCCGCAGCTATCCTCCCCTGCATGGACCTGCCCTTCCAGCCGCCCCTCGAGCCGATGCTGGCGAAGGCGATCGGTGAGATTCCCGAAGGTTCCGGCTGGCTCTTCGAGCCGAAGTGGGACGGCTTCCGGGCCATCGTCTTCCGCGACGGAGACGAGGTCTACATCCAGAGCCGCGACCTGAAGCCACTGAACCGCTACTTCCCGGAGCTGGAGGCGCCGCTGCGTGCCTCGCTGCCGGAGCGTTGCGTTGTCGACGGGGAGATCGTGATCGCCGGCCCGGACGGATTGGCCTTCGAGTCCCTGCTGCTGCGCATCCATCCAGCTGCCTCGCGGGTCGCGATGCTTGCAGCCGAGTCGCCCGCCTCGTTCGTCGCCTGGGACCTGCTGGCGCTTGACGATCGCGACCTGCGCGGCGAGCGACAGGAAGCACGCCGCGCCACGCTTGAAACGGCGCTCATCGGTGCCGGCGGCGACCCGTCGGTGCACCTGACGCCGGCCACACATGACGCCGCCATCGCGCGCGACTGGTTCGCTCGTTTCGAGGGAGCGGGACTCGACGGCGTGATCGCCAAGGCGTTGGATGCGCCCTACCAGCCGGGCAAGCGGGCGATGCTCAAGATCAAGCACCTCCGCACGGCCGATTGCGTGGTCGCGGGCTTTCGCTGGCACAAGGTCGGCGAGGGAACGGTGGGCTCGCTCCTGCTCGGCCTCTACGACGATGCCGGGACGTTCCACCACGTCGGCATCACCGCGTCGTTCACGATGGAGCGGCGGCGAGAGCTCGCCATGGAGCTCGAGCCGTTGCGTGAAAGCGCGATGGAAGGCCATCCCTGGGCGAGCTGGGCGGAGTGGGCGTCCGAGCACGAGGAGCGCGGGCAGCGCGTTCCCGGGGGGACCAGCCGCTGGAACCGCGGTCGCGATCTCTCCTGGGAACCGCTCCGACTGGAACGGGTCGTCGAGGTCGCCTACGACCACCTCCAGGGCGATCGCTTCCGCCACGGCACGACGTTCCAGCGTTGGCGGCCGGACAAGCAGCCGTCGGACTGCCGCTACGACCAGCTTGAGGAGACCGCCCCATTCGAGCTGTCACGCATCTTTGGCGCTGAGTCGGCCGCCTGAACCCGTTTTGCTGTGTTTCGTCGTGAGCAGCTGGGTACACTTCAAATGCCACGCCGCAGGGAGGTTCCGGAATGAGCGAGCCCCGACCGGACGATGATCTGACCGCCAGCGGGACGACGCCACCCGCGGAGAGCGACGCGAGCTCCGACGCCGACGCCGGTACGACCCAGTCTGCGAGCGAGATCGTGGCTGCCGACATGGCCGCAATCGATGCAACGCCGCCTTCAGACGCGGCTGTGGCGCCGGCAGTCACGCCGACTCCGGACCTTGCGCCGCCGATGGCCGCCTACACGCCTCCACCTGAGCCCCCGCCGATGTCGGCCTATACCCCGCCGCCGGCGCCACCGGCCACCGATTGGGCAGCCACGACCCCGACGCCTGCGCAGCCGACAACCGACTGGGCGGCGCCAGCCGCAGCGTCCCCCACGCCGCCAGGCGGCACGCCCGGGCAATCGGTGCCGGAGACGCAGGCCTGGGCCCAGGCGCCCGCACCCGCCTATCAGCCTCCGCCCGCCTACCCACCGCAGCCGCAACCGCAACCGGGCTGGCCGCAGCAACCTCCGGCGTATCAGCAGCCGCAGCCATATCCGCCGCAGCAGCCCTACCAGCAGCCGGCCGCGTATCCGCCACAGCAGGCATGGCAGCAGCCTGTCCAGCCGACAGGGTGGGTGCAGCCGCAGGGCGAGTACTGGGCACAGGGGGGTGGACCGGGCGTCTGGGCCTACAAGACGAAAGTGCTCGCGATCATCGCTAGCCTCTGGCTCCTGCTCACAGGCCTGATCGCCACTCTGGGCGGCGCGGCGGCGTTCGCCGTCGGCTCCGGCCGATTGACGACCTTTCTCCGTGACAATGGAGCAACGCAGGCCAACATCGACGCACTCGTCGGGGCAGTCAGCGTCCTTGGTGTGTTCTTCTTGGTGTGCGGCATCCTCCTGCTGCTGTCGGCGCTCGGGATCTGGTTCCACAAGTCGTGGGCTCGCGTCATCGGGATCATCTTCTCGGTGCTCGGCCTGCTCATCAGCCTGCCCTTCCTCGCCGCCGGGTCGATGACATCCACGCTCTCGGACGGGCGCATCGCCACCACGAACCTCTCGCCGATCGGAGTCGTGTTCGTTGTCCTGTGGGGACTCACGCTGCTCTTCCTCATCATTTCAGGCGGCCACTTCCACAAGGAGCGGGTCGGGTAGCCCGACCCTCAGGCGCGCTTCAGGCGTCCGGTTTCGCGGCGTCCCGAGGCTTTCGCCTGGGGCGTTCCAGCTGACCTGAGCGGTCCGGGCCTTCGTAGTCGACCCATGGGTCGTAGTCGGGGTCGAGCGCTTCCTGCGCCGGGCGTGTCTCCTCAGGGATGTGGGTCAGGTTCACGCGGATGCGCGTCCAGGTCGTGAAGCGGCCGCGCATGGAATCGACAAGCTCGTCGGCGGGCTCCAGGTGCTTCGCGGC
>JBBSGX010000126.1:0-7069 GCA_038253685.1 Candidatus Limnocylindrales bacterium | reverse complement strand
TGCGGACCGCCGTCAGCCCACGAGACGCCGGATCCATTGACCAGGATCGGCAGGTCCGTGAGGCCGAGCAGCGCCCCAGCCAGGTCCTTGCCGTCCGGGGTGGCACCGATCAGCACCCAATCGGGTGCCCGCTGCGCGATGAGTGGCGCCAGGACGGCCGCCAGGTGGGCAGCGGCCGGCGCGTCGGAGCCGGCCCCCTCCACGGCCAGCACGCCCGGCACATACGCCGCGACGGCCGGCGCCGCAGCCCCGGCGCCGCCTCCAACCAGGACCGTGTGCGCCTCGGCGCCGGATCCTTCGGCCAGTCCGCGCGCCAGGGTCGCCAGCTCCAGCGTCAGGCGGGTCGGAGCGCCTTCCGAGATCTCCCCGATCGCAAGGATGCCGGCCATCAGATCAGCCTCCGTGCCGCCAGGAAGTCGACCACCTGCTGGACAGCCGCGTCGGGGGCGTCTTTCACGATCGTCGCTCCCGAGCGCTGCGGCGGAGGCACGGCCCCCAGCACGCGCGTGGTCGCGGCCCCCTCGCCGACGTTCGAGCTGTCGAGACGCAGGTCGGCCAGTGACCAGGTCACGGTCTCCTTGCTTCGCGCCTGCATGATCCCGCGCAGCGATGGGTAGCGCGGCTCGCCCAGGACCTGGGTCCCCATCACCAGCGCCGGCGTGGCTGCCTCCAGGACGTCGTAGCCGGTCGGGCTGAGCCGATGTACGGTCACCCGAGAGCCATCGGGGGCCGGCTCGATCTCCGACGCATACGAGAGGTATGGCAGCCCGAGCCGCGCCGCCAATGCGGGTGCGACCACGCCACCCTGGCCGTCGGACGTATCGGCGCCGACGAAGACGAGGTCGAAGGTCAACTTCCGCAGCGCTGCCTCGAGGACCCCGACGGTTGCGCGGATGTCGGACCCGGCGATCGCGTCGTCATGGACGTGGTACGCCCGGGTGGCCCCCATGGCCAGCGCCTTGCGGAGCGCCTCGAGGGCGGGCGCCGGGCCCATCGTGAGGAGCGAGACCTCGCCGCCGTGTGCCTCGGTCAGCTTGAG
Organism: Candidatus Limnocylindrales bacterium; assembly: GCA_038253685.1. Classification (GTDB taxonomy): domain Bacteria; phylum Chloroflexota; class Limnocylindria; order Limnocylindrales; family CSP1-4; genus JAFMJV01. The sequence continues at coordinate 6,030 of JBBSGX010000126.1, read as the reverse complement.
CGCCTTCTCCAGCACGTACTCGTCGTTGCCGTTGCTCTCGAGCTGGCTTCGTCCGGTGCGGGAAGCGGCGTCAAGGCGCTCCGTGCCGACGACCGGAACCGCCTTGAGCAGGACGACGATGTGCATCGGCCCGAGTCTACGGGAGAATGACGGCGACGCGCCGGCCCATGCAGGGACGCGAAGAGAGGTCGATCGATGTCTCTGATCTGGTTGCTCGCCTGAAGGCCCAGGCCGTGATGACCGGGGTGTCAACCGCAACGTTGACGGGCGTCCTGCTCCTCATGTACAGCCTGAACCAGCCGTTCACCGGCCCGGTGACAGTCACCCAGCGACCGTTCCTGCACGCAGTGCAACAGTTCCACGCGATCGATCTCGGCAGCTGATCGCCCAGGGCCACCGACGGTTCGTCGTCTCAGGCGGTGCTGTTCCTCGCGAGCAGGTCCCGGGCGATGATCAGCCGCTGGATCTGCTGTGTGCCTTCATACAGCTGCGTGATCTTGGCGTCGCGCATCATTCGCTCGACCGGGTACTCGGTGATGTAGCCGTAGCCGCCGAGCACCTGCACGGCATCCGTGGTCACGGCCATCGCGACGTCGCCGGCGAACAGCTTGCACATCGCGGCCCAGCTCGCGGCCTTCGGTGAGCCGGCTTCGATCTCCTCGCAGGCCGTGTACAGCAACTGGCGTGCGGCCTCGGTCTGGGTGGCCATATCGGCGAGCATCGCTCCCACCATCTGGAGATGGCCGATGGGTCGACCGAACTGCTTGCGCTCTGACGCGTACTTCGTGGCGACCTCGAGCGCCCCCTGGGCGATGCCGACGGCCTGGGCGGCGATGCCCGGCCGCGAGCGTTCGAAGGTGCGCATGGCCAGGTCCCACCCCTGGCCCTCGTCACCGACTCGATTGGCGTCCGGGACGACCACGCCGTCGAAGGCCAGCTCCGCCGTCGGCGAGCCGCGGATGCCCATCTTGTGCTCGAGCCGGTCGGCAGTGAATCCGGGGGTGCCCTTCTCGACATAGAAGCAGGTCAGGTGGCGGTGCGCCTTGACCGCGGCCGGGTCAGGGTCCGTCACGGCGAACACAGCCACCACCCCTGCCACGCTCCCGTGGCTGATGAAGCGTTTGCTGCCGTCGACACGCCACGCTTCGCCGTCGCGGGTCGCGCGGGTCCGCAGCGCCGAGGCGTCTGACCCTGCGTCGGCCTCCGTGATCGCATAGGCGACCAGCATCCTTCCGGCGGCGAGGTCGGGCAGCCAGCGCCCCTTCTGCTCCGCGGTGCCGGCCAGGAGCAGCGGCGTCGCGCCAAGCTCATGGACAGCGAGGATGAGCCCGCTCGTCGCGCAGACCCGGCTGATCTGCTCGATGGCCAGGCACAGCGTCAGCAGATCGCTGCCCAGTCCTCCATAAGCCTCCGGGTAGGGCAGCGCCAGGACGTCGTGGTCCGCCAGCAGCTTGACCACGTCCCACGGGAACTCGCCGGTCCGGTCGATCTCCGCTGCGCGCGGGGCGATGCGTTCGTCGGCAAGCTCGCGAACGGCATCTCGCAATGCGCGCCGCTCTTCAGACAGCCGATCAGTCATCAACGACGATGCTAGCCGACTGTATGGTCATGGGGACGGCGGCAGGCCGAGGACCAACGGGGTGAATGGGAGTGGGAGGACCACACGACGATGCGCAAGACACTGTCCACGGCCGAGTCATTGATCCTCGGTGGAGCGGCATTGATCCTGGTGGTCGCCGACTTCCTGTTCGGAGCCGTGCTGGGCGGCAATGCGGCCGGCGTGGCCGGCGTACCAATCTGGATCGAGCTTCCCGCAGCGGAGATCCTGCTCGTGCTGCTGCTCCGGCGAGCGCGGCCGGCGCTCGCCTGGCCGATCTCCTACGGGTTGATTCTCTCGGCCCTGATCGTCGCCGACGTCACGCCGGTCGTGAGCGATTTCCTTCGGATCTTCCGCAGCCTCAACGCCTTTCTCGCAGCGCCGATCCTGACGCTGCTGATCGAGCTGTGCCTGTGGATTGGATCCGCATTGATGGTCGCCGGCGTGGTCCTGTATTGGCGGCGCGGCGGCGACTGATTCCCCTGCCCGGAAACTCGCGCGCTACTGGATGACCGGCAGGCTCCGACCGTTCGCCGCGGCTGCCGGTGGAAGCGACCCGGCCAGGATCTCGGCGATGTCGCGCGCTTGGACTCCGCCACCGCCGCCGGCCGGGGTCTCGGCCAGGCCGTCGCGCATCATGACCAGGCAGAAGGGGCACGCCGTGGCGATCGTATCGGCGCCCGTTTCGAGCGCCTGGCGCGTTCGTTCGCTGTTGATGCGGGTCCCGCGGTTCTCCTCCATCCACATGCGGCCACCACCGGCACCGCAGCAGAACGTGCCACGGCCGTGCCGTTCCATCTCGCGTACCTCCGCCCCCGGCACGGCGCTGAGGACCGCGCGGGGATCGGCCATCACGTCGTTGTAGCGGGCCAGGTAGCAGGCGTCGTGGTAGGTGAGCGTGGTCTGGGCCCGCCCGTCGATCGTCTCGGGCGTCAGCCGTCCGTCGGCGACCAGCCCGGCCAGGAAGGTCGAGTGATGGACCACGGTGAAGTGGCCGCCCAGCTGGCCGTATTCGTTCCCGATCGTGTTGAAGCAGTGTGGGCAGGCCGTCACGATCGTCGCGGGCCGATAGTGCCTGAGGGTTTCGATGTTGCCCGTCGCGAGCATCTGGAAGACGTACTCGTTGCCCATCCTGCGCGCAGGATCGCCGCTGCAGCTCTCCTCCTGCCCGAGCACCGCGTAGCGCACGCCTGCGGCCTCGAGGCAGGTGACGAAGGCCCGCGCGACCCGCTTGTTGCGATCGTCGAAGGCGGCAGCACAGCCGACCCAGTAGAGGCATTCGAGCTCCGCCACGGCCTCCGGGCCTGACTCGGCGATCTCCGCCGCCGTCGGCACGGCGAACGGCAGACTCTTGGCCCAGTCGAGGCGCGCGGATGCGGGCTGGCCCCACGGATTACCGTAGCGCTCCATCGCGTTGAAGGACGCGGTCAGCTCGGCCGGGAAACGGCTCTCCTCGAGCACCAGGTTGCGACGCAACCCGACGATCTTGTCCACGTGCTCGATGAGCACCGGGCAGGCCTCAACGCAGGCGCCGCAAGTGACGCAATCCCAGACCGCGTCATACGGGATGGCGGCGTCCACGATCGGGCGCTCCAGTCCCGCTTTCATGCCCGGCGCATCCGAGGCACGGATCCAGGGGATGAGCGACACGCCGGCCTCCGCCTCGACCGACATCTCGCGCAGGCCCATGATCATCGTCTTGGGGTTGAGCGGCTTGCCGGTGGCCCAGGCCGGGCAGGCGTCCTGGCAGCGGCCGCATTCGGTGCAGGTGAAGCCGTCCAGGAGGTCCTTCCAGGACAGATCCTCGATGGTCTTCACGCCGAAGCGCGCCGTCTCCGCCTCGAGATCCATGGCGGGCAGCTCGCCGCGCGGCTTGAGCTTGCGGAACGCCGTGTTGAAGAAGGCCGTGACGATATGCAGGTGTTTGGAGCGCGGCAGGTACACCAGGAAAAAGGAGACCGCCAGGATGTTGGCCCAGAAGAAGACTACGTAGCCCATCTCCATCAGGCCCGGCGGCAGCACGGCTGCCAGGAGACCTCCAAGCGGGTTTGCCACGAATGCCCAGGCCGCGTCCGGGTCGCCGTAGCGGCCGAGCCGGAATGCTTCGGCGAGCAGTTCCGTCGCCACCACGGCGCCGATCAGCAGCAGGATCGTGAGTCCGTCCCTGGATAATGTCAGTCGCCGCGGCCGAACCACGACACGGCGGAAGAGCGCCCACGCCACAGCGCCGAGCACGCTGATGACCAGCAGGTTCTGGAGCGGCAACAGCAGCCGCCAGAGCCACCCGTCGAGCGGCCACGCGATCACGGCGTGCACCAGCCCGAAGCTGACGCGATCCGCCGTACCGACGGTGAGAATCACGAAGCCCCAGAAGATCGCCGCGTGCAGCAGGCCTGCGTCCAGCTCGCGGAACATCCGCACCTGGACGATCGAGTACCGGATCAGCGAGTCGAAGCGGCGCTCCGGCTCATCGGTGACGGTCGCCTGTCGTGCGGTCGCGAAGATCCGGAGGTGCCGGCCCATCTGGAGCACGAAGACGACCGTTGCGCCCAGGAAGATGAGCGGCAGAACCGGATAGAGAGGAATCCGGGCGAGAAGGTCCGCCATCAGCGGGCGTGGCCAGCGTGGTCGTGGTCGTCGGCGGGGTGGTCGTGGCCAGCGTGGTCGTGGTCGTCGGCGGGGTGGTCGTGCCCTCGGCCGTGCGTCGTCGTTCGGACGGCCGCCTCGTCGTTTGGCTCGGGGTGGACCTGGGTCCGGCCGGCGAGCGTCTCGAGCGCGTGGTCCAACAGGGCCTCGATCGCGGCGAGGGACTCCAGCGCGCCCCGCGGGCTGCCGGGCACCGCGACCACGAGCGTGCTGCCGATCACGCCGGCAAGCGATCGCGACAGGTCCGCCAGCGCCGTCGAGCGCCTTCCCTCGGCCCGCATCAGCTCGCCGAAGCCTGGCACCTCATAGTCGAGGATTGCCGCCAGCGCCTGCGGCGTTGTGTCGCGCGGCCCCAGGCCCGTTCCCCCGGAGGTCAGCACGAGCCGGCTCTGGCGCGCGGCGTCACGCACGGCGGCCGTCAAGAGCGCCGGATCGTCGGGAACCGTCCCGCGCTCCACGTCGAACCCGAGCTCGGTCAGCCGCTCAGAAAGGACGCGCCCGCTGTCGTCCTCCCGGACGCCAGCCGCGACGCCGTCGCTGATGGTGAGCACGAACGCCCGTTGCATGGGCTTGCCTCCTCGTGCTTCCGCCGCGCCCGCGGTCGTCAGCCTCCCCGATGTGGCCCGCGAACTCCCTTGGGCGGCTTCGCGCGAGTGGGCTGCCCGTCCGTGGCGTCCGGCGGCCGGTGCCACTCCCCGGACTTGCCGCCCGACTTCTCGAGCAGCCGCACGAGGCGGATCTCCGCGCCGCGGTCCACGCCCTTGACCATATCGTAGATGGTGAGCGCGGCCACGGTCGCCGCCGTCAGCGCCTCCATCTCCACCCCGGTCTGGGCGGTCGTCGCGGCAGACGCCCGGATTCGCAGGGCGCCGCCGGCGCGATCGGGCGTGATCTCGACCGAGATGTCCGTCAGCGGGAGCGGATGGCAGAGCGGAATGAGCTCGGACGTGCGCTTGGCCGCCATCACGCCCGCCAGCTCGGCCACCGTGAGGATGTCGCCCTTCGGCGCGGTCCCGTCGATCACCAGGCTGAGGGTCTCCTGGGAAACCGTGACGTGGGCTTCGGCTGTCGCTCGGCGAGCGGTGAGCGGCTTCGCGCTGACATCGACCATGCGAGGGCGGCCCCCGCGGTCGACGTGGGTGAGGCGGCGGCGATCTCGCCGGGTGTTCGTGTCCAACGGCATCAGCGGCACTCCATCACGGGCAATCCTGGTCCAGGCGAATGACGTCCACGTCGGCCCCGGCGGGCAGCTCTTCCAACTCCTCGGGGACGATGGCGAGGCCGTCGGCCGCGGCCAGCGCCGAGAGTACGTGTGAGCCCTGGCCGCCGGCCAGCGAGGCCAGCCTGCCGTCTGGCGCGTCCGCATCGCGGGCAAGCGTCACGCGGGCGAACGTCCGACGACCAGGCGAGCTCCCGACGCGATCCGTGAGACGGGCACGGATGGTGGGCCGGCCGATCAGATCGCTGTGCCCCGCCAGTCGGCGAAGGAGTGGCCGGACGAACAGCTCGAAGGTCACGAAGCTGCTCACGGGGTTGCCGGGCAGCCCGAAGAAGTGCGCCGTCCCGCCGTCAGGGCGCGTGGCGACGCCGTACGCCAGTGGCTTGCCCGGTTGCACCGCGATGCGCCACAGCTCCAGCCGTCCCATCTGCTCGAAGGCGTCCTTGACGAAGTCGTGCGCGCCGACCGACACACCGCCGCTCGCGATGACGATCTCGGCCTCGGCGATTCCCACGCGGAGGCGCGCGGCCACCTCGTCCAGTCGATCAGCGGCGATGCCCAGCGAGAC
>JBBSGX010000125.1:0-7147 GCA_038253685.1 Candidatus Limnocylindrales bacterium | reverse complement strand
GCCGACGTCTGGCCCGACGAGCTCCCGCCGGCCCGCGACGAGCTCCTCCGCCGCGTGGTCGGTGTGGACGGGCTGCTATCCCTGCTGACGGACAGTGTGGACGACGGGCTGCTCGACGCCGCGGGGCCGCAGCTCAAGGTCGTCAGCAACTTCGCGGTCGGCTACGACAACATCGACGTGCCGGCCTGCACGGGCCGGGGCATCCCGGTCGGCAACACGCCGGGCGTGCTCACGGAAACCACGGCCGACCTTGCCTTCGCGCTGCTGATGGCCGTGGCGCGGCGCCTGCCCGAGGCGTACGACTACGTGCGCCAGGACCGCTGGCAGACGTGGGGACCGCTCCTGCTCCTCGGCCGTGACATCTACGGCGGGACGCTCGGGATCGTCGGCTTCGGCCGCATCGGGCGCGAGATGGCCAAGCGTGGCCGCGGCTTCGGGATGCGGATCATCTACTACGACGTGCATCGGGCCGCGCCTGAAGAGGAGGCCGAGCTCGGGGCGACCGGCGTGGAGATGGACGAGCTGCTCGCGGAGTCCGACTTCGTGACACTCCACCCGAACCTCACCCCGGAGACGCACCACCTGATGAACGCTGCCTCGTTCGCGAAGATGAAGCGCGGCGCCGTGCTGGTGAACGCGAGCCGCGGTCCCGTGGTCGACCATGAAGCGCTCTACGACGCACTCCGGTCAGGGCAGCTCTTCGGAGCCGGCCTCGACGTCACGGAACCGGAGCCGATGCGCGCCGACCACCCCTTGCTGACCCTGCCCAACTGCCTGGTCGTGCCCCACATCGCGTCCGCATCGGAGGCCACGCGCGGGGAGATGGCCGTGATGGCGGCGCGCAACCTGTTCGCCGGCCTGCAGGGCGAGCGCCTCCCAACGCCCGTCAACCCCGAGGTCTACGACCGCGCCCCAACGCGCTGAGCATCGCAGGCGCCGCGTGAGGCCAGCGCGGTCGCAGAGACGGGGTGGTCCGCGGCCATGACTGCATTCGCGCTCGGGCTCGTCCTCGCGGCCGCTTGCCTGCACGCCTTCTGGAACCTGGTCATCGCGCGCTCGCGAGATACGCAGGCCGCGACCGCGCTGGCACTCTCGGTCGGTGTCGTGGCCGCGCTGCCATTCGCACTGCTGCGCTGGAACGTCCGACCGGAGGCGTGGCCGTACATTGCCGCCTCATCTGCGCTGGAGCTGCTCTACTTCTGGCTGCTCACGACGGCCTATCGACGCGCGGAGCTGAGCCTGATCTACCCGATCGCCCGTGGCACCGCGCCAGTGATCGTGCTCCTCGTCTCCGTTGGCCTGTTGGGGGTGGGGTGGTCGTTCCTGCAGGCCGCAGGCGTCGGGCTCGTCGCCCTGGGCGTCCTTCTCGTGCGTGGGCTGCGCGGAGGGCCGCGGACCTCGGACGTGGCGCTGGCGCTGGCAGTCGCCGCCTCGATCGCCTCGTACACGCTGGTCGACAAGGCCGGTGTGCAGTTCGCGGACCCCATCGCGTATGTCACGCTGATCCTGATTGCGCCCGCGATCATCAGCGTCCTGACGGTGGAGCGGCGCGGCAGGGGTCGCATTCGGGCGGCGGTTGCACCAGTCACGCTCGCAGGCGGTGTCGCGAGCATTGCCGCGTACGGGCTGGTCCTGACGGCATTGACCGTCGCACCGGCGGCCTCGGTGGCCGCGATCCGGGAGGTCAGCGTGGTGATCGCGACCGCCCTCGCGGCCATCCTGCTTCATGAGCGCGTCCAACCGGCGCGTTGGCTTGGCTCAGTGGTCGTGGTCGCGGGCATCGCGTTGGTGGTCGCGGCCTGAGGGGGCGGAATCGATGCCCGCGGCAGCACAGGTCGTTCCAGGTCAATCAGGTTGCGACGACGCTGCCGGGCGGAGGGTTCTGCGCCTTTTCCAGCAGGATCGATTCGGGCGTCATCGCCGCCATGGTCGGCTGGGCGGCCATCGCCATCGCCGCAAGCGTGCTCCTCACGCTGGTCGTCCGCCTTCGCGCATAGGCGACCCGGCTCGGGTTGACAGTTTGCCGTTCAGAGCGCGATCCTCATATCGAGCGCACCATGTCATCCGAGAAGGGGAGAGCTCTGCAAACCTGGTCGCGCCGCAGGGGCGCCGTCCTCACGCTCATCGCCGCACTTGCCGTCCTCGCGGCCGCACCCGTCGACGCCCGATCGAGCGCCACCCCAGGGCACCATCTCCGTGCCGCAGCGGGCGCGGGCCAATTCACGTGGCCCCGTCCAGCGAGGTTGTCGTACGCCGGCGCCGGGACCGTGACGATCAGGTGGGATCCTGGATCTAGCGGTGTCACGAAGTGGCGTCTCGTGCAGCTGGTCGCCCCGGCCGACGTCAACGGCTCGTGTTACCTGACGAGGTTCAAAGTGGCTGTGACCCTCAAGGCAACCGGTACCAGCGCGGACGTCGCCAACCACCAGGCTGGCCATTGCTACCGCTACCGGATCTGGCCGGCCAGCGCCGATCCGGCCAACGACCCCGCCTTCGTCTCCGGGAAGCTGCGGGTGATCACGCCCTGGACGGGCACCAGCGACCTCTATCGGAGCGGTGTCTTCTCAACGCAGGCAACCTCGCGCTGGTGCGTCGCGGCCAGCATCCAGATGATGCTGAACATCATCGAAGGGCAGAAGGACCACAGCCGCGGGGACCAGCTGCGTTACATCCGCTACGCGCGACTCCACGACCTGTACCCACCCTCGGTCCCCGCCAAGGGCACCGACCCGATGGGCTGGACCGTGGCGCTGAACCACTTCGGCGGAAGCACCAGCTATCACTCGGTGACCTCGCGTTCGTTCAGGTGGGCGGTGCGAACGGCCGCGACGCGCCTGCGGCAGACCGGGAAACCGGTGGGCATGGTCGTGGCGCACAGCAGTCACGCCTGGGTGATGACCGGGTTCGATGCCACGGCGGATCCCGCCACGACCAGCAAATTCGAGATCACCGGCGTGTACGTCATGGGCCCGCTCTATCCGAACCAGCAGAAGAACGGCTACGACCAGGCTCCGGACAAGCGGCTCAGCGTCGACAGGCTGCGCAGCTTCCTGACCCCCTACCGCGACATCCGCGGACCCAGGAACCCATGGGAAGGGTCGTACGTCACGATCCAACCCTGAACCGGGCCGCTAGAGCCTGGCGATTGCCGGGTTCCGACCTGGCCGGGACACGCCCCGACGAACGGACGACGTGGCATACAGCCCGGTTGGCAACGTCGGATGGAAGTGCGGCTGGATGCGTGCCCTCGTTGCGTGCTCGAAACCCGATGCGAGCTTGATGAGCTTCGGCTCGCTCCAGGCCGTGCCCATGAACGAGATGCCGAGCGGCAGACCGAACGCATTCCCGGCAGGCACCTGGACGATCGGGTAGCCGGCGATGGCGGCCGGCCCTGAGCTGGCGCCAAGGAACAGGTCGCCGTTGACGAGGTCCGTGCCCCACGCCGGTGAGCCGGTTGGAGCCACGAGCGCGTCGAGGTTGTGGGCCTTGAGTGTCGCGTCGATCCCGTCGTGTCCGCCGAGCTGTCGCTCATGCGCAAGCGCGGTCGCGTACTGCGCGTGCGTGAACGGATCGGAGTGCGTGAGCGTCAGCCACTCCTGGCCGAACCAGTGCAGCTCGCGCACGGCATGCGCCTCGTTGAACGCGATCAGCTCCGACAGGTTGTGTACCGGAATGCCGCTCCGTGACGCGAGGTAGGCGTTGAGGTCGCGCTTGAACTCGTAGACCAGGACCGTCACCTCGTCGGCGCAGGTGCTGATCTCGTCGATGGTCGCGATATCAGCCGGATCCACGATGGTGGCGCCGGCGTGCGCCATCGCCTGAATGGCAGCCTCGAAGACTGCATCGGTCTCCTCGCTGTAGCCGGTGAAACCGGCACGAGCGACGCCGATCCGCGCGCCCTGGAGGCCGTGCTTGTCGAGGTACTGCGTGTAGTCGTGATGAAACTTGCCCGCACTCGCGCTGGTTCCCGGGTCGCGCTGGTCCACGCCGACCAGCGCGCCGAGGAGCGCGGCGGCATCGGCCACCGTCCGGCCGTGCGGCCCAACGGTGTCCTGGCTGTGCGCGATCGGCACGACCCCGGCGCGGCTGGTGAGCCCGACCGTCGGCTTGATCCCGACCACGCCGCAATTGTTCGCCGGCGAGACGATCGAGCCGTCGGTCTCGGTGCCGAGCCCCGCCGCGCACAGGCTGGCCGACACGGATGCCGCCGAGCCTGAGCTCGAGCCCGACGGGTTGCGATCGAGGACGTAGGGGTTGTGGGTCTGACCGCCGACGCCGGACCAGCCGCTCGATGAATGAAACGAGCGGAAGTTCGCGAACTCGCTCAGGTTGGTCTTGCCGAGGATGATCGCGCCGGCCTGCCGGAGGCGGTCTGCCACGGTCGAGTCCTGGAGCGCCGGATGGCCGACGAGTGCCAGCGATCCGGCCGTCGTCTGCATCTTGTCGGCGGTGTCGATGTTGCCCTTGAGCATCATTGGGATGCCGTGGAGCGGCCCGCGAACATGGCCGTGTGCCCGCTCGTCGTCGAGCTGCTTCGCGATCTTGACGGCATCCGGATTGACCTGCATGACCGAGTTGAGGCGTGGGCCGTCCTGGTCGATCCATGCGATCCGCGCCCGATAGGCGTTGACCAGTTGGAGCGCCGTCACGTCACCGGCGTGCATCGCGTGCCGGAGGCGGCGATCGTGGCCTCGACCACGCCGTGGGCATCCGCTGCGGCGAACGCTGATGAGCGAGCGCTTCCCAGCCGCTTCGTGCCGGTTGAACCGTTCGCTCCACGCGTCGCGCTTGCCGCGAGCCCGGCCAATTGCCGGTGCCGCGGCCGCTGCCGCGGAGAGACGCAGGAACTTCCGCCGCCCGAACGTGCCGCTAGGGGTTCGGGGCTCGTTCTCGTCGCGCATGACTCTTCCTCCTCGCGAGTCAGCGTCGAGGTGAGTCCCGCCGGATGAGCCAGCGACTGGCGGACCGTTCAGCCCCGACCGATCGCTCCCAACCGATCACGCCGCTTGATGCTGGGGCACAGCGCGTCCTGCCCATGATCCGACGGAGGACAGTCGCGCGGACCTTACAAATCCGGAACAAGCGCGCGGTCAGGCGTGGGCCGCTACTCCGACGTCGGCAGGAACCTCGGCTTGCGCCTGGCTCGCGTGACTGCCTCGAAGCCCGACGCGAGCCGGATGAGCGTTGGCTCGCTCCAGGCGGTGCCCATGAACGTGATGCCGAGCGGCAGCCCACTGTGGTGACCGGCAGGGACACTGATCAGCGGGTAGCCGGCGATCGCCGCGGGGGCCGCCGTCCCGCCCGATGACGGGTCTCCCTTGCGCAGGTGCGTCACCCAGGCCAGGGGCCCGGATGGCGCGATCAGCGCATCGAGGTTGTGCTGGTGCAGCGCCGCATCAATGCCGCTCTTGCCGCCTCGCGCCCGGCAGCGAGTCAGCGCGGCGCGGTACTGCCTCCGGCTGTAGCGATCGGACTCGGCGAGCGTGAACCACTCCTGGCCGAACCATCGGAGCTCGCGCTGGCGATGAGCGTTGTTGAACGCGATCGCTTCGGCCAGGCTGTGGATCGGCACCCCGTGGCGCGTTGCGAGATACGCGTTCAGGTCTCGCTTGAACTCGTAGACCAGAACGAGGTCCTCGGCGAAGCTGCGGTTGATCGTGTCGATGGTGGGGATGTTCGCGGGGTCGACCACCGTCGCGCCCGCGTCACGCATTGCCTGGATCGCGTGACCGAGGACCTCGTCGGCGGCGGTGCTGAACCCCGTCGTGCCGCGCCGTGCGACGCCGATGCGCGCTCCGTCCAGGCCGTGTGCATCGAGGAACTGGGTGTAGTCGTGGTGGGACCTGCCGGCGCTCGCTGAGGTGGCCTCGTCTCGGGGATCCACGCCGACCAGCGCGCCGAACACAGCGGCAGCGTCCGCCACGGTCCGTCCGTGGACTCCAACAGTGTCCTGACTGTGCGAGATGGGGACCACACCGGCTCGACTGGTCAGGCCAACCGTCGGCTTGAGGCCCACGACGCCGCAGTTGTTGGCGGGACTGACGAGGGATCCGTCCGTCTCGGTCCCGAGGGCGACCGCGGACAGGTTGGCCGACACGGCCGCAGCCGACCCCGAGCTCGAGCCGCTCGGGTTCCGGTCAAGGATGTAGGGGTTCCGCGTCAGTCCACCGCGCCCGGACCATCCGCTGGTGGCCACGGTCGAGCGCATGTTTGCCCACTCGCTCATGTTGGTCTTGCCGAGGATGACGGCCCCGGCCTCGCGCAGACGCGCCGCGACAGTGGCGTCCTCGGAGGGCGCCTTGCCCACCAGCGCCAGCGAGCCCGCGGTCGTCATCATCCCGTCTGCCGTATCGATGTTGTCCTTGAGCAGGATCGGGATCCCGTGCAGGGGGCCGCGAATGTTGCCGTGCCCGCGCTCGCGGTCGCGTGCCCGCGCGTTGGCCAGCGCGTCAGGGTTCAGCTCGATGACGGAGTTGAGGTGTGGCCCGCTGCGATCGATGGCTTCGATCCGGAAGAGGTAGGCGGAGGCCAGCTCCTCGGCCGTGAGCGTCCCGGCCGTCATCCGCGCCTGGAGTCCGGAGATGGTGGCCTCTTCGACGTGGGCGGCCTGGGTCGCCGGCTCGCGATCAGTCAGCGGTGGACCTCCGTGCGGTGCGGCATAGCGCGCCTGGGTTGGCTGCGGTCGTGTCCCCAGCAGGATCGGCGCGGCGGCCGCGGCAACCCCCAGCCGAAGGAACTCACGTCGACCGATCTTCTTCACGGCGACGCCCGCTGCGCCATGTCCGAAGTCTATCCGGGCGGTGATCGTGGCTGGTAGGCTCGATTCGGGATCGCCGGGGCTCGTTCGTGGCCGTCAGGCTCCTCGCGGACGCCACCGGCCATTGCCTCGGTCGTGCCTCGTGGGGCGCGATCCATATCACCGGCGGCGAGGACATCAATCAGCTGGTCACGCTCGGCGCACACGAGGGCCTTGACCTCGCAACCATGACGTGGCATCCGTACGCAGACCTGCCCACGAAGCGCCACGGCACCACGTCGGGCGTGGTCGACGGAAGGTGGTACGTGATGGGCAGCGGTCGCGCCGGCTGACCTCTCCGCCTCGAACATCGTCGAGGTGTGGTCTCCCTGAACGGCATACTTGCGCTCG
>JBBSGX010000124.1:0-7256 GCA_038253685.1 Candidatus Limnocylindrales bacterium | reverse complement strand
GCCGTGACCACGTGGTGGCGCGAGATCGATCGGATCAATAGCCGCTCGCGGCGTGCCTACCAGGTGCTGAAGCGGGCACACGCCAACTCCGTGGAAGCCCAGCAGGCGGTGGGCCAGGCCGAGCGCATTGCAGACTCCCGCCGGATCCGCGCGGAAGCGGCGGCGCAGGCCTGCATCGACGCACGCGGGCGGCTGGCTGTCTGCGAAGAGCAAACCGGTGCCACGACCTCGGCCGGAGCCCTCGACGCGCTGCTGGCAGTCGATGCGCTCGGCTTCGACGACGGGCTCGGCGACGAGCATGCCGTTCCGATGCGGATCTCGGCGTCGGCCGAGCGAGCGCCCGTGAACGGCGCCAACGGACGGGCCGCGCCGACGAAGCTGGTTGACGTGCTGGGGCGCGCCGCGGCCGGCCAGGAACTCCCGGCCGAAATGCCTGCGATGCAGCCGGCCTTGGAGCCGCTGGTGGCCGAACGGCTCTTCCAGGGTGATCGCGCCGTCCTGCGCTGGCTCGCGCGGGAGCTCTCGGAGGTGACCGGACACCCGCCGTCCCACTTCCTGCTGCTGCTCCAGGAGCTCGTCGAGGCCGTGCAGGTTGCCGCCGATGAGCGCCGCTACCTGGTGTTCGACGCCGAGAATCCGCTGTGGGGCCAGTTCAGCCAAAGCGAGTGCCGCACGATCAGCGGGGCGCTCTCGGACCTCGGCTTCCGCTACGACCCGCGCGACGGCTGGTACGGCGGCCGCGTGCCGAACGGCAGCGACCTCGCCATCGCGATCGCCTATGCGGGCTTCGACGCGCGACGCGTCCGGGGTCTGCCTAAGACGGTGGATGGCTACCGCGACCTGGCGGCGAGCATCTCAGTCGCGCCGCTCGAGCTCATCCGCGAGGCGGCACCCGAGCTCACCATCCGCCAGCTCGTCGAGATCCTGGGCTCGCGCGCCGATGCGCTCGACGACCTGTGGGACGACTGGGGCCGCCTTCGGCCCATGCTCCTGACCGAGGCGACCGCAGTCACCCAGCCCTGAGGCCCGTCAGCTCAGGTCGACCAGCCGAAACGACTCCACAGCCTCGACCCCCAGGCGCTCGCCCTCCTCCTTCGCGGAGGTCCGGATGCGCTCCTCCAGCTCGTCCGGCTTGCGGATCTGGGTGACATGCTCGCGCAGCGCGGCGATCTTGACGGAAATGGTGCCCGAGACGTCGACCCACACGTTCGCGTGCTCGGTCCAGAAGAGGTACAGCAGGTTGACCTCGTGCGGCGCCAGGCCTTCGTCGATCGCGAGGTGCGGAAAGGCCATGGCATTGCGAGAGGCGGGATAGACCGCGTCGATCGCTGCGATTCCGGCGGCCCGGTGGTCGGTGTGCTGGACGTACCCGTCGTCGCTGATGAGCACCGTGGGATCCACGGCCAGCACCGCATCAGGGCGAAATGTTCGGATGACGCGCACGAGCTGCTCGCGGAGGGCCAGATCGTTCTCCAGCGCACCATCGGGGCGATGCAGGAAGGTGGCGCCCTCATAGCCCACCAGTGCGGCCGCGGCTCGCTGCTCGGCCTCGCGGGTCTTCGCGAGCTGGAGCGGATCGGTGTGCGGGTCATCGGCGCCGGCGTCACCGCTCGTGCAACAGACGAGATGTGCGACCGAGCCGTCCTGCACCCAGCGGTGGACCGTCCCCGCGGGACCGAAGTCGGCGTCGTCGGGATGCGCCACGATCACGAGGATCCGCTCCGGGCGGGCGGTGTGGAGCATGGGTTCGGCTGCAGACACCGGTGCAGCCTAGCGCCGTCTGGCCCCGTAGGTACTTGCGCGGGCCAACCTCGCGTGTATGATCCGGCGCGAGGCATCGCTCGTCTCCCCCCACGAGCGATGCCTCGAATCATTGTGCCCCGGCGATCGGCCGGGCGGCGGGTGTGCGGGCCTGCGGGCGTCCGACCCTTTTCAGGCGGCGCTGAGCTCCTTGATCGTGGCCAGGACCTCGTCTGCGTGGCCGTCCGCTTTGACCCTCGGCCAGACCTTGGCGATACGGCCATCCGCTGCGATCAGGAAGGTTGCGCGCTGGATGCCCATCGACTTGCGCCCGTAGTTGTTCTTCTCAACCCAGGTTCCGTACTGCGTCGAGACGGCATGGTCCTCGTCGGCAAGCAGCGTGAAGGGCAATCCGAACTTGGCCTTGAAGGCCGCTTTGCTGCCCGTGCCGTCCTTGCTCACGCCCCACACGACCGCGTTCGATTCGCGATAACCCGCCTCGGCGTCGCGGAACTGGCAGGCCTCGGTGGTGCATCCGGGCGTGTCGTCCTCGGGATAGAAGTAGAGGACCAGCCAGTGGCCACGCGAGTCGGCAACATTGCGTGGCGTGCCGGTGTGGTCGGGGAGGGTGAAGTCGGGAGCCTGGTCACCGACCTGGGGCATGGCAGGGGTCGTCGCGGTATCGGTCATTGCCCAAGATTAGTCCGGTTGCGTATTGGCGGGAAAATGAGCAATCGCAGATCCATGACGAAGCATCGCCGCGCTGCTGGACTGAGCGGATGGCGCCCCGATAGATTCGGCGCGATGGCGCAATGCTGGAAAGCCGGGCGGAAAGCTCGCCGCCGAGCCGCGCTGATTCATCCAGGAGGCGTTCCCGGTCCTTCTGACTGCGGCAATACCACGATCGCGCCAGGATCGACGGCCAGCTCCACGGCATCACCCACCTTGTGGGCCGAGCCAACCGGCACCTCGACCTCGAGTGATGGCGCTTCGCCGACCGTCACCGTCAGGAGCATGTGGTCGCCGCGGAAGCGTCTCGCGGTGACGACGCCGTGAATCGGGCCGACGTCCGCGATCCGCAGTGCGTCCGAGCGAACGAGCAGGGTTGCGCGCCCCGCCGGCACGTCCCCGTGCACCGGCAGATTGGCCCAGGGCGTGATCGCGAACCCGTCACGAACCTCGCCGTCAGCGACGTTGTGGAATCCCAGGAAGCGCGCCACGAACGCGGTGGGCGGGCGCGCCCACAGCTCCTCCGGCGAGCCGTCCGCCTCGACGCGGCCCTCCCGCAGCACGACCGTCCGGTCCGCCACCGCAAACGCCTCCTCCTGGTCGTGCGTCACGTACAGCACCGTGATGCCGAGCTTCTCGAAGATGGCTCGCAGCTCCAGCGGCAGGCGATCGCGGAGCGCCCGGTCAAGCGAGCCCATCGGCTCATCGAGCATGAGCAGACGGGGTTGCGGCGCGATCGCCCGCGCCAGGGCCACGCGTTGCTGCTCACCACCGGAGAGCGTCGCAACCGCGCGCCGCTCGATCCCGGGAAGCCCCACGAGCTCCAGCACCTCGGCCACGCGTCCGCGGATGACGCCTGCCTGCAGTCCCTGCATGCGCAGCCCAAAGGCCACGTTCGCACCGACATCGCGGTGCGGGAACAGCGCAAAGTCCTGGAACATCAACCCGATGCCGCGGCGGTGGGCCGGGACGTCGGCGAGGTCGCGGCCGTCGAGCACCACGCGGCCCTCCGATGGCCGCTCGAGCCCCGCGATCAGCCGCAGCAGCGTGGTCTTGCCGCTGCCGCTCGGCCCGAGGATGCTCACCAGCTCGCCCTCGGCAATGGTGAGACTGACGCGGTCGACCGCGTGGCGCTCCCCGAATCGGGCGCTGAGACCATCGAGCTCGAGCATCAGAAGGGCTCCGGACCGGCGCCGCGCAGGCGCTCGATCGCGAGGATGGCCGCCGCGGTCAGCAGCATCAGCACGGTGCTCATCGCCATCGCCTGCCCGAACGTCACGTCTCCTGGCAGGCTGAGCAGGCGCGCAACGGCGACGGGGATCGTGGGCGTGTCGGGGCGCGCGATGAAGAGCGTGGCGCCGAACTCGCCCAGCGAGACCGCGAAGGCGAAACCGGCTCCGACCAGGGCCGCGCGCGCGAGGATCGGCGCATCCACCTCTCTCCAGACGCGGCGCGGCCCCGCGCCCAGCACGGCGGCTGCTTCCCGAAGGCGGGGATCGATCGAGCGCGCCACCGGCACGATCGCCCGCATCACGAACGGGATGGCGATCAGGCTGTGCGCGATGGGGATGAGCAGCGGCGACGTCCGCAGGTCCAGCGGTGGCTGGTCGAGCGCCACGATGAACCCGAACCCGACGGTCACGGCCGAGGTCCCGAGCGGCAGCATCACGAGCGCATCGAAGCCTCGGGCAAGCCAGCCGCGGCGGTAGCCGACCACCAGCGCCGCCATCACCCCGAGCGTGCCCGCCAGCAGCAGGGTGGCGGTCGCAAAGGAGAGGGAGTTGCGGATCGCATCGACCGGCGGCACGAACGAGCCACCGCGCGCCGGCAGCTCCCAGAGTCCCTGGTACCAGGCGAGGCTGTAGCCGCCGGGCGTCGCGAGCGACCGCTCGACGAGCACGATGAGGGGAAGGCCCAGCAACAGGAACAGCCCGCCGAGAACGCCGCCGACCAGGGTTCGCTCGCCCCGCGTGCGTGGCGGCCTCGCCGTGTCAGCGGACGGCCGCAGGCGTTGTTCGACGGCGAGCCGCTCCTGGTAGCGCGCGTAGAGCAACAGCAGCACGAAGACCCCCCCGATCTGGAGGATGGCCAGGGCGGCCGCGACCGGGAGGTCGAGCAGCAGCGCGGTCTGGCGGTAGATCTCCACCTCCAGCGTGGATTGCCCCGGGCCGCCGAGCAGCAGCACCAGGCCGAAGGAGGTGACAGTGAACAGGAACACGATCGACGCGGCGGAAGCGACGGCCGGACGCAGGAGCGGCCACGTCACCTCGCGAAAGGCACGCCAAGGCGTGGCGCCGAGGACGCGTGCCGCTTCCTCCGCTCTCGGATCGAGGTGCGACCACAAGCCGCCGACGAGCCGCAGGACGACGGCCACGTTGTAGAAGACGCTTGCCAGGAGAATCGCCCAGACCGAGCCGTCGAGACGGATCGGCGGCCGTGCAAGCCCGAACAGCCCTTCGAGGGCGGCGTTGATCGGGCTCCGCGGTCCCAGCAGCGCCAGGAACGCCGACGCCACGACGACGGTCGGGAGGATGAACGGCACCGTGGCGAGGGCCCGAAGGGTGCGCCTGCCCCGAAAGTCGAAGCGGGCGAAGACGAAGGCGGCCGGCATACCGACCAGCACGGTCAGCAGGGTCGATGCGACGGCAAGCCCGAGCGTGAAGGCCAGCAACTGGAGCACGAACGGCTGGGACCAGGTCTGCGGCAGAACCGCCAGGTCGAGCCTGCCGTCCGGCGCCAGGCCGGTGGCCACGATCGAGAGCACCGGCCACGCGAAGAAGAGCGCCAGAAACGCGAGCGGCGGAACGGCCAGCAGGATCGCTGCCCGGCGGCTCAACGCAGGACGGTTGACGTCCACTCCTGGATCCAGCGGTCGCGGTTGGCGGCGATCGTCGCGGGGTCGATCGCCAATGGCTTGGGTGGCACGTTCGCGTACTTCGAGAAGACCGCGGGCAGCGGCGTCCCTTGCACGGCCGGGAACACGAACATCTGGAGCGGGAGGTCGGCCTGCACCGCAGGCGAGAGCATGAAATCGACGAATGCCCTCGCCAGCTCGGGCTGCGCAGTCCCGGCAAGCACGCCCACGAACTCGACCTGCCTGAAGCAGCCATCGAGGATGGCCGCCGTTGGCGCGTCCGCCGGCGGCGTCGGTGCGTAGTAGACCTCTGCGGGCGGGCTCGAGGCATAAGACACGACGATCGGCCGGTCACCCTTGCCCGCGCCGGCAGAGAAGTCCGTCTCGTAGGCGTCATTCCAGCTGGCGTCGACCTTGACGTCGTTGGCGCGCAGGTCCTTCCAGTAGTCCAGCCAGGTGTAGGCGCCCGACTCGCCGAACTGCGCCACGGTCGCGAGCATGAAGGCGAGGCCTGTCGAGGACGTCGCCGGGTTCTCCACGGCCAGCAAGCCGCGATAGGGCGCCCGGGTGAGGTCAGCCAGGCCGGTGGGTGCGGGCGGGCTGCCCGCGGCGAAGGCCGACCTGTCGATGTTCAGACAGACGTCGCCGTAGTCGACGGGCGTGACCCGACTCTGTGGATCGAGCTGGAAGGCCGCCGCCACCGATGCCAGGCCAGGCGCCTGGTACGAATCGAAGATCCCGGCGGTCAGTGCGCGCGACAGGAACGTGTTGTCAATGCCGTACAGGACGTCGGCGAGTGGGTGGCCCTTCGAGAGGATGGCCTGGTTGACCATCGCCCCGGCGTCGCCGGCCTTGAGGACCTTGAGGGTCACATTGTGGTCGCGCTCGAAGGCCTGGATGACGGTGTCGGTCAGGGCGAACGAGTCATGGGTCAGGAGGACGAGCTCGGCTGGGCCCGGCGGCGTCGATGATGGCGGCGCGGTCGTCGGCGTCGCTGCGACCGGCGAGGTTCCGGCCGCCGGCGAGGTGGCGGCGGCCGGCGAGCTGCTCGTGGCAGTCGGCGTGGCCGGTTGGCCTGCGGACGGCGAGCCGACCGGACCCGCACAGGCGGCGAGCAAGGTCAAGACGACCAGCAGGTCGCGCAGCTTCCTCATGATCGACCTCTTCTGTGGTCTGGCCGCGGCGTGTGAACCACCAGGACGCGTCCGCGGGCGGTATGGACCGAAGCCCGCTCGCCGAGCAGCTCATTGGACAGGCCGCGGGTGGGCCCGAGCGTCAGCGTCTCGTCGGTGAGTGCGTAACGGAGCCCGTCGGTGGTGATCCCCGCGACCTCGGCATCAAGCGGCAGCAGTGACACGAAGTCCCCGGCTGTCCCGTGGATCTCGATGGAACCCGGTCCGTCCCCGGTGCCGATTCGCCGGATCGTCGAGTTGCCGCGCTCGATGGCAACGTCACCCCCGTCCAGCCGCGGGTCGGCCAGCAGCAGGAGGTTCGCGATGGCATGCTCGATGCGCGGCCCTCCGAGCGCGCCTGTCAAACGGATCTCGGCCGCGCCGCGGGCCAGGGCTGCGTCGAGCGCCAGGTCCGTGTCGCTCTGGTCCTTTTCGGGTGGGTGCAGGTCCACGCTCACACCAAGCGCGCGGAAGCGCTCCACGTCCGAATCGGAGAGCGAATCGGCATCTCCGACGATGAGGTCAGGCAACCAGCCGGCGGCCTCGGCAGCATGCGCTCCGCCGTCGGCCGCGATCACGACCGAGCGGGACCCGTCGTCAGACGTGCCGGCTCGCCGCATCGCCTGGGGATCGGGGTCGCCGTCGGCGACGACCATGACCCGGAGCTTGGGCAAAGAGAAGCCTCCGTGGATGGCGGGACGGAGGTCGTTCGCTGGACTCCCTTCGCTGGTACGAACCAGATCAGGTTCCGAGGGTCTGCG
>JBBSGX010000123.1:0-7312 GCA_038253685.1 Candidatus Limnocylindrales bacterium | reverse complement strand
CCAGCTCATGGAAGCAGGCTCCGCGAGCCGCGAGGACCTGATCGGCGGGCTGGACCGTGGCCTGCTGGTGACGCGGTTCCACTACACGAACCCGGTCCACCCGAAGCTCGCGATGGTCACCGGCATGACACGCGACGGCGTCTTCCTGGTGGAGAAGGGCAGCATCGTGGGGCCGGTCAAGAACCTGCGGTTCACGCAGAGCTACCTCGCCGCGCTCGCTGGCGTCGAGGCGGTTGGAGCCGAGCGCAGGCTGCTGCGGGGCTTCCTCGGGTCTGTGGTCGTGCCGGCACTTCGGATCTCCGCCTTCACCTTCACCGGAGCGACCGAACACTGAACCTCATCGGGCCGTGACCGCCGACGAGCCGATCCTGGAGCTGCGATTGGGGGATCGCCTGCGGTTGCGAAAGCGGCATCCCTGCGGTGGGCACGAGTGGCGCGTGGTTCGCCTCGGCGCGGACATCGGACTCACCTGCGAGGGCTGTGGCCGCCGGGTGCTGCTTGCCCGGCGCGACGTGGAACGGCGCCTGGTCGAATTCCTCGAGCGGGGCGCCGCGCCGTGAGCCTCTCGGCAACCGGGGACCAGAGCGCCGATCTGACGCCTCCCGAAGACGCGGCACGACCCATGGACGAAGGACCGCCCGAAACCCAGAGCGGCCTGTTCGCCAACCCGCGCTTCGTGGCGCTGTTCCTGTCGCAGATCTTCACCCAGGTCGGCGGCAACATGGTGCTCTACGGCCTGACCGTGCAGGTCTATGCCCTGACCCATTCGAGCACCTCGGTCAGCATCCTGCTGCTGGTCTTCCTGGTTCCCGCCGTGATCTTCGGCGCGGTGGCGGGCGTCTACAGCGATCGTTTCGATCGTCGACTGATCCTGGTTGCAACGAACGTCGCACGGGCCGCCTGTTTCCTTGCCCTGGTCTTCGTCGACACGAACATCGGCGTCCTCTATGCACTGCTGGCCATCGTCGCAACGCTCACCACCTTCTTCGCTCCGGCAGAAGCGTCGATGATGCCGCTGGTCGTCGAGAAGCGGCATCTGCTGAGCGCGAACGGGCTCTACGTGTTCACGCTCCAGGCCTCGTTCGTGGTCGGCTTCGCCGTCCTCGGTCCGCTCTTCCAGCGTGTTCTGGGCACCGAGCTGCTAATCGCGATCGTGGCCGGCATGTACCTCCTCGCCGGGTTGATGTGCTGGATCTTGCCGAAGGCGCCGCCGATCGAGAAAACGGGGCGCGGCTACGTCGAGGCGGAGCGCGCACTGACCGCCACGTTCAGCCAGCTGCGCGAGGGGGTCAGGTACATCCGGACCCACCGCAGGATCTTCTGGTCGCTCCTGTACCTCGCGATCACCGCGTCCCTGATCGGCGTACTCGGCGTGCTGGGGCCGGACTTCGCCGTCAAGGTGCTGGGCCTCACGGAGGCCGACTTCGTCGTGATCGTGCTTCCGCTCGGAGCCGGGCTGGTGGTCGGGATCCTGGCGCTCAACTCGTACGGCCAGTACGTGCCCCGCCGCCGCCTCATCGAGAGCGGCCTGATCGCCATCGCGATCTCGTTGATCATCCTGGGGCTTGCACAGCGGCTGTCGTTCATCAGCAGCGGCAGCGGCTTCTTCTCGCTGTTGACGGTGGTGATGGCGGTTGCCTTTGCGGCAGGTGTCTCGTACGCCTTCGTGGCCGTGCCGTCCCAGACCCAGCTCCAGGAGGAGCTTCCGAGCGAGGTGCGCGGCCGCGTCTTCGGCGTTCTGAACATGCTGGTCAGCCTTGCCAGCTTCGTGCCGATCATCATCGTCGGGCCGGTGGCCGACCTCATCGGCACGCCGGCCGTGATCGTGTTCTCGGCGCTCATCGTGGGCATGACCGGCGTCGCGTCGATCTTCCTGGCCCACCCGCCTGTCGGGGCGCGTGCCACCCCCGGACGCATGGAACCGGTCGATCCCGTGGCGCTGGCGACCACCTCGTCCGCCCTCACCCGGACGATCAGGCTCCGCTACGTGGAACCGACGCCCGGCGGGAAGGCCCCGATCGACCTCCGTGCCACTCCCGTCATCCCCGGGCGGCAGGGACCGGCCCCGATAGCCGACAAGCCCCGGGACTGAGCGAGCCCCGTGGCTCACCTCGTCATCGTCTTCACGGGTGGCACGATCTCGATGCTGCCGGACCCGCAGACCGGCGCGGCGGTGCCGGCCCTCAATGGCGCCGAGATCCTGGCTCGGACTCCCAAGTTCGATTCGATTGCCACGCTCGAGTCAATCGACTGGGGGCTGGTCCCGGCCTCACATCTGCGCTTTCCGCAGTTGCTCGACCTCGGGCGCGTCCTCCGGGATGCCTTGGCACGCGATGATGTCGACGGCGCCGTCGTGGTCCAGGGCACGGACACGATCGAGGAGACGGCGTTCGCCTTCGACCTGTTGGTCGGCGGGCCAAAGCCGGTGGTAGTGGTCGGGGCGATGCGCGATGCGGGCGATGCGGGCTACGAGGGGCCATCCAACCTGCGTGACGCGGTGCGCGTGGCGGCTTCGCCGATGCTACGCGACCAGGGCACGCTGGTCGTGATGGGCGGTGCCATCCTGCCCGGTGACGATGCGACCAAGACGCACACCGACGCCTACGACACGTTCGAGGCCCTCAACCTCGGGCCGATCGGCGAGGTGAGGGGAGAGCGCGTGATGGTCGGCAGCCGCAGGGCGTTACGCCGGGTGCTGGAGGCGATCCCGGATGCGGCGGCCGAACCGATTGCCCTCATCACGGCCGTGGTCGCGACGGATGGTTCGCTACTGCGACTGGCGGTCGGCGCGGGCGCGCGCGGGGTCGTGGTTGCGGCCACGGGATCGGGCAACACGGATCCGGACCTGCTGGCGGCCGCTGTCGAGGCGATGGGGTCGGGCGTGCCCGTGGTGCTCACGACGCGGGCGCCATCCGGGCGCGCATCGGCCGGCTACGGCTTCCCGGGCGGCGGCTCGACGTGGGTTCAGGCCGGGGCCATCCTGGCCGGCTACCTCGGCGGACCGAAGGCACGAATCGCGCTGGCACTCGGCCTTGGCGCGGGCCTCGACGAGGCTGGGCTCCGGGCGCTGTTCGCGGACTGACCGGTCGCGACGATGGCGAAGCTGGGGAGCGGCACCGCTGATCGGCTGCTCGTGGGGAGGGTGGCCTCGCTGGGCGGGAGCTTTGGCTTCGGATGGGTCGAGGGCATCGCCATCGCGCGTGGACGGGTCGTGGCGACCGGGGCAGCGCCGGAGCTGGAATCTTTGGCAGGGCCGCGCACCGAAATCTGGCGCCTGCCGCCTGACCTCGCGGTCGTGCCGGGGATCACGGATGCGCACCTGCACCTCACGACCGGGGCGCTCGCCGCGTCGCAGCTGGACCTGTCGGAGGTGCACGGGCGCGAGGCGACGCTCGCTCGAATTCGAGAGGTGCACCTGGCGGGCGACGGCGACAGCTGGCTGCTCGGCCACGGCTGGTCGCTCGATCGTATGGGTGGATGGCTGACCGGCGACGACTTGCAGGGGGTCGCGCCGGGCCGGCCGGTGGCACTCTGGGCACACGACCACCACACGCGCTGGGTCAGCCGGGCTGCGCTTTCAGCGGCCGCGGTCACGTCGGAAACCGTGGATCCGCCGGGCGGAATGATCCGGCGCGACGACGACGGGATTCCGACGGGGATGCTCCACGAAGGGGCCGCCACGCTCGTCGATCACGCGATCCCGGAGCCGTCCGCCGCCGTTGTGGAGACGGCCCTCACCAGGTACGCGGCCACGCTCGCCGCGCTTGGCGTCACGGGTGCTCATGACCCCGGGCAGCTGGTCGATGACGCAGAGTCGAGCCTCGGACCGTGGCTCTACCGCGACTTGGCCGACCGCGGCCTTCTGCCCCTGCGCGTCGTCGCGTCGATCCGGGAACGCCAGCTGGAGCGGGCGATTGCCTGGGGGATGCGGACAGGGCGGGGCGCCGTTGTCGATGGCTCGGCAGGCGGCACCGGTGGTCGCTACCGGGACGGCTGGTTGAAGCTCTTCGCGGACGGGTCGCTTGGATCGCGGAGCGCCGCGCTCCTGGCGCCATACGAGCCCGGAGACCCGGCGGGGCCACCCGTTGGCGGACCGAGCGGAATGATGCTGCGGTCGCCCGAGGAACTCAGCCGCTTGGCGAGTCTTGCCACGGCAGCGGGGATTGCCGTCCAGATCCACGCCATCGGCGATGCTGCCGTCCGCTCGGCTCTCGACGTCCTGGCAGTCATTCCGCGCCTCGACGGACCGAGGCATCGAGTCGAGCACGCGCAGGTGGTCGACCCGGCGGACGTGCCCCGTTTCGCGGAGCTGGGCGTCGCGGCGTCCGTCCAGCCATGCCACCTGTGCAGCGACGCATCCATCGCGCGACTTGCCTGGGGCGAGCGCTCGGCCAACGCCTTCCCACTGCGTGACCTGGACGCCGCCGGGGCCCTCATTCCGTTCGGCACCGACGCACCGGTCGAAACGCCGGATCCGTGGCGCGGCCTTGGGGCCGCGGTGAGTCGCTCGGATCCGCACTGGCGGCTGGGGGAGGCGCCACTCAACGCCGACCAGGCGCTGCCCGTCTGGCGGGCTTTGCGCGCTGCGTGCCTCGATCCTGCGCAATCCCTCGGCGTCAGCGATGAGGGCCACCTCACTCCCGGCGCCCGTGCGGACCTGCTGGTCTTGCCCGCTGCTGGCCTGCTCGCGCCGGGCACCTCCGCCGCCGACCTGGCTGCTATTCGCCCGCTCGCGACCCTGATCGACGGCGATGTCGCCTTCCGGGCTGCGGGCTTCGATCCCGAATCCGCAGGCTAGCCCCGCGACAACGCCAGGCTGCTCCACCCCTCGCGCAGCACGATCACCGCCACGATCAACGCTGCGGCGGCATCGGCCCACCAGAACCCGAACGCCTCCGAGGCGCCGAGGCTGACGAGGCTGATCAAGGCGAGCAGGGCAGCCACTGCCGTAAGGAGGCTGTCCGCCCTCAGCGCACCGCTGCCAAGGTCCCTCGCAACCCGATACTTGGCAAGCGCAAGCGGCGGCAGAAAGACCGCGGAAGCCAGCAGGAGCGCGGCGCTCAAGAATGACCCTTCTGGATGTGAACCCGCAACGAGCGATCGCAGTGAGGCGACAACGAGGTAGACGGCCAACGCGACGAGGGCGGCTCCGACCACGCGCTCGGCCACGTGCTCGACGTTGGCTGCCCGTTCTGGCTGGCGGGTCTCCACGTGGAAGCGCCAGATCAACGCCACCGACGCTGCGGAATCGATCACGGCGTCCGCCCCGAACCCCAGGAGGGACAGGCTTTCCGTTACCAGCGCAGCGTAGACCGCGATGGACCCCGCGACGCCGTTCCACCCAATGCTGATCGCCGACAGCCACACTGCCCGCCGGAGTTGCGCTGCCCGATTGTTCATTTCGTGAAGGATAGGGCGCCGCCTCTGGACGAGCCAAGCGTGGGGCGCTACGCTCAGCCGTCGAGGGTTGAGGGTCGACCAGGAGGGTGGGTTGAGGTCCCGTGGAATACCTGGACTTCGAGATCGAGATCGGGCACGGAAAGGGCCGCAACTTTCCGGTGAGGGTGCTGCATTCACCGGCAGGCGAGCGTGAAGGCAGCATGCGCTTTCCGTTCGACGAGATCGAGCTCGAGAACTACCTGCTGCGCCTCCAGAACGCGCTGCTCGCCACCTCCGGCACGCGCCGCCGCATCAGCTCCCCGTCCGAGGGCGCCGTCGAGGAGTTCGGCACGGCCCTTTACGAGGCGCTCCTGTCCGGCAACATCCGCACCTGCTACGAGCTGAGCCGCCGCGAGGCACAGGTCCAGGACAAAGGCTTGCGCATCAAGATGCGGCTCGAGGATCCGGCACTCGCCGTGCTCCCCTGGGAGTTCCTGTTCGACCGCGGCAAAGGCGAATTCGTGGCGCTCTCGCGGTACTCCCCGGTCGTTCGCTACATCGACACGGAGAGCGTCACGCAGCCGCTCCGTGTCACGCCGCCCATCCGCATCCTCGGCATGATCGCCAGCCCTTCGGACCTGCCGCCGCTCAACGTGGAGCGCGAACGGCAGCGCGTCGAGCGTGCCGTGGCGGCCCTTCAGGCTGACGGTATGGTTGACCTGAAATGGCTCGACGGGGGCGGCTGGCAGGACCTCCAGCGCGCGATGCGGCGCGGATCCTGGCATATCTTCCACTTCGTCGGGCACGGGCGCTTCGACGCGATGATGGAAGAGGGCACGATCGCCCTCGTCGGTGAAACGGGCGAGACCGAGGAGCTCAGCGCCACGCAGCTTGGGCTGCTCCTCGCGGATCACCCGTCCCTGCGACTGGCATTGCTGAATGCCTGTGAAGGGGCAAAGGGCGGCAAGAGCGACATCTTCTCGGGAACGGCGGCAACCCTCGTGCGCCGCGGCCTGCCGGCCGTGGTGGCCATGCAGTACGAGATCACCGACCGCGCCGCCATCGAGTTCGCGAGAACCTTCTACGAGGCCGTCGCGGACGAGATGCCGCTGGATGCGGCGGTGTCGGAAGCACGCAAAGCCGTTCGGCTCTCGATCAGCGGGACGGTCGAGTGGGGCACGCCCGTGCTCTACATGCGATCGCCGGACGGCGTCCTCTTCCACCTCAATCGCGCGCCAAACGGCGCCGCCTCCACGCTCGAAGCAACGAAACCGCCGGCGCCCCTCGCGGCGATAGAGGCCGAGCCGGACGCGATCGACCTCGAGCCGGCGCCCGAGCCCGCGCGGACGGTCGAGCTCGAGCCAGCCCGGGCGGTCGAGCTCGAGCCAGCCCCGGAGACTACCGCTGCGCCCATTCCCATCGCGACGCCGGAAACGGCGCCCGAGCCGGCATCCGAGGCCATCTCCTCCCGCGAACCGCTCGAGACGCTCGTGGCCGCACCCGAGGCCATCACCCCGCCCGAACCCAGCGAGGCGCCCGTGCCCGCGTCCGAGGTCGAGCCAGAGCCCCAACCATCGTCCGAGCCCGCGCCCCGGGTCTCGCCGGTGACGCCGCCGGCCCGGCTGGCCGCCGAGACCCAGTACACATTCGAGGGCCTGGACGGGCGGATCGAAGTTACGCCCGAGTCTGTCTCGCTCACCCGGCGTGGGCCGGGCGGGGTGCTCTGCCGCGCCGGCGAGTGGGTCGTGCCGATGAAAGATGTGACGACCGTTCACATCGCCCCCGCCAGTGTCACGGGGCGCGGCTTCATTCAGGTCTGTTTTGCCGGAGGTTCCCAGACCCGTGTCAGTTACTGGGAAGCCCCAAAACACCCCGACACGCTGCAGTTCACGCTGATCCACCAGCCCCGCTTCGATAGCGCCAAGGAGTGGAT
>JBBSGX010000122.1:0-7320 GCA_038253685.1 Candidatus Limnocylindrales bacterium | reverse complement strand
CAGCCGGTGGCCTGTATCCCGAAATCGACTCGAACGAGCACGGCATGCTGGCCGTCGGAGACGGCAACCTCGTCTACTGGGAGGAATGCGGTAATCCGGAGGGTAAACCGGCCGTGGTCTTCCATGGCGGCCCCGGCTCGGTGGCCTCGCCGTTTTCCCGGAGGTTCTTCGACCCCGACGCCTACCGCATCGTCCTGTTCGACCAGCGGGGCAGCGGCAGGAGCACACCCCACGCCAGCGACCCCGATACGGACCTGTCGACCAATACGACCTGGCACCTGCTGGCGGACATCGAGCTGCTTCGCACGCACCTGGGCATCGATCGATGGCTGGTCTTCGGAGGGTCGGGGGCGCAACGCTGGCCTTCCTGTACGCGGAGAAGCATCCCGATCGGGTGTCCGGGCTGGTCATCGGCAGCGTCACCAGCGGGCGGCGCCAGGAGATCGACTGGATGTATGCCCGCGATGGCGTGGCACGATTCTTCCCGGAGCAATGGGAGCGGTTCCGGGCGGTGGTTCCTGCCGCCGAACGCGATGGCGACCTCGTGGAGGCGTACGCGAGGTTGCTGAACGATCCAGATCCCGAAGTGCGGCAGACCGCCGCCGACGCGGGGGTCACGTGGGAGATGTCCTATCTGACCCTACGGCCGGGCCCACCGCTGTCCGGCCGGTTCGCCGCCCACCGCTACCGGATGGTGTTCGCGCGCGTGGTGACGCACTACTTCCGGCACGACTGCTGGCTCGAGGAGGGGCAGGTCCTTCGGGATGCCAGTGTGCTCGCGAACATTCCCGGGACCATGGTCCACGGGCGTCTCGACCTTGGAAGCCCGCTCTTGGCGGCCTGGGAGATGAAGCAGGTCTGGCCCGGGGCAGAGCTCGTGGTCGTCGATGACTCCGGTCACGCATCCGACGAGCCGGGAATGACGCGGGCGCTCGTCAATGCTACGGACCACTTCGCGACTTCCTGATGAACAGGGGTTGACAACATCTCTGGCACGGCCTCCGCTCGCTGACGACGACCGTATGTGAGATCGACCTGCGGCCGGGCGGCGCTCGGCGTAGGGCCCGGGACGGGCAGGAATACGCGGTCTCAGGCGCGTATCGCGAGATCGAGGTGCCCGAGCGGCTCGTCAGCACCGAAGCGTACGAGGCCATGCCTGACCATGGCTAACTCGTGACCGCGACCCTGGACGAGTGCCCCGCTAGTGAGCTGAACCCTGCTTACGCCGGGGTATCGCGAGACTGGCTGGCGCCTTCGGGATGGATCGGGCGTCGCCATCCGTCGGCGGAGGTCAGTCCCCCCTGGGCTGCGCCACCAGACGCATTGGGTGCTGGCGGCCGTTCGCCCGCTGGACGTGGCGGGAGCCCGAAAAGAGCCGGTATGGCTGGAACAGAGGCCGCTGATGGCCCGTGGGGCACTTCCGGCCAGCGTGCGACCGAGGCGCACGGGAGCGGGAGGCGCTCGGGGAGCGGGAGGGATGGGTCAGATCAGCCGGAGCCTGACTCGCACGCTCCGGCGCATGCTACCGTTGCCCGCGTCGGAGCCGGAGACCGTTGCAGCATTGCCCCCGGCGGGCCTGACGGGAGTGGTACGTGAACAAGATCCACGAACCGGCCGGCGTGGCCCCACCCGTCGGCGCATACAGCCACGCGATCGAGGTCGCAGCGGGTGCGCGCACGCTCTACATCTCGGGACAGGTGGGCATTCTGCCTGACGGGAGCACGGCGTCGGGCATCGAGGCCCAGACGGAGGCCGCCTGGAACAACATCCTGCGAATCCTCGAAGCAGCGGGCATGGCGGTCGAGGACCTCGTCAAAGTCACGACCTTCGTGATGCATGCGACTGATATCGGAGCAGTACGCGCAGTGCGCCAGCGGATGCTCGGCGACCACCGGCCGGCATCGACGCTGGTCGTGATCAGCCGCCTCGCCTCCGTGGATTACCTGATCGAAATCGAGGCGACGGCCGCGAAGGCATGAGCCTGACGAGCACGAACGGGAGGCAAACGCTCACCAACTGGGCGGGCAATCTCGTCTACGCCGCCGCGCGCCTCCACGAGCCCGAGTCGATCGAGCAGCTCCAGGAAATCGTGATGGGCGCCTCGTCCATCAGGGTCCTCGGCTCCCGCCACTCGTTCAACGGGATCGCCGACAGCACCGGTGAGCTCCTCTCCCTGGCCCGGATGCCTCGAGTCTTCGAGCTGGACCGCGCGGCTGGGACGGTCACGGTGGATGGGGGCGTGCGATACGGCGAGCTCTGCGTTCAACTCGATAGCGCTGGATTCGCGCTGCACAATCTCGCGTCGTTGCCGCACATCTCCGTCGCCGGTGCCTGTGCGACCGCGACCCACGGATCGGGCGACCGCAGCGGCAACCTGGCGACCGCAGTGTCGGCGCTGGAGGTGGTCACGGCCGACGGCAAGGTCGTCCGCTTCGCTCGCAATCGCGACACGGACGAGTTCAACGGCGCCGTGGTCTCACTCGGCGGATTGGGCGTCGTCACGTCCCTCACGCTCGACCTTCAGCCGGCGTTCCAGGTGCGACAGGACATCTACGAGGACCTTCCCCTCGCCAAGGCCGTGCACCACTTCGACGAGATCACCGCGAGCGCCGACAGCGTGAGCCTGTTCAGCGAATGGAAGGGACCCACCCTCGAACAGGTGTGGCTCAAGAGCCTTGTCCGCGACGGCGACATGTTGGGGCCTCCGCCGGACCTGTTCGGCGCGAGCAGGGCGACGGTCACGATTCACCCGATCCGACGGATGCCCGCTGACGCATGCACGCCGCAGCTTGGCGTCCCCGGCCCGTGGCACGAGCGGATTCCGCATTTCAGGATGGACCACATGCCGAGCAGCGGCGCCGAGATCCAGAGCGAGTACCTCATCCCGCGGGATTACGCCGTCGACGCGCTGCTTGCCATCGACGCGATCCGCGGCCGGGTTCAACCGGTTCTCCAGGTTGCCGAGGTGCGGACCGTCGCTGCCGACGACCTGTGGATGAGCACGGCCTATGGTCGAGCCTCGGCCGCGTTCCACTTCACGTGGATCCCTGACTGGGACGCGGTGCGCCAGGTTCTCCCGATCGTCGAGGAGGCGCTCGCGCCGTTCGATCCTCGCCCGCACTGGGGCAAGGTGTTCACGATGCCGCCCGACGTCGTCCAGGCCTCGTACGAGAAGCTGCCGGCGTTCCAGGATCTCCTGACGCGCCATGACCCTGGCGGCAAGTTCCGGAACGCGTTCCTGGACCGATACCTCTTCGGGGGCACCTGAGGTGCCGTAGCACCGTCAGCTTCTGAATCGCCAGCGTGTCGCGCCGTTCGGCTCCGCAGTGGCGACGCCGATGGCCGTGTCGAACCTGAAGCGGAAGAGGTGCCATGGGGGCGGTCCCGCGCTGGGGCGCTGAACGGAGCCGTGAACGCGTCGCGCGCCACCTCCGCGGGCCACCCCCTGCCCGGTACAGGGCAGCCAGCCGCTCGAGCGTCGCGGCATCAGTGACTCGTGTCGCCTTGCCCTCCAGCACGAGATCGATGCCCTCCAGCCTCGCCGAAATCGTGCTGGCCGGGTACGCCGCGAGGTTGCGCGCCTTTCGCGTGCCGGGACCGCTCGTGAAATAAAGATCGCCCTCGAACCAGACCGCACCGATGCCAGCGGCATGCGGTCGGCCGTCCGGTCCGGACGTCCCGAGGAAGAATGGGACGTCGGGTCCAAGCGACCCGCTTGCGAGGAGGTCGTGCGGCCTGCTCCAGGGCAGCGCCGGGAAGCCGTAGCCGTCCAGATTGGTCACTTCGGTCGGTTCACGGTCGGTCATCTCGCTCCCCGGTTCCTGATTGGCGCGTTGTTTGCGGCCCTTACTCCGATGTCGAAGCAGGCGGCGCCGAAATCGACATGTCCTGCGCCCACGGCATGAGCGCGGGCGCTGCGAACGTCGAGGAGACCTCGATCCGCCGTCCACCATCGGTCATGGATGAGGCGGCCGCTTCGAGAATATCGACAACGTGGGCGGCCTGCTCGGCGCTCGCACGAGGCGGTCGACCCTCGGCGATCGCGTTCGCCAGCTCCGCCACGCCGCGTGCCCACGCCGTCCCGTGAAATGCGGGCCGAACGTGGGCAACGGGCTCGTAACTCTCGCCGTATGCGCCGACCTCGACGCTCGCGTCGAAGTCCTGGAAGCTGCCGAGCGCCAGCGACGCCTCGTCGCCGTGAAATTCGAGGCTGCCGCGCAGCCTTGCGGGACTGCCGACGTAGAAGCTCCCGGTGAGCCGGACGACGGCGCCGCCGTCGAGCTCGATCGCCGCCACGATGAGGTCCGGACTGCCGATCCGGAACGGGGTGCCGTCGATTGTCACGCGGTCCGGTTTCAGATCCCAGCCCCATGCGCGGACCGAGCGTGCCGGGCCGACCATCGTCGTTACCAGGGTCAGCGGATACACCCCGACGTCGACCAGCACGCCGACCTCGAAGAACGGGGCCGGCGCCGGGTGCCACGCCTCGATTCGACCCCAGTTGACCTCGGAGTAGATCGCGCGCACAGTCCCGAGGCGGCCGCTCCGGATCAACGCCGCGGCTGTCTGCTGGGCTTCGCCCAGGAAGGTCGACGGCGAGCAACCGAGACGGAGTCCCCGCGCTGCCGCAAGCTCGACGAGCTCGTGCGCCTCGCTCGAACGCAGCGCGAGCGGTTTCTCGCTGTAGACGTGCCGGCCGGCCTCGAGTGCACGCTTCGTGACCTCGTAGTGGGCCTGGTGAACGGTCAGGTTGACGACGATCTCGACCTCGTCGTCGGCCAGGAGGTCGTCGAGCGAGGCGTCGGCGCGGCATGCATGCGCCTCCGCGAATGCAACCGCCCGCCCCGGATCCAGGTCCGTGGCAGCCACGAGCCGGATCTCGGGATGGGTCAGCGCGTCCCGCGCATACCCGCCGGCGATGTTCCCGGTTCCGACGATCCCGAGGCCAAGGGGCTTCATGGCCCGACAGGCTACGGCATCAGGGCATTACTAGGAAAGGCCCACCGCCCGGCGTTCGATGACCTATCGTGACCGGATGCGACTCGATCAGATTGCGCTTCAGCTGTACACCCTTCGCCGACTCGCCGCAGCCGACCTGCCGGGAACGCTGCATGCCGTCGCCGCGGCGGGGTATCGGGCAGTCGAGCTCGCTGGGTTGCCGGAGACGGCTCCGGGCGAGCTCGCGCGGCTGCTCGGCCACGCGGGGCTCCAGATCGTCGCATCGCACGAGAGCGTTGAAGGCCTCCGCGCCGACGCGGGTGCGGTCGCGGATCGGCTGGCGGAACTGAACTGTCCGCGGGTGATCGTGCCGTGGATTCCCGAGAGCGACCGGCGTTCGCCCGACGACGTGCGTCACTTCGCAGGCGAGCTCGGCGGGTTCGCCCGGAGATTCGCGGAACACGGCATCCGGCTCGGCTATCACAACCATTCCTTCGAATTCGGCCCACTCGGCGGGACCACCGTCTGGGACGTGCTGCTCGCCGAGCTCCCGCCCGAGGTGGACCTCGAGCTGGACGTCTACTGGGCAGCCGTCGGCGGCCGGGATCCGGTGGCCGAGATTCGCTCCACGGCCGACCGCGTCCGGTTGGTCCACATGAAGGACCGCGCACCCGGCCCGGAGCCACATGACGCCCCGGTCGGGGAGGGGAACCTGCCGTTCCCCGAGATCATCGAGGCTGCCCGGGCCGCGGGCGCCGAGTGGTACATCGCAGAACAGGACGAGCCACACGACCCACTCGTCGATATTGCAAGCGCGTTCCGCTACCTCGAGTCGCTGGCCACCAGGCCGGACGGGTAAGAAGAACCGGGACCGCGGGACGCACCAGGCGACCGGAGGGCCCGGTTGAGGGGCGCTGCTCCCGCGCACGTTCAGCGTCAGGGAGTGACAGCTGTCCAGCCCGTATAGACGCCGATGGCGTCGCCGGGCACCTTGTCGAGGGAGTGTCGTACCGGCAGGCACGGTCACCGCGGGCACTTCAGGAGGCAGCGACTGACTCCTAGCCCTGCTTGCGGCCGATCGCGCGAGCGAGCTCGAGCTTGTCCATCTTCGAACGCCCGGCGACGTCGAGCTCCCTGGCGCGATCGTAGAGCTCGGCCCTGGTGTGGCCGTAGAAGTCGACGCCCCCGAGCGCCTCACCCTGGCCATCGCGGGCCGCCTTTCCTCGATGCGTCGAGCGCGGGTCGGACGGGCCTTTCTCCTCCTTGCGCTCCCAATGGTCGTCGACCTTCTCGAAGGAGTGCTTGAGCGACTTGAATGCCGTCCGGTGGGCACGTTCGCCGTCGCCGTACTGCTCGACGGCACTGTCGTGCGTCTTGAGCCAGGTCTCCTGGGCTTTCCTTGGCGATCGCTTGAGTGTCCCGGGGAGCGATTTGTCGGCGGGCATGGGATGGACCTCCTGATGCGTGCGGCGACCACGATGGTCCGCAGGGGAGGGACCGTCAACCCTCCGCCCTGGTCGCGGAGCACGGGCCTCTCAGCGACGGTCGACGGGACCGCATCCGATGGGGCCTTGATCGCCGTGCCGTCCGCGGTCGCGCCGTCGATCGAGATGCGCTCCGCGACACCTCCGCCTTGGGTTTCCGGTCAGTTGATGACGAACCAGGCGACCTTGACGCTGTTGTCCGGTGCGCCGGTCATGAGGAGCTCGAACGAGGTGTCGTTGAGACGCGCCGCCAGGAGGAGCGTCGCGGGGTTGCCGACTCCCGGGAGCTCCATCCCAGCGCCTCGGGGACGAAGCCTCAGCCTCAGCCGACGGCAAGCCTCGCCGATGGGCGGTAGGGTGAACAGGAGACCCCAACGGCCCAGGAGAACGCGCCATGTCCAAAATCGCACCCTGCCTGTGGTTCGATGGCGAAGGGAGGAAACCGCCAAGCTCTACACCTCGCTCTTCCCTGAAAGCCGGATCGACTCGGTGTTCCGCGCCCCGGCTGCGAATCCCAGCACTCCGAAGGGAGCCGTGCTCACCGTCGACTTCACGCTCGCCGGAGAGAAGTTCATCGGCCTGAACGGCGGCCCGGGGCACCAGTTCAACGATGCCGTGTCGTTCACCATCGACTGCCAGGACCAGGCCGAAGTCGATCGCTACTGTGAGGCCCTCACCGCCAACGGTGGCGAGCCGAGCGTCTGCGGCTGGCTGAAGGATCGCTTCGGCGTGTCGTGGCAGGTCATTCCGAGGCAATTGAACGAGATGCTTCG
The DNA here is from genome assembly GCA_038253685.1 of Candidatus Limnocylindrales bacterium. Lineage (GTDB taxonomy): Bacteria > Chloroflexota > Limnocylindria > Limnocylindrales > CSP1-4 > JAFMJV01. The sequence continues at coordinate 125 of JBBSGX010000122.1, read as the reverse complement.
GGGCTCCGATCGCGAGGGCGCGGCCCGGGCCATGAAGGCGATGCACGAGATGACGAAGATCGACGTCGCGACGCTGCGCGAGGCCTACGAGGGTGTGCCTGCGTAGGCAGAGGAGAACAGACCAT
>JBBSGX010000121.1:0-7447 GCA_038253685.1 Candidatus Limnocylindrales bacterium | reverse complement strand
TTGCCTGAGGTCCGGCTGCCCGTCTCGGCATCAGTGCTGCGGACACAGAGCTCATGCATGCCACATCGACTCCCGAAGGGCGCACGGCGCGCTCTCGACCTGGGTCGATGGAACCGCATCTTCGGCGCGCTCGGCATTCAGGTCCTCCATCGCGAGCACCCTCACGCGCCGTCGCTGACACGCACTGCCGACGTGCCAACGAGAGATGGCGACAGTAACCATTGGTCTCGCGAAATCATGACCTCCTGCGTTCCTGTGAGCCTCAACGCAGCGTCATGAGCGCCTGGGTCGTGATCAGAAGGCCGGCCGCGAGGACCACGAAGGCGGTTACCGTCGGGAGGATGCGGCCGAGTCGTCGGCCACGGCCCCCGGCGGGGAAGCGCTCGAGCAGTCCGCGGGCATAGACGAGCGCCATTCCGACGCCCACCAGCACGATCGCCATGCCGACGCCGAACGCGACGGTCAGCGCGATCCCGTAGGCCGGCCGCCCGAGCGAGATCGAGCCGAGCAACAGGATCAGCGCCGAAACCGACGGCACCATGCCGCCTGCCAGCCCCAGGGCGAAGAGCCCGCGCCAGCTCAGGGCCGTGCCGCGCGGAGGCAGATGCGTATGGCGCTGCCCACCGTGGCTGTGCCACCCGGCATCGTCCGCACCATCGTGGCCGTGCCCATGACCGCCGTCGTCGCTGGTCGCGTCCGAGCTCGCTGAGACCCGGTCGATCGACTGGCTGCGCTCGTGCTCGCGTGGGTGCTCGCGCCCGAACGTGTGCTCGTGGGGGTGTTCGTGCTCGTGCTGGATCTGGTGCTCGTGCTCGCCGCCGTGCTCGTGGGCCAACTCATGATCGTGAATGTGTCCGCCCTCGAGCTCGCGAGCCTTTGCGAGACTCCGGGCCTCAGCTCGTTCGCGCCTGATCACCCGGATCCGACCGAAGATGAGCCACAGACCGATCCCGACGACGATGACGCCGGATACCACCCCGAGGATCGGATACAGGCGCTCGGGCGGGAGCAACGAGGCGAACGAGAGACTGACCACGCCCAGTGCGAGGACGCCGATCGTGTGCGACACCGTGACGGTGAGCCCCAGACCGAGCGCGTGACGCGCATTCCCGCGAGACCCGACCAGGTAGGCGGCCATGACCGTCTTGCCGTGCCCCGGAGAGACGGCGTGGAGGGCGCCCAGGCCGGCGGCCACGAGCAGTGACAGCGCGATGACCGGCAGCGTGAGATCACGAGCGCCGAAGATCGCCATCACGTCTCCGCCGAGGTCAGTGACGCCGCCGGGAACAGCAGCCTGTGCCGGCGCCGTCGTCGCCACTGGACCGGCAAGAGCCTGACCCGCGACAGGCGAGCCAGCGGTAGTCGGGGCCGGGGTTGGGCCATTGACCGAACCGACAGGTCTTGCATCGGGAACGTCGAGTGGAGGCAACGCCGGGCCGCCCGAGATCGCGATCCAGCTTGCGCTCCGCTGGTCGCTGGGCGTTGAGAGCAGATCGGTCGGGTAGTGCGTCAGGCGCTCGGACAGGCCCGATGCCAGCGCGTCTGAGCCGGTGATTGTCGTTCCGTCGCCGGCCACGACGATCTCGCGCCAGCCGCGTCGCACGGCAAAGGAGGTGTCAGCAAATGTCAGCGATGCGCCGGCCCTTGACAGCGGCTGAGCCAGCGTCGCGGCGTAGACGCAGACGAGGCGGAGCGTAACCGCGCCCTGGCCGGGCGGGAAACTCAAGCCTGTCTCGAGAACATCGAGGCCCAGCCGCCTACCGTCGATCTCAAAGTCCAGAGAATCGCGCGTCAAGTCGCAGCGAGCGGCTTCGTATGCTGCGGCCTCCGCGTCGGAGACGGCGAGGTCCCCATTGGTGTCCATGTCCGCGCGTTCGGAGAAGGTCGGGATCTCGGCCATGTCCAGCACATGGTCGATGAGAATGCGTGACGGCGCGACGCGGAGGCCGTCGTAGTGGTTGATCGTGAAGTTGCCGAGCGGATGCGCGCTCGCCACGGCCGGCAGGAGGAGCATCCCCATCAAGCCAAGCGCAGCGATGGACCGCACGCGACGGCGGCGCGAAATGTCTTTGGTCGTTGTCATGGCGCGAGACTCCCCGACGGCACGGCACTCGCCACCGGACCCGGCCCCAGCTCGGCAAGCGCCGCAGCGGCTCGGGGAGCGTGGAGCGGCGACCAGGCAGGATTGGCGGCCACGCTCTCACCGAGCCAGAATCGCGCCCAGGCGTCGTCGCCCTGCGCCTTCGCGATCATGCCGGCGTGGTACTGATAGGACGGCTCCAGCGAACCGAGCCGCAGCGACTCCTCGGCTCGCTGGCGCGCCTCCCGCAGCTGGCCGTTCTTGTAGAGGGCCCAGGCGAGCGCATCGGCCGCCTTGACGTTCGGCGTCGCCGCGTACGCGGCGCGTGCGAGCTCCAGTGCCGTACCGGGATCGCCGTGGTCGGCCTCGAATAGGGCGAGGTCCAGGTCAGTGTTGACGCCGTTGGCCTTGAAGAGTGCCTCGATCTGACGGACCAGCCGGTAGGTGCGAGCGGAGTCATCCGTGCGGCCGGCGGCTTCCTGCGCCTCGCCCAGGGCGATCAAGAACTCGGGAAACGGCACCCGATCGGCCGCCTGCTGATAGAGGTCTATGGCTCCGGCCAGGTCACCATTCGCACTCTTGACGCGAGCCACGCCGGCGAGGGCGAAGACGTAGTCGCGTGAATGCACGAGCGAAGACTCGTACGAAGCCTCGGACTTTGCCAGGTCACCCTTGAGGAACCACAGGTTGCCGAGGATCACGCGCACATACTCGGTGTTCTCGGTCGCCGGTCCCCCGGACTGGACCGCGCTCTCCATCGCGCTGATGGCGCCGTCGAGCTGTCCGTGCAGCTCGCGCTGGTACGACACCCGGCTGTATGAGCTGAGGTCTGGGCGCGTATTGACCATGCTCTGGACGCTCTGGACCGCTTCGTCGTAGCGGCCCAGCTCGACCTGTGCGTCGCCTACCACTCCGTAGATACGCGCGATGTGGCTGTCCAGCGCCAGTGCCTTCTGGCCGATCGCAAGGGCTCCGGCGAAGTCGTGCCGCGCCAGAGAGATGGTGCCTTCACCGATGAGCGCCTCGACGTCATTCGGATCCATCGCGATGAGTCGGTCGAAGGCCTGTCGGGCGCGGCCATAGTCGCTGGGATCGGCAGTCTCTCGCGCATGCTGGTAGTAGGCGAGCCCCAGCAGGAGCAGCGTGTCGTGGTCGTTCGGGTTGGTCTTGAGTCTCTCGGTGTAACTCCGGATCTTCGTCTCGGTCGCATCGCCGGGAACCGGGTCGGGTGAGCCACTCAGCTGCGCGGGCGAGGCGATCGCCGCGGCGGTGGGCGTCGGACTTGTCGGCGACGATGCCGTGGCCCTGGAGGTCGCCGCGGGCGTGGGGAGGGCGGCTGTCGCCGGCGGCGCTGACGCGCTTGGCCCAGCGCTGCCAAGGCCCGAGGTTCCCGCCGACAGCAGCGTGACGACCAGCACGGCGGCCAGGAGGGCGATGACACCCAGCACCAGCATCTGAGCGCGGTTCGTGGCTCTGGGTTTAGGAGTGAAACGGTTCATCTGGCGTCCCTGTTCGAGTTGATGCCGGGGGCAGGGCAGGCATTCTGTTGGCAGCATCGACTGCGCGAATGGATGCCCCGCCCCCGGTTCATGCGATCAGCGAGTGCCGATTGTCAGGCGGCGCTGAATCGGCCGAAGCCGACGAAGCGACGATCCGCCTGCTGCATTGCCAGCCGGTTCAGAGAGCTGAGCGCGGAGGACGATGCTGCATGCGAGGTCGCGGTGCTCTCGGGGTGGACCTGCTGTACGCAGGGGGACACCCGGGAGTTACCACCGGTGTATCCCTGCCAGGGCCTGCCCTCGTACGGAAACACGTTCCGCCATGGTCGGTCGTTGGCATTGCAACCATCGCCGATCATGTTATTGGGGCTGTGGTTCGGCAGTCCGAAATTCTTGTGGAGGAACTTGCCGTAGCCATCGGCGATGGCCCGTAGCTCGATGTCCACAACGTCGTCGCCGAGGCGACGGCCATTCGGGAAGCCGGCCAGATCACCGGCCATCACGCCCATTCGCGCGGGATGCGCGGAGGGCGGGACGCCCATGTTCAGGCGCAGGTAGTCGTAGAGCGTGCTGCCACTGTTGGTGGCGTTGAGGCTCGGGACTCCCTGCCCGAGGATGAGCACGAGGTCCGAACGATTGTGCTCCCGGGTATTCGGAAGCGACGGGTAGATGACGTTGATGATCGCCGCCAGCTCCGGGTCCGTGTAGCGGCTCATGTAGTCGCTGTCATTCACCGGCTGGTCGGAGTTCCACTCATCTTTCTTGCCGAGACCGATGAGGAACTCGTTGATGAGCGGATTGCCCAGGCGAGAGACCTGGACCCATGGCCCGGAGGGGGTCGATGTGCCGCCGGCCAGAACGGTGGTGGCATGGCGGCTCGCGCCGGCCCAGACGCCGACGACCGCGTTGGAGGCGCCCGGCCCGGAGACCGACATGCCGTCGCTGGTCAGCTTGGTCTTGGGAACCTGGATCGCGATGCTGTTGACGTTGTAACCCGAAAGGGTGTCCTGGCCCTTGTCCTTCGGCAGCGGGATGAGATGGGCCTGGTTGAACGGTCGGAGGCCGCCGAGGTCGAAGATCGCTCCAAGGTCGATGAAGAACGGATCGTCACGCTGGCCTGCGAATACCTTGCCGTTGGTGCCCGAAAGGGAATGGACGCCATGCTTGGCGGTCTTCCAGTACGTGGGCGTGGTGCGGGGCCCGATGTTCGGAGGCGGGACCTTCAGGTTGCTCCCGATGTTGAGCGCGTTGCGCGTGACCGTGTACTTCTGCGTCACGTTCGCGGCTACAGCCGGGATCGGGCCGTATCCGCTGTAGAGGAAGCTTCCCGGGTTCGCCACGTTCGTCTGGAACGTGAAGTCGTACTCGACGTCCGGGAGGCCGTCGCCGTTGTTGTCGACCTTGATCCAGTACAGGACGTCAGGGTCGAACGAGTAGAAGTTTGGCCCGCCGGCAGGTTCCTGGAGGCCGGTGTAGTTGGCGATGATCGTGACCATGTTCGGCTTGTCGAGGGGCACGAACGCGTACAGGTCCGTGTTGTCGGCAGCCGGGTCCTTGGCGATGAGCGGTGCTTCGCGGTGGCTCGACGCGAACGCCGTTGCCCCCAGCGAGGTGATCGCGAACAGGCCGACTGCGCCGGCCGTTGCGATCGAGCGCTTGAGAGACATGAGACTGGTGATCCTCTCTACGTTGATGAAAGCGTCCCCTGGGCACGAAGACTCCCTTTGGCGTCGCTCCTTTCCCTCTCCTGGGCGAGAACCTTCCTCTGGCCAACCGAGCCGTTCCCAGGCGACCGGTTGTTGCGCACGTACTCGACTACGGGCGTCAGGCCCTCGCAGATCAATGGATGCGGGTAGATGCGAGCATTTGCGATGGGAATGAACGCTCACACAACGCTGGCCGCCCACGCCCGGCGCGTAGACTTCGCCCGTGGAGGCAGCGAGGGGCGGAGCCCGGTTCATCGCTTTCGAGGGACCGGATGGCGCAGGCAAGTCCAGCGTCGCGGAGCGCCTGGCGACTCGGCTGAGTGCGGAGGGGCATTCGGTGCTGCTGACCCGCGAGCCGGGCGGAACGCGTCTCGGTGAGCTGGTCCGAGGCATCCTCCTCGACCCCGCGAGCGTCGCTCGCGCCCCGGAGACGGATGCATTCCTGTTCAATGCCGCGCGCAGCCAGCTCGTGCGGGAAGTGATCCGGCCGGCAATGGCCCGCGGAGAAGTGGTCGTGTGCGATCGCTTTGCCGACTCGACGCTTGCCTATCAGGGCTATGGCAGCGGCGTGGACCTCGCCATGCTGCGTGACCTGGAATCAAGAGCCACCGGAGGGCTGCGGCCCGACCTGGTGATCCTGCTTGATGCGCCGGTGGCGGTCGGCCTCGCGCGGCGAGGTCGCGGCGACCCGACTTCCCTGACCCGGTTCGAAGACGAGACTCGCCACGATGCGGCCTTCCACGAACGCGTTCGCAGAGGCTACCTCGAGCTTGCGGGCGCAGATCCGGGCCGCTGGCGAGTGATCGATGCGAATCGGCCGCGCGACGACGTCGCAGAGGACGTTGCCGAGGCCGTGCTGAGGTTTCTCGTGGCGAGTGAACCATCGAACCACCTGGAGCGCATACACGGATGAGCGAGGCCCAGACGGGCGCCGGCCCACGCCAGCCAGCCACGCTCGAGCCGACCGACGAGGCATTGCTCGATCGGGCTGCTCGTGGTGAAAGCACGGCCATCGGGACGCTGTATGACCGCTACCAGGGACTCATGTACGGACTCGCCAATCGCATCACGCGTGATCCTGCGCTTGCCCAGGATGTCGTCCAGGACGCATTCGTGGGCATCTGGCGCAACGCTGCCCGCTACTCGAGCAGCCGTGCCAGTGCGCGGACGTGGATCCTCTCGATCACGCACCACCGCGCGGTGGATGCGGTGCGGCGTCGCCGTCCGACCTCGGAGATCCCTGACCCGGAGCTCGCTCCGGCGGGTCTCGTCCTGCCCGACATCTGGCCGGAGGTCGTCGGGCGCCTGGACGCGGCGGCCGTTCGCAATGCGCTGGGCGAGCTCTCACCGGTGCAGCGCGAGGCGATCGAGCTCGCCTACTTCTCCGGTCTGACCCAGCAGGAGATCGCCGAGAAGACGACCACGCCGCTCGGCACGGTCAAGAGCCGCGTGCGCCACGGTCTTCTCCAGCTGCGCCGCTCGCTCGAGATTGACATCGATGGCGATGCGGGCGGGGGCGGCACCGGCGGGGAGCGCTTCGGCAGTCTCGGCTCTGCGCGAGGTGACGCGTGAGCGACGCCCAGCGCCTCACCTGCGCCGAGGTCGACGAGCTGGCCGGCCTTTATGTGCTGGGCGCACTCGAGGAAGGTGAGGCAGACGCGGTCCGCGAGCACCTCGCGACCTGTGCGGAGCCACATGCCGCCTTCGCAGAGCTCGGCGGCATCGTGCCCGCGCTGTTCGAGACCATCGAGCCGCTGGACGCGCCGCCCGATCTGCGTGCCCGCGTGCTCGATGCCGTGGCCGGCGTGGAGCAGCTGCCCGCGCTCCAGGCGGAGATCGCGCCGATGGCGTTGCGTGCCGCGCCCGGGGTAGGTGCCCCGACCCCGGAGAGCGCCGCGCCCAGGGTGAGTGGCCCGACCTCGGTCCGTGCCGGCGCACCGGATGCGCCGATCGCCATCAGCGCCGTGCGCGAGCGCCGCATGGCCCGCAGTCCGTGGCAGACCGCTCTGGCCGCGGCTGCTGTCCTTCTCATCGTCGTGCTGGGCGGCTGGAACCTGCTCCTCCAGGACCGTGCCGGCACCGCAGAGAATCGAGTCGCCATCCTGCGCGACGCCATTGCGGCCAGCACGGACCCATCCAGCCAGGTTGCACTGCTGCGTGGC
>JBBSGX010000120.1:0-7449 GCA_038253685.1 Candidatus Limnocylindrales bacterium | reverse complement strand
TCCGTCCCTCGGCCCGGGCATGCAGTCGACCGGCGAGGTCATCGGGATGCACGGCGACCACGACGTCGCCCTCGCCAAGGCGCTCATCGCGGCGGCGCTGCGGCCGCCGGTCGCGGGGGAGGAAGGCGCGGTGGCGCTGGTTTCCATCGCGGACCGCGACAAGGGTCGCCTGCCGGAGCTCGCGGAGGCGCTTGGCCGGGCCGGCTATCGCTTCACCGCAACCCGCGGCACGGCGGAGGCATTGCGCACGGCCGGCCACGCGGTGACCGAGGTGGCACGTCTCGGTGAGGAAGACGGGGAGCTGCCCGGAATCCTCGAGTTCATCGCCGCGGGCGGCGTCTCACTGGTGATCAACACGCCGTCGCCGCGCTCCGGTCCGGTGCGGGACGCGGCTGCCATCCGCCATGCGGCCGTGGCCGAGGGGATCCTGTGCCTGACCTCGGTGGACACGGCCGTGGCCGCGGCACGCTCGCTGGATCCGGCGCTGCGCGAACGCCTCACCGACGTGCGGCCACTCGAAGAGTGGCTGGCCGGCACTCCGGAGACCCTGGCGGCCGCCGCAGTTTGAGGTCTGGACGGGCGCTCATCTCCGTCCCGGCGGGCGCCTTGGTGCTGCTCGTCGGCCCGGCGGGATCAGGCAAGAGCTCGTTCGCGCGGCGCAACTTTGCGCCGGGCGAGGTGGTCTCGTCGGATGCGTACCGGGCGGCGGTCTCGGGAGATGAGGCGGACCAATCGGTGACGGATGCGGCGTTCCGGTTGCTGCACCACAGCGTGGGGGAGCGTCTCTCTCGTGGGCTGCTGACGGTGGTGGACGCCACGAACGTTCTGCACTGGGCCCGCCAGCCGCTGCTGCAGCTTGCCGCCCGTCACGGAAAGCCGGCCGTGGCGATCGTCTTCGACGTGAACCTGGAGCAGGCGCTGTCATGGAACGCGGCGCGGCCGGGCCGCCATGTGCCGGCGTCGGTCGTGCGGCGCCAGCACCGGCTCATGCTCCGCTCGCTGCCGCACCTCGCGGAGGAGGGCCTCGCCGTTCAGGTCCTTTCGGGCGCGGCAGCCGTGTCCGAGGTCGAGGTCGTGCGCGGCGCCTGAGGGCTGAGCCGGTCAGGCAGCGCGCTCGGCGATTTCGGGACCGCCAGCCCGCCGATGAACCGGCTCAGCAGGCCCGGGCCGTCAGCGCCCGAAGTGGCAGTCCGATGGTTCTGGCGCTCGGCCGCTCGTTCGAGGGTTCGCTCGTCGAGGTGATGGCGGATCTCCGCCTCTCGTGCCTGGGTCTCCAGTCTGGCGAGGGTGTCGAGATTCATCGGGGTCTCCTTGGAGTGGTTCAAGGGTGTCGAATGGCTGGATGGGGAGCCTTGGGTCGTCATCGTCGTATTCCTCCTGTTAGTGCTTTGTCTAACTCGAGGCCGCTGACGGGCGGCCGATTGGACGTTGGGGGCCGTGGACGGAGCGCTAGCCGATGAAGCGACGCAACTCGAGGCCTGCTTCCTCTAGCCGCTCGCGGCGCAGGCTGTAGTAGGTGAGCGATCCCTCTTCCGTGACGGTGACGAGGCCGGCGGCCCGCATCAGCGCGAGGTGGTGCTTCATGGTGGGCTTGGACAGTTCCAGCTGGGTTGCCAGCTCGGTGAGGTACCAGTCGCGCTCGCTCAGGAGCTTCAGAACGCGCATCCGGGTGGAGTCGCCCAGCGCCCGGTAGAGGCGAACGACCGACGGTGGCGGCGTGCCGCTGTCCACCTGCTCGAGCACGTCGTCGGACAGCGGATAACAGAAGAGCCGCCAATCCGTGCCCTGGTACACGTAGTTGAACGGGCGGCTGAAGTAGCTCGGAGACAGGATCACACGGCTGACCTGCGCGTCCGGCAGCCAGCGCAGGCCTCCGGTGACCTTCTCGATCAGGGCGCCGTCATCGAGTGCGGCACGATCGTCGGAGCGCCACGCGACGTCACGAGCCTGGAGGTCCGCGACGCGGCCCTCGATCTGCTGGAAGAGCGGCAACCAGGTCTGGAGGGCGCCCGTCAGGCGATCCACGTTGGCCTCGGCGTTCGCCAGGAACTTCAGAAACTCGCCGCGATGATATTCGTGGAGGCTGGGCTGGAGCTCCGCGATCGCGCCCGCGTCGCCGTCGATCGCCCGGTCGATCAGGCCGTCGGGGACTTTCTCCTGGAGGTTGTCGACGAGCATCGAGCGCGTGACACCACGAGTGCCCGCCTGCTCGACCGCCCGGACCACCGCCGAGGCGTCGCGGACCTCCGGGCGGTCGAGCAGCGTGTCGGCGAGTCCGTGGAAGACCGTCATCGACTCGTCACCGAAACAGTCCGACACCGCGGCCCGTTGCTCGGCGGTGAGGCCGGCGCGTGCCTCCTTCAGCCAGGCGTGGTCCTGGGGCGCGAGGTCGCGATCGTCCGCGTCGCCGATCTCCAGGCTGATGAGGAAGTCGAAGGCAGTGCGGGTATCGAAGGTGACCTCGTAGGGCCGCCCACCGCGCGTGAAATCGCGAACGATCGCGCGCCGCTCGGGCATGGTCGCAGCCGCGTCCTGCGCCCTTCGAGTCCCCGCTGTCGCCCGTGCCATTCGATGTGTTCCTCCGCTTACGTCTGTTAGATGAATTTCTAACACTGGTGAGGCCTGCATGTCAAGGGGTGGCAGTGGCCGCTGCGATGCAACCGAAGCCGCCGTCGCAGTCTATGATCGTGGTCACGCGGACGCTCCCCTGGGAAGACGTGAGGAACGCATGCCGAGCCGGCGCAGATATCGCAGGGCCACGCTGTTCGCAATCCTCGGCACGTACACGCTCTGATCTGGTGATGGCATAGGCGCGCCCGCCCGGGGAACCGGGCGCGACCCCGACCAGCCGACGGTCCAGTTCACGCAACGCAGGCTCGATAACGGCCTGCGCGTGATCGTGGCGCCGGATCGACTCGCCCCCGTGGTCGCGATCAACCTCTGGTACGCGGTTGGGTCGAAGCACGAGGTGCCCGGCAAGACCGGCTTCGCGCACCTCTTCGAACATTTCATGTTCCAGGGTTCGCGGCACGTGGGCAAGGCCGAGCACATGGCCATCGTGCAGGGCGCGGGCGGCGTCAACAACGCCTCCACGTACTTCGATCGAACGAACTACTTCGAGACGCTGCCGTCGCATCAGCTGGAGCTCGGGCTCTGGCTCGAAGCCGACCGCATGGCCACCCTGCTCGACGCCCTGAGCCAGGAGAACCTGGACAACCAGCGCGAGGTCGTCAAGAACGAGAAACGCCAGAGCTACGACAACCGCCCGTACGGATCCTTCTACGAGAAGCTGATGGCCGCGGTCTTTCCCGAAGGGCATCCGTACCACCACACGCCAATCGGCTCGATTGCAGACCTCGACGCCGCGAGCCTGGAGGACGTGGTCGCATTCTTCAAGGCCTGGTACGGGCCGAACAACGCGGTCATCGCCGTCGTCGGGGACGTGGACGAGGAGCCGACGTTCGCGGCGATCGAGCGCTTCTTCGGTCCCATCCCGGCGATTCCCGACATTGCGCCGTTCGTGCCCCCGCCGACGCCCGACGTGCTCGGCGCGGAGACCCGCTCTGTTGTCGCCGACGCGGTGCCGCTGGTGCGCGTGCATTTCGGCTTTCGTATGCCGGCCTACGGCACGCCTGAGTACGACGCGCTGGACCTCGGCACGCAGATCCTCGCGGGAGGCCGGGGCAGCAGGCTCTACAAGCGGCTCGTCCGGGAAGAGCGCATCGCGCAGGACGTGGCGGCGTTCGCGCTGCCGCTGGTGAGCGGCCACTCCATCTACGCGGGCTGGGTCACGGCGCGGCCGGAGAGCGACGCGGCGACGGTCGAGCGCACCTACCTCGAGGAGCTCGAGCGCATGGCGTCCGAGCCAGTCACTGACGACGAGCTGGCGCGCGCCCTGGCCCTGATCGAGTCGTCGGAGTTCGCGGCACTCTCCCGGGTGGAGGAGGTCGCCGACCGGCTGAACAATTACGCCACGTACTTCGATCGGCCGGAGCTCGTCAACGAGCAGCTGGCCCGCTACAAGGCCGTCGATGCCGAGGCCATCCGCTCCGCGGCGGCACAGGTCTTCCGTGACGACAACCGGGCGGTTGTCACGTATGTGCCGGCCGAGTCGCCATCCGGTGGGGACGGCGCGAATGCGCGGGGAGACGACGGAAACGGCGCCGAAACACCGGGAGATGACGCGTGACCGGGCAGCGCCGCGGCGATGAGCCGCACGCCGAGGATCCGGCACGCGGTTTCATGACCGACACTCCGCCGGAGCCGCTCGCGGAGGACGAGGAACCCGCGCTCGAGCAGGTCCTCGAGACGGCAGCTGCCGGCCAGGCCGTGGTGGCACCCACCGCTCCGCCCGTCGAGGCGGTCCCGTTGGGCATTCTCGATACACGGCCGGTCCCGGCTGCGCCCCGCGAGTACCACTTCCCCCCGTTCGAGCGCCACCGCCTCGATAGCGGCATGACCGTGGTCACCGCGCACGTGCCCGGCAGACCCCTGCTGCTCGCCCAGCTGATCATCCGCGGCGACGCCGGGGGAGGGGCGGCCGGAGAACCGCCGAAGCTCGGCGGGGTCACTGTGCTCACCGCGCGCGCCCTGCTGGAGGGCACGGCCAAACGCGATGCGACCGAGCTGGTCGAGTCATCCGAGCGCCTGGGCTCGGAGCTCTCCGCCGACGCCGGGTGGGATAGCTTCGTGGTGTCGGTGGAGGTGCCGCGGGCGCGCCTCGTGCCCGCGCTGGAGCTGCTGGCGGAGGCGGCACTGGAGCCGAGCTTTCCGGAGCACGAGATCGATCGGCTGCGGGATGAGCGCATCAACGACCTCAAGCAGGCTCGTGCCGATCCGCGACGACGCGCGGAACGGGTCTTCCCGGAAGCCATCTTCGCCGACGGATCTGCGTATCGCCGCCCGCTGGCCGGGATCGAGGACAGCGTGCCGCTGCTGAGTCGCGAGGCCGTCGTCGAGCGTCATCGGTCGCTCACCCATCCGGCGGGAGCGACGCTGGTCGTCGCCGGGAATCTGTCCGGCATCGAGGTCGTTGACCAGGTCACCGAGGCCTTTGCGGGTTTCACCGGCAATGGCAGCCCGTCGCTCCACGCACAAACCGAGGCGACTGCCAGGAAGGGCGGATCGCGGGTGGTGCTCGTCGATCGGCCGGGGTCGCCGCAGTCGGAGATCCGGATCGGGCACGTGGGCCTGCCGCGGCACATCCCGGACTTCCACGCAGTCAGCGTCCTGAACACCCTGCTGGGCGGGCTCTTCAACTCGCGGCTCAACCTGCTGCTCCGCGAACAGCGTGGCTACACGTACGGTGTTCATTCGTCGTTCGACCTGCGGCGCGGCGCGGGACCCTTCATCGTGCGTTGCGCGGTCCAGAGCGAGGTGACGGTGCCGGCGGTGCAGGACATCCTTGCCGAGCTTCGCCGCATCCGGGAGGCGCCGGTCAGCCCGACCGAGCTCCAGGGCGCGCGCGACTACCTGGTCGGGGTGTTCCCGCTTCGCTTCGAGACCGCGGGTCAGGTCGCCGCGGCGATCGGCGGGCTGGTGGTATTCAACCTCCCCGGCGACGAGCTTGACCGATACCGCCCGGCGATCTCCGCCGTTTCGGCCGAGGACGTGCTTCGCTCTGCGCAGGAGCACATTCGGCCGGAGGAGGCCTCGATCGTCATCGTCGGCGATGCGGCGAGCTTCGAGACGGGACTGCGGGGCGCCGGACTCGGCGAGGTCAGCGTCCTCCGAGAGGGAGCCGCGGCCGAGGTCGAGTAGCGCACCCAGCGGCCGCGGGGCCGAGAGGCTCCCTTCTGACAGAACATCTCGTGTGAAGTTGACGACCTGGTCTCCCTCTACGGATTGCGGCTAGAGTCTCGTCCGTGATCGTCGTCCTTGGCCGCCCAGCCCTGGCCGCGCCCCCGGGAATTGCCTCGCCCTCGGCAAGTAGCGCCTCGCCGGATAGCGCCACGCCCGCCGGGCGCCCCACCGCGCCCCCGCCGGGAAGTGCCCCTTCCTCCACGAGCGCCCCATCGTCGGGAGCCCCGGCACCGCCGCAGGGCGCCGCCGAACCCTCACTCGTTGGTCTCGCGGCGTCGATCGCACTCGACATCGCGAGGCGGGGCGGCCGCGTCGAGCTCGTTGGTTCGATCGGGGACGATCAGGCGGGCGACGAGGTCGTCGTGGAGCTGGGACGCGCCGGCATCGGGCACGCGGCCCTCCTTCGTGACCCCGGCGGCACCACGCCCGTGGCCGGTCGCCTGACGTCGCAACTGCCGCGCGTCGATGCGGCCGACGTCGAGCTCGGCCTCCGTTACGTGGCGGACTACCAGGTGCTGATCCTGGCGGACCCGCTCTCCCCGGACGCCGAGGCGGTCGCCATCGACGCCGCCGCCTATCACGACGCGACACTCATCGCGATCGTGCCCGAAGGTGGAAAGATCAGTTCCGCGCTCTCGGCCGCCGCGACCGTCCTCGGGGCGCCCACGTCGGAACCTGACGCCGAGGATCCCGACGACGAGCCGCCCGCCTTGGGCCCGAGCCAGGCCTTTGCCGCCTTCATCGCGGCTCTCGCGATCGGGATCGACGCGGGCTCGTCGGTCTCGGAAGCGTTCGCCGAAGCCGTCAAGTCGACGGGCTGGGAGCAGGCGTCGAGTGCCTGAGGCCCTCGGCCGGCCTCTGGTCGTCTTCGGCGAGATCGTTCGCAGCTACGACTTCGGTCCGGGGCACCCGCTCACGCCCCGCCGTTTCGGGCCCGGGATCGACCTCATGCGCCAGGAGGGCGCCGAGCGCTTCATCGAGCCGGCGGTCGCGACCGACGAGCAGCTCGAGCGCCTGCACGATCGAGCCTATGTGCGGCAGGTCCAGTCCTTCTCGGATCACCCCGACCAACCTTCCGCGATGGGTATCGGCCCCGGCGACTGCCCTGCGTTCTACGGCATGCACGAAGCGTCCGCGGCCATCGCCGGCGGCTCGATCCAGGCGGTCCAGCACATCCTCGCCGGAGACACGGCGCACGCTTTCAATCCCGGCGGCGGCCTGCATCACGCGATGGCCTCGCGCGCCAGTGGCTTCTGCATCTACAACGACGTGGCATTGGGCGTGGCCGCGGCGCGCGACGCCGGTCACCGCGTTCTCTACGTCGATCTCGACGTCCACCATGGCGACGGCACGCAGTCGCTCTTCTGGGCCGACCCCGAGGTCCTCACGCTCTCGATCCACGAAACGGGCAACGCGCTGTTCCCGGGCACCGGCTTCCTGGACGAGACCGGCGGTCCGGGTGCCGAGGGGACGGCCGTCAACGTCCCGCTGGAGCCGTACTCCGGCGACCCGAGCTGGTGGCCGATCGTGGAGTCGATCGTGCACGCGCTCGCCGATGCATTCCGGCCGACGTTCCTGGTGACGCAGCACGGCTGCGATTCGCACACCTGGGATCCGCTCGCCCACCTGCGTGTCACCACCGCGTCG
>JBBSGX010000119.1:0-7602 GCA_038253685.1 Candidatus Limnocylindrales bacterium | reverse complement strand
GGCAGTGGCGCATTCGCGGAACGCGATCCTGATCGTGGTCACCAATCCCCTCGACGCCATGTGCCACGTGGCGCTGGAGGCAAGCGGCTTTCCGCCGGAGCGAGTCATCGGCATGGCCGGAGTGCTCGACAGCGCGCGCTTACGCAGCTTCATCGCCGCGGAGCTCGGAGTCTCGGTGACCGACACGCACGCCTTCGTGCTGGGCGGCCACGGGGACACTATGGTGCCGCTGCCCCGCTACTCGACGGTCGCCGGGGTGCCCCTCACTGAGTTGCTCTCGCCGGAGCGGCTCGGGGCCCTGGTCGAGCGTACCCGCAACGGAGGCGCCGAGGTCGTGGCGCTGCTCAAGACCGGCAGCGCGTTCTATGCTCCCGCCGCCTCTACGTTCCAGATGGTCGACGCCATCCTGAACGACCGCAAGCGGATCCTGCCCTGCGCCGTCTACCTCCAGGGCGAGTACGGCGTCGAGGGTCTCTACGTCGGCGTCCCGGTCAAGCTCGGCCGGTCGGGCGCCGAGGAGATCATCCAGATCGAGCTCACGGGCGAGGAGCGAAGCGCCTTCCGCGCCTCCGCGGATGCCGTGCAGGGACTGGTCGACCGCATGGCCGCGATGACCTCAGAGGCCACGTCGGCAGGCGCCGCCTCCGGCTGATAGGGAGGGTGTCGCAGGCGCGCTCGTGCCAATCATCACCATCTCCCGCACGTTCGGCTCGGGTGGCGCCCCGGTTGGCAGGGAGCTTGCGCGCCGCTTCGGGGCCGAGTTCCTGGACCGCAGCATCGTGGCATCGGTTGCCGAGCGATCCGGCGTTCCGGAGTCGGAGGCCGAGGACTACGACGAGCAGCTTCCCTCGCTCTGGCAGCGCGTCGCCGCCGCACTCGCGACCAGCTCACCGGAGGTCTCGATGCCGCCGCTTCCTTCCGGTGAGTCGCTCAGCGGTGGCGCCGTCCAGGAGCGGCTTGCCCGCCTGACGCGGATCGTCATCGAGGAGGCTGCCGAGCGTGGCAACGCGGTCATCCTCGGACGTGGCGCGGCCTTCATCATCGGGCGGCGCCGGGACGCATTGCATGTTCACCTGCACGCCCCGCTGGAGTCACGGGTCCGCAACCTCCTGACGCGGGCCGAGGAGATCCCCGCGAATGCGCGGCCGGATGCCGCCTTGCTCGGCGAGCTGTGTCGGCACGTCGACGCGAAGCGGGCGCAATACATCCGGCGGCTCTTCGGCGTGAACTGGCTGGACGTCTCGCACTACGACCTGGCCATCGACACGGGCAGCTCGACAATCCCGATCGCCGCTGACCTGGTCGAACTGGCCGCCAGGCGACGGCTCGGGGCACGCAAGTGATCGCCATCGACCCGACTCCCATCCCGACGCGGCTGCCCGACGGGCTTCGCGCATTCCGGCATCGCAACTTCCGCCTCTTCTTTGTCGGTCAGGCGATCTCGCTGATCGGCACCTGGATGCAGACGGTCGCGCAGAGCTGGCTGGTCTTCCAGCTCACGCAGGATCCGATCGCGCTCGGCCTGCTGGCGGTGGTCCAGTTCGCGCCGGTCCTGGTCCTCGGCCTGTTCGGTGGGGTGGTGGCCGACGCGTTTCCCAAGCGCAACGCACTCGTGGTGACACAGGCGGCTTCGCTCGTGCTGGCGCTCCTGCTCGGCCTGCTGGATCTGAGCGGGGCCGTCCAGGTCTGGCAGGTCTTCGTGCTCGCCGGGCTGCTCGGCATCGTGAGCGCGTTCGACATGCCCATCCGCCAGTCGTTCGTGGTCGAAATGGTCGGCCGGGGCGACATCGTCAACGCCGTCGCTCTCAACAGCGCGACCTTCAACGGCACGCGCATCGTGGGTCCGGCCATCGCAGGACTGCTGATCACCACCGTCGGGATCCCGGCCTGCTTCCTGATCAACGCGGCAAGCTACGTGGCCGTGATCTTCGGCCTCTTTATGATGCGCACGCGAGACCTGCTGCCGCCTCCCGTGTCGGCCCTCCAACGCACGCTGCGGTCGGTGGTCGAGCAGCTGTCCGAAGGGCTGCGCTACGTCCGTGACACGCCCTCGATCCGTATCGCCCTGATCGTCCTTGGGCTGGTTTCCACCGCGGCCATCAATTTCGGCGTCGTCCTGCCGCTGCTTGCCCAGAACGTGCTCGGTGGAGGAGCCGAAACCTTCGGCTTCCTCTCCTCCGCGACGGGTATCGGGTCGCTCGTCGGCGCCCTGGTGCTCGCCTTCGGACCACCGCCGACCATTCGCCGGGCGCTCGTGGGGGCCGCCGCGATCGGGCTCGGCATGGTTGGGATCGCCTTCTCCCGGTCCCTGATCGTGGACCTTCTGCTGATGGCGCTTGCCGGCTGGGGAATGATCTCGATGGGCGCGACCATCAATACGATGATCCAGCTCACCTCGCCCGATCACCTGCGCGGGCGGGTGATGAGCGTTTACACGACCGTCTTCGTGGGATCGACCCCGATCGGCGGCCTCATCTCCGGATCGATCGCGGCAGGGTTCGGAACGCCGGCTGTCTTCCTGGTTGCGGGTCTCGTGTCCCTGCTGACCGTCGCAGGAGCCGCGCTGTGGCTGGCTCGCGGAGGGCGTCCGCAGCCCCTCCCCGCCGCGGAGGCCGCCTCGGACAAGCCTGCAGCTGCTGCCGGGGCGGACAGACGATAGGCCTCCCGGCTGTACTCCACCTGGACTTCGATCCCTGGCTGCGCTTCGGGACGTTCGCGATCCGCTGGCAGGCCGTGGGGCTGGCGTTGGCCATCGCCGTGGCCCTGCTGGCATACGGCGCCACGATCAGCTCGTTGGTCCGCGAGGCGCGCGCCGACGACATCGCATTCGTGGTCCTGGCGGCCGTGCCCGGGGCGGTGGTTGGCGGTCGCCTGGTCCACGGGCTCGTCTACTTCGACGCCTACGCAGCCCAGCCCGCCGCGCTGCTGGACCTCGGGCGCGGCAGCCTGTCGCTGGTCGGCGCCGTCATCGGCGGGACGCTGACCGCGGCCTACGTGTGCCGGCTGCTGGGTGCCTCCACACGCTCGTGGGCGGACGCCGCGGCCATCCCCCTGCTGGTCGCGATCGGCCTTGGCAAGCTGACGATGGTGCTCGGCGGCGCGGGGCAGGGCCAACCCTTCGACGGGATCTGGGCGCTTGGCTTCGGCGGCGGCAGTTCCTGGACGAGCGCAGCAGCAGCCACGCCCGCGCATCCTTCCCAGGTCTACGAAGGCCTCTGGTGCCTGGCCGCGCTTCCGGTCTGGGTCGCTCTGCGCCGATGGCTCGGGACCCGGTGGCGCGGCACCGGCATGCTGTTCCTCGCGGCCCTCGCATGGTGGCTGCTGGGGCGTTTCGTGGCTGCCTTCACGTGGCGTGACCCGGTGCTCGAAGCCGGCTTCGGCGGGGAACAGCTGGCCACCCTGATCACGCTGGTCGTGGTGGTCGGCATCGCGTTCGTGACGGGGATCTGGGCACATCGCAGAGCCGACGACCTTGGTGCGGCGACAGAACCCGTAGGACCTGACCTCACCGGGACCTCCGGGTGATGCTGCCCGGGGTTCGCCGAGCGGCACAGTCGAGACGTGCAAGACATCGACCTCGCGCGGGCGGCGTCCGGAGGGGACGGGCATGCCTTTCGCGAGCTCGTCGAGCGCGAGACGCCGTCCCTCTTCCAGACCTGCTATCGGATCCTCGGACGCGTCGATGAGGCCGAGGATGCGGTGCAGGACACGTTCGTGGCCGCGTACCGCTCGATCGGCGCGTTTCGAGGGGACGGCAGCGCGTCGGCCTGGCTGGCGCGCATCGCGACCCGCGAATGCTGGCGTCGCGCGGCAAGGTCGCGGCGGCTGAACGCGGCCACCACATTCGAGAGCGCGGCCGCCGACGCCCTTGATCCCAGCGATCCGCTTGGGGAAACGCTCGCCTCAGAGCAGCGGGAAGGGGTCCGCCGGGCCGTCCTCGCCCTTCGGGAGCCGTATCGCGAAGTGATCGCCCTGCGCTTCTTCAGCGAGTTGTCGATTCTCGACATCGCGCTCGCGACGGGACGCCCGGAGGGCACCGTGAAGTCCCAGCTCCACCGGGGCCTGGACCAACTGCGCGGACGCCTGTCGGTGGCGGTGACGGCATGACCGATCGATTCCTGTCGAGAGCGGTCGCGGGCCTGCGCGTCACCCCTCGCGCCAGCGCGCGCCACAGCGGGGGCGGCGACGCGGATATCAGCCAGCTGCTCGAGCGCTACGCAGCCGTGACGGCGATCCCGCCCGCACCCGACCTGGCGTCGCGCATCCTCCGCGCCGTCGCCGCTCGTCCAAAGACCTCTCCCGGCCGGCGGTACCTGGCCGCGATCGCGGGGGGCAGTCCCCGCATGGCAATGGCCGCCTTCCGTGACGTCATGCGCGTCGCTGTCGGGGGCGGCCGCACCTCGCGGCTGGTTCGGGGGCAGGCGCTCGCGCTCGTGCTCCTGACCGTCATGGCTGCAAGCGCGTTGGCCGCTGCCGGGGCTGTCGGCGTCGGTTTGGTCCTGCGCCAGATCGACCTGGTCCATCCGGTTCTGATGCCCGTGGTGCCCCTGCCGGAGTCGAGTGCCTCGCCATCATCGGACGCATCGTGGCTCGACCCCGACGCGACTCGCCCGGCGTCCAATACAGCAACGGTTGGCTCCTCACCTGGGCTGACCGCTGCGCCGCCTGCATCCACCGATCTGGCGTCGCCGGATCTGGGCCGCGGCCCCGGCTCCACGCCGTCTTCGACTCCATCCGGCGGCCCGTCCCGCGGGCCCGACGCCACATCGGCACCAGCCCCGACGAGCGAATCCACGCCGGGTCCAACGCCCCCGCCGACCGCCCGTCCAAGCGACCCGCCCGAACCGACCCCAACACCGGAGCGGCACCCGACACCGCGGCCGACCGATGCGCTCGCGACGCCCGAGCCGACGAACACTCCGCACCCGATCGACACCCCGCGCCCGACTGGCACGGCCCACCCGACCCACCACCCTGAGCAGACCGACGGGCCGAAGCCCAGCGAGGGGCCTGACACAACCGAGGTCCCTGGCACCCAGGAACCGGATGACTCCGATCCGCCCGATGACGGCGATGGCGGCGGCGGTGGTGGCGGCGGTGGTGGTGGTGATGATGGTGGTGGTGATTCCGGTGGCGCCCCCTGGTTCCTCTCGGTCTGGTGGTGGCTGGGGTGAGGTTCGGTACGGGACCCCGTACTGCCCGCGGGCGGCAGTAGCCTGAAGGTCTCATGCGCGGCGGGCAACCCCGGCATCGGCGCTCTCCCCAATCTCTAGTGAACGGACCGATCACGTGCGATCGGCCATATCCCCGTTCGGTCTCATCAGAATCCAGAAAGGAAGATCAGCAAAATGCCCAAATCCAGGTTCAGCCCCTTCAAGCTCCTGCGTGCGGCGGTCGTCATCGGCGCGCTGGTCGGAGCGCTTGCCGTTCCCGGCGCCGTGTCGGCGTCGACCGGTCACCACCGCGACCACGACGGCGACCATCTGACGAACTGGTTCGAGAACCACAAGTCGCATACCAATCCACGGATGGCCGACTCCAACCACAACGGCGTCGTCGACGGACGCGAGAATCCCGACCACGACGGCCTCACCAACAAGGGCGAGCAGGACTCGCACACGAACCCGCGCGACGCTGACACCGACAACGACGGCACCGACGACGGCGCCGAGGACGCGGACGGAGACGGCCTCACCAACTCCGACGAGGAGAAGTCAGGCGAGGATCCGAGCGACGCGGACACCGACAACGACGGCGTCCCGGATGCCGAGGACGACACCGACTGCGATGGCCTCTCGAACGGCAATGAGGCCAAGGCGCACACCAACCCGAAGCACGCTGACTCGAACCTGAACGGCGTGGCCGATGGCCAGGAAGACTCCGACGGCGATGGCGTGAGCAACGCTGACGAGCAGTCCGACGGCACCGATCCCGGTGACGCCGACAGCGACGGCGACGGCACGGCCGACGGCGACGATTCGGATGCCAACGGCGACGGCGAAGTCGACGAAGGCGAAGACGACCAGGGCACCGAGGATCCCTCCTGCTCCGACGACGGCGGAGAAGACGGAGACTGACCTCCAACGATTTCTCGACGGTTGGCGAGGCCCCCGGGTGCAGACCCGGGGGCTTTGTCATGTGCGCCGCACGCTCCGGCGGGGAACGCACCGTATGCTGGGGAGCGGTGGAGCTTGCGCGCCGGGCAACCTGGCTGACCATCCTCGCCGTGGCCTGACCGCGGCGCAGCTCGCTGCGCTGCGCGCAACGCCGTCGGTTGCCGCGGTCGTGCCGGACGCACGGACCTCGGTGGGAGACGATGGTCGACGGCGGCCTGCAGTCCGGGACCGTGCGCACGACCCACCTCCGCACCAGGTGCTGCCGACCGGGCATCCGCAGGATCAACGCCGATGAATCGCCGATCGCCCGGATCGACGGGGTCGACCAGCGGGTGGATGTTGACGTCTCGATCATCGACACGGGCATCGCGCCGCGTCGCGACCTCTCGATTGCCGGTGGGCACAACTGGCTGCCGAACGCCGACGACAGCAGTTGCGGCAAGTCGACGGGCGACTGTTCTTCACCAGGCCATCTGGGCAGTGGTCGCCGACGGGACGACACTCGTGGTGGCTGCCGGCAATGACGCCAGGAATGCCGCGCTGCGCCAGCCCGCCGCCTACGATGAGGTGATCACGGTCTCGGCGCTCGCCATTTCGACGGACGGCCACGTGGACACGGCCGACAGGCCTCCATCTGCCCGTCGAACTCGCCCGACCAGGACGACACATTCGGCGACTTCAGCAACTTCGGCGCGACGTCGACCTCATCGCGCCAGGCAAATGCATCCTCTCGACGTATCGCGACGGGCTCTACGCATGGGAGACGGGCACCTCGATGGCGTCCGCCCATGGTGGCCGGGGCGGCCGCATTGGTGGCGGCCGCGAAACCCTGCAGCGCGGCCTGGGCAGATCAAAGCGGCGCTCATCGACGCCGCGGACGGCAACTGGAAGAAGAGCACGGATCCGGACGGGCACCCGCACGGGCCGCCAACGTTGGCTCCTACCTCTCGGGTCGTGTGCTGATCGGCCCATGAGCCACGCCGGGGTATCGTGGTGGCAGGACACGGAACACACCCGAGCCAGCACAGCCAACAGGGGCGAACACATGACCCAGCTGATGGAGCCGCAGTCCGCCGCCGACGACGGAACGGGGACCGAACGAGTCAACCACTGGATCGGCGGAGCGCTTGTCGAGGGCACGTCCGGCCGGAGTGGGCCCGTCTACGACCCGGCGACGGGCCGGCTGGCGCGTCAGGTGGACTTTGCCTCGGCCGAGGAGGTTGATGTGGCTGTCGCGGCGGCGAAGCGCGCCTTCCCGGGCTGGCGCTCGACGTCGATCAGCAAACGCACGGAGATCCTGTTCCGGATCCGCAACCTGGTGGACCAGCATCGGGGGGAAATCGCGGCGCACCTGACCGCGGAACACGGCAAGGTCACGTCCGACGCGCTCGGCGAAGTGGCCCGCGGCCTCGAGAACCTGGAGTTCGCGACAGGCATCCCCCACCTGATCAAGGGTTCCTACAGCGAGCAGGTATCGACCGGCGTG
>JBBSGX010000118.1:0-7750 GCA_038253685.1 Candidatus Limnocylindrales bacterium | reverse complement strand
GTTGCTGGACGGCGCACCGATGCGGGTCCTGACGAGTCGGGTCGTCGACTACTACTCCGCTCGGATCTTCGGGACGACCACGATCGAGCGCGTCGGCGCCAACCCGCCGCTCTCGATCCAGCGCGACCGGATCGTCGCCGGAGGCGTCCACGAAGACCTTTGGGTCCGAAATCACTCCGAGGTCGAGCAGCGCCTCACGGTCGAGCTCGCCTTCGGGAGCGACTTCGCCGACATCTTCGAGCTCAAGGTGGCCGGCACACACCCTCGGCTGGAAGCGTCGATCGAGGCAGGCGAGCGTCAGTTGACACTCTGGCATGAGCGGCGGGGTTCCCGGCGTGGCACCCACATCGAGTGGAGCGCCGAGGGCCACATCGACCAGGGCATCGTGAGCTTCGAGATCGCGCTCCCGCCCCGCGGAGAATGGCAGACCTGTCTTGACATCTCGTGCATTGTGGGAGAGGCGCGGCACGCGCCACGTGCGGGTCATGGCGGGTTCGGCACGCTCCAGCCGCAGATGCCGCGCAGCCTCGCGGCGTGGCTGGCGGATGCGCCCACGCTCGACACGAATGCCGACCTCGTCGCCCACACGTATCGGCGGAGCCTCGTCGACCTGGCTGCGCTCCGCTTCCGACCGCTGCCCGACCTGAGCTGGTCGCTGCCGGCCGCCGGCCTGCCGTGGTTCATGGCACTGTTCGGGCGCGACAGCCTCATCACGGCCTACATGGCCCTGCCGTTCCAGCCGCACCTCGCGGCGACGACGCTCGAGGCGTTGAGTGAGCTCCAGGCGACCGAGCGCGACGACTTCCGCGACGCGGACCCGGGCAAGATCGTCCACGAGATCCGCCGGGGCTGGCTGGCGACGCTCGACGAGACGCCCCACTCGGCCTATTACGGAAGCCACGATGCGACGCCCCTGTTCCTGATCCTCCTCGACGAGTACGAGCGCTGGACCGGCGACCGCGAGCTCGTCCGCCGGCTGGAGCCCGCCGCACGCGCCGCGATCGCCTGGATCGACGGTCCCGGCGACCCCGACGGCGACGGATTCCTCGAGTACGAGACTCGCTCCCTGAAAGGCCTCAGGAACCAGGGCTGGAAAGACTCGTGGAACGCGATCCTCTACGCCGACGGCCGCCTCGCCGAGCCGCCCATCGCGACTTGCGAGATCCAGGGCTACGCCTACGACGCGCGGCGACGAGCGGCGCGTCTCGCTCGCCGCTGCTGGGCCGACGACGCGCTGGCAGACCGCCTGGAGCGCGACGCCACGGCGCTCTTCGAGCGGTTCAATCGCGCCTTCTGGCTCGACGGCCGCGGCCATTACGCGCTCGCGCTCGACCGCGACAAGCGGCCCGTCGACGCGCTGACTTCGAACGCCGGGCATCTCCTCTGGTCCGGGATCGTGCCGCCCGACCGCGCAGGACAGATCCGCGACCGGCTGATGGCGCCGGACATGTTCAGTGGCTGGGGCATTCGGACGATGTCCAGTCGCGACGCTGGATACAGCCCGATCGAGTACCACGACGGCACGGTCTGGCCGCACGACACCGCGATCATCGCCGAGGGACTCCGTCGCTACCGGTTCCGCGGGGACGCCAGCCGACTGGCGTGGGCGCTGTTCGAGGCCGCGGAGGCCTTCGAGTACCGGCTGCCGGAGGTTTTCGCCGGCTTCGACCGGGCGTCCACCGTGGTGGCCGTGGAGTACCCCACCGCGTCCCGGCCGCAGGCCTGGGCGGCCGCTGCTCCGCTGCTGGCGATCCGGACGCTGCTCGGGCTCGATGCCGAAAACGGGACGGTGACGTTGGACCCGTCGCTCCCGCATCCGATTGACCGGCTGGAGCTGCGGCCGCGGCAACTGTGATCTGGCTCGCAGCCAGCAGGGCCCATGCTGGTACCGAGGCGAGCCGCCAGGCCGTCGCCCCGTTCATTGAAAGGCATCAATGACATGCGTTCAGACGTCCGGCCCGGGGCCGCATTTCCCGACTATGAGCTACCAGACCAGAGCGGCCGCCGCCGACGGATATCTGAGATCCAGGGCGGCGATCCGATGATCGTCGTCCTGTCACGGGGCCACTTCTGCCCCAAGGACCGGCGGCAGTTGCGCAACCTCGTCGACCTGTACCCGGAGATCAAGGTCGCCTACACGGCTCCGAGATCTCGAATTCCGACGTACCCGACAGCCTCGCGCTGATCGGTGTCGACTCCAACGGCGGAGCGTTCACGCAGCACTACTTCGACTCGCGCGGCGTCGTCCGTGCCTATGCGATGACTTTCGACGACGGCCTCTGGACGCTCCGCAGGGATTCGCCGGACTTCTCGCCGCTGGAGTTCTGGCAGCGTTTCACGGGCACGTTCAGTGAGGACGGCAACCGGATCGACGGCCAGTGGGAGATCTCCCACGACGAGGGCGCGAACTGGGAGAAGGACTTCGACCTCAACTACACACGAATCGGGTAGCGCGCCGCGGCCCAGCATGGCGAGACGATTACGGTGCCTTCCCCCAGAACGCCTGGTTCTGATTGAGTTTGTCGTTCCGAGGAGGTGGACGTCGCCTCCGTCTGCGGTCATCACGAACAGAGCGGCCCGATCGGGCAGTGACCCAGGCGTATGCGAGAACACGATGTGGCTCCCGTCAGGCGACCACGAGGGATGAAAGGTGCCCTGGCCGCCACCGCTGAACGATGAAAGGTGCGCCGTGAGCTGAACGAGGCCGCTTCCGTCCGGGTGGATCGTGTAGATGTTCTCTTCGCCGGAGGGCACGGGCTCGGGCGGAGACTGGAAGACGATTTGGCTGCCGTCGGGCGACCAGTCCGGATCGTTCACGTTCATCGTCGTAGGGGTCACGCGACGCAGATCGCTTCCGTCAAGCGCAACGGTGAAAATCCCGAATTGCTCCGGTGAGGTGTAGGTGTCCCTCAGGAAGACGATGCGCTTGCCGTCTGGAGACCAACATGCCTGGTCGTCCTGGGCGCCTCCCGCGCAGGCATTGGGGCAGTTGATACCCGCCTGCGTGGTCTGGTGTGCGCCGCTCCCATCCGAGTTCATGATCCACAGCCCGACATTGGCGAAATCCGCTCCCAGTGCGTGACCGGGTGTGGCCTTGCTGAAGATCGCCCGGGTGAACACGATCCGGCTTCCGTCATGCGACCAGGCGTGGCCCTCCACGCCATCTGTGCAGATGCGATCAACGGGGCAACCGCTCGGGGTGAGCTGGTGCAAGCCGGAGCCATCGGAGCCCACCACCAGGATCAGCCCCGGTTGAGGGTCGAGATCGCGACTGAAGACGACCCGGTTCGAGGCGACCACGGCGTCGGCGTCGAGGTACCGAGGCGGTCGATCGACGAAGATGATCAGCAGGCCCGACCGCCGTTCCGGGAGCAGGTAGCTCTGGTTGCGCGCTGCCGGGACGACGATCAGCCCGTCCACCCGGCGCGCCACGAAATCGCCGATCAGCGCCCGTTCGCGCGCCCCGTCCTCATCGATGCTGCCGGCGACGACGGAGACGCCGCGCAGCCGGGCGGCGTCCTCGACGGCCCGGATGATCGCCGCGGAGTAGGGGTTGGCGAGGTCTTCGAGGACGAGACCGACTGTCGCCGTCTTGCCGCCGCTGCGACAAAGGTTGCTGGCAGTCAGGTTCGGCGTGAACTCGAGTTGGGTGATTGCCCGCTCGACGCGCATTCGGACGTCTGCCGAGACGGGCGACTCACGATTGATCACCCGGGACACCGTCTTGAGGCTGACGCCGGCGAGCGCCGCGACGTCGCGCATCGTTGGTCTCGGCCGCTCGGACGATGATCCATAGTCGCGGGGTGAGCGCCGACAGGAACCTTTGACCGCCGCGGCCGATCTGGCGCATGAGCTGGCCCACGGTTCGGACCGCGGCGCTGCACCCATGAAGCACAACCCCCCGACCATGACTTCTCGATGACGTTGCGCCGACCGGCGAGCACCATCCTGACTCGATGGGCGAGGCGCCGATCACAGGTCAGCTCGATCCCGCCAAGTGTCCGGATCCGGCTAGTCATCGTCATCGACCGCCGCTATACCTGACGCCGTGGAAGGATTCTCCGCGGTCGTAACGACCGGGATCTACTGCCGGCCCGGCTGCGGCGCGCAACCTCGCGCCGATCATGTGAGGAGGTTCTCGCTGGCAGCCGCTGCGGAGGCGGCCGGCTACCGGGCATGCCTGCGCTGCCGGCCGTACCGGTATCCACAGCTCGTTACATGGACCGACCCTGAGCTTGTCTGCCGCGGGGTGCGCATGATCCTCGACGGCGCTCTCGACCCAGGAGGCGAAGGCGTCGGAGGAAATGAGAGCGACCTTGGCCGTCGGCTCGGCGTATCTGCGCGGCATCTCCGCCGTCTGTTCACGACTCATTTGGGCGTGACCCCCGATGGGCTGGCACGTTCGGCGCGAACCCACTTCGCCCGGCGGCTTCTCGACGATACCGATCTCACGATCACCGACATCGCGTTCGCAGCCGGCTTCGGGAGCCTTCGCCAGTTCAATCGTGCCTGTCGGGACGTTTTCCGCGAGACACCGCGTGAGCTGCGTGCGAAGCGCCGCAAGACGGACCGCCTCGTTGCCGACGGAGGCATCCTGCTGCGTCTGCCGTTCCGCGGCGACCTCGACTGGGAGGCGATGGTCGCCTACTTCGCGGCGCGAGCCATCCCCGGCGTCGAGCACATCTCCGGCGGGACCTATCGACGGACCATCGCGGTCCGTGGCCACCCGGGGGTTCTGGAGCTGTTTCGGGGAGGGCCCGACCATCTCGTTCTGCGGGCTCACCTCCCCCACTGGGAAGAGCTCATCCATGTGGTAGAGCGCGCTCGGCGTGTCGCCAGCCTCGATTTCGACTTGGACGCACCCGCCCGTCAATTGGCCGCAGATCCGATCGTCGGGCCCCTGGTGCGGGCGCGGCCGGGTCTTCGCGTTCCGGGTACCTGGGATCCATTCGAGATGGGCGTCCGCGCAATCATCAGTCAACGGGTCTCGATCGCGGCGGCCAACACGCTGACCGGGAGGTTGGTGGACAGGCTCGGAACACCCGTGTCCGGCCTGCGGGAACTCGGTCTCAGCCACACGTTTCCATCCCCCGACACGCTCGCCGCCGGCGATCTCATCGGTCTTGGGCTGACGCGGGCATCGAGCGATGCGATCGGCGCGTTCGCCCGGTGCGTGGTGAGCGACACGATTCGACTCGACCGGAGCATCAGCCTGGACCACCTGGTGGCGTCGGTCACGGCCATTCCGGACCTGGAGCCGTGGACCGCCCACTACCTCGCGCTACGTCTTGGTGAGCCCGACGCATTTCCAGCAACTGACCCCGGGTTGCAGGTGCGCTTGGGGCAGCTCGCCGGCAAACAGCCATCCGAGATCGGCGCGTTGGCCGAGCGCTGGCGGCCGTGGCGGGCCCTGGCGGCGACTCTTATCTGGGATGCCGACGCGGACCACCGAATTCCCGACGCGAGGATGGACGCTGCCTGAGCCAACAGCGTTCGTCGAGCGGATCTTGTCCGGAAACGGCGAGCAATTGACGGTATCCGCTCATAGCCTCGGATTGAAGGTCGGCCTCTTCCCAGGACCACACATCCGTATCTCCGTTCCAGGAGGTGAGATCGCCATGAGACCCATCAGACTTCGCACCGCGATCGGACGGGCCCGGCTCGTCCTTCCCGTATTCCTGATCCTCGCCGCGGGCGGGACTCTGCCAGCGATCGCCCACGATCACGGGCAACGCACGTACGACGTCACAAATCTCGGGTCGCTCGGTGGAACAGCCAGCGCGGGGAGCAGCATCAACAACCGTGGCTGGATCGCCGGCTTTTCGAATCTGCCGGGAGACGCCACTGTGCACGCCACCCTCTGGGTGCGTGGATCCACCGTCAACCTGGGCACGCTCGGTGGGCCCAACAGCGCAGTCCTGTGGCCGGTGAAGAACACGAGGGGGATGCTCGCGGGTGTCGCCGAGACGGCCGACATGGACCTTCTGCATGAGCGCTGGAGCTGCTCGGCATTCTTCCCCGGTGATCCCACCGGCCATGTCTGTCGAGGATTCGTCTGGGAGCACGGCGTCATGAGGGGGCTTCCAACGCTTGGAGGCACTCACGGCTTTGCCACCGGCCTCAACAACCGGGGTCAGGTCGTCGGCTGGGCAGAGAACACGGTCCACGACCCAACCTGCAAGCTGCCCCAAGTGCTCCAGTTCCGCGCTGTCCTCTGGGATACGGGTCGCAATCTCGTCCATGAGCTCCCTCCACTTCCGGGCGACACGGTCAGCGCCGCGACGGCAATCAACGACCGCGGTCAGGTCGTGGGGATCTCGGGCATATGCGATAACGCCGTCGGGCGATTCAGTGCTCGTCACGCCGTGCTCTGGGAGAACGGCTCAGTGACCGACATAGGCAGCCTCGGCGGCGTGTCGTGGAACACACCGATGGCCATCAATCGTCACGGTGACGTCGTCGGTTTCTCGAACCCGCCTGGTGACGAGAACGGCGCGTTCAATGCGCGCGCCTTCCTCTGGACGAGGAGCGGTGGGTTGCAGCCTCTCCCTACGCTTGATGAAGACACGATTAGCCAGGCCCTCGGCATCAACGCTCGCGGCCAGGTGGTTGGCCTGTCATGCGGGGCCGGCGGCTGCCGTGCCGTTCTCTGGCAGCACGGGGTCGTGACGGACTTGAACGACCTCGTCGGGCCGACCTATGCCGGTCACCTCATCTACGCCAATGACATCAACGATGCAGGCGAGATCACGGGTCAGGCGACCGAGGCGGGAACCGGCGCTTCGGTGACCTTCCTGGGCAGGCCTTGTCGAAGACATTGCTGAGCCACGTCTCGCCACCGCGCCAAGCTGCCGGCGACCAGATGTGATCCGGCAGCGGGATCCTGGCAGAGCCGCGGACCGGAGGGTCGATGGGCCCATCAGGTTCGTCGCGCTGCGCTGCATGCCGCGGGGGGAGAACCGCGGCATGCAGCCTTTGCGGTCGATGACCAAACGCCCGCGATGACCGCTCATGCCAAACAGGGCCCGGTCGGGAATGCGCCCCCGACGCGCCTCGTTGAGATCCGTTCCTACAACCTCAAACCGGGGACGGCGGCCCATTTCCATCGCCTCGTGGCGGAGCGATCAGTGCCGCTGCTCCAAGGCCAGAGTGTGGACGTGGTGGCGTTTGGGCCCTCACTGCACGGCGATGATTCCTACTACCTGATCCGGGCCTACACCAATCTCGAACATCTCCACAGCAGCGAGGACGCGTTCTATGCCAGCGACGAATGGCGTCGCGGCCCGCGCCGGGCGATCCTGGACTGTCTCTACAGCTACGTCTCGGTCGTCATCGAGCTCGAGAGTGCCATCGTCGACGGCCTGCGCCGACCCCGACCTGTGGCGATGTCCATCCTCGCCACAGCCGCGCAATGAAGCACTCCTCTTCGGCACGGTTCGATCCAGCACGCCTCAATGATGGCGCTGCCCGACGTTTCGCCACCGACGTCGGTTGCTGCCTTCAGGTCGAACGCGGCGCCAGCATCGTCGCTCGTGGAGGGCGCGTAGATGGCGCTCAGCGGGCCAATTCAAGTGTCATTCGCCACACACCGCGCGCCACAGCTCATATCCGAACGAGGTCTAGGACCGGCCAGCTTCCTCGTACACGGGATCTTTGACGGAGAGCAGCACCGAGCCGTCCCCAGCGACGGCCCGCAGCTCGAGAAACGACCAGCGTTCGCCGAGTCCTGGCGCGCCGAGCGGGTCCTCCC
>JBBSGX010000117.1:0-7785 GCA_038253685.1 Candidatus Limnocylindrales bacterium | reverse complement strand
GCGACGAGCAGACGGCAGCCCTTCTTAACAGCATCGGGGGCACAGTGTTCACACTCGGCGACAACGTCTACCCGGATGGCACCATGACCGAGTTTGCGAACTGTTATGGGCCGTCCTGGGGCCAGTTCAAGGCGCAGACAGCGCCGGCGACCGGCAATCACGAGTACGACACCGCCAACGCGGGCGGTTACTTCGGCTACTTCGGCACCGCGGCTGGATATCCGGCCAAGGGGTATTACAGCTTCGATCTGGGTTCGTGGCACATCATCGTGCTCAATGCCAATTGCGGTTTCGTCTCTTGCGCGGCAGGTTCCGCGCAGGAGCAGTGGCTTCGGGCAGACCTGGCCGCGCACGCCAATGTCTGCACCGCCGCGCTGTGGCACCAGCCGCGCTTCAGCTCGGGCAGCGGGCATGGCAATAGCACCTCCGTTGCGCCTTTCTGGACTGACCTCTACTCGGCAAATGCCGATCTGATCCTCAACGGCCACGACCACGACTACGAACGCTTCGGCCCGCAGACACCGGGCCAGGTCGCTGACAGCGCGCGCGGCATGCGGGAATTCGTTGTCGGGACCGGCGGCGCCGGGTATGGAGGCTTCAACACGCCGCAGCCCAACAGCCAGGTCCGCAACGCCACGACGCACGGCGTTCTCAAGCTGACGCTGGATGCCTCGAGCTACAACTGGTCGTTCGTACCTGTCGCCGGCGCGACCTTCGCGGATAGCGGTAGCGCCGCCTGTCACTGACCTTCCGGAGCAACCTGTGGATCCGGCCCCTGCCTAGGGTCCGCCGATGCCGGTGGCCCGGAAGTCGTCGAAGCTCAAGGTGATGGGTGCGTTGGTGACCGCCGAGCTGGTGTAGGCGCGCAGGCCCAGACCACCCGCCACCTGCAGGCCGGCCGTCGAGTTGGTGGCGCTGTACTGCCAGGTGGTCGGCTCGGTGCCGCCATCTGCCCAGGCGCGGATGCGGATGGTGGTGGGACTCGAGCCACTGACCTGGGCGCGCAGCCAGACGAAGCTGCCGGGGCTGACCGTCAGGCCCGCCACCTGCACCTCGCTGCCGATGGGCGTCTCGATGTCGCCGCACCGTTGCGGGTCCAACTGGTACGAGGCGGTGAGCATGTCGCCGTCGGCGTCGTGTGCGGTGTAGGCGGCGGTCAGGGTGGCGTTGGTGGCGGGTGAGGTCGGCGTGATGCCGACGGTATCGACCACGGGGGCCGTGTTCGGTCCGCCGATGCCCCTGGCCCGGAAGTCGTCGAGGCTGAATGTGACCGGCGCATTGATGGTCGAGGAAGAAAGGTAGCTACGGAGCCCAACGCCTCCGGCGGCCTGCAGGTCAGCCGCCGAGTTGGTGGCGGTGTATGGCCAGCCGGAGGGTTCCGCGGAGCCGTCGGCCCACGCCCGATGCGAACGGTGGCGGGAGACGAGCCGGTGACGTGCGCGCGCAGCCCGATGAAGCTGCCGGCGGTCGCGGTGAGGGCCGTGACCTGCACCTCGCTGCCAATCGGCGTCTATGCGTTGTTGCTGACCACCGTGCCCTGGACGAAAACAGACCCGTTAGGCGCAAATCGCAGCTTCGCGCGGTACTCAGCCGTGGCCGACACGCGGCGGACCACGCCATAGATGTATTGAGCGTTCCCGGCGGCGGCCTTGTTGGCGCTTGCGCGGAACCTGAGATCAACGTCCCGCGCGGAGACACTCGTCAGCAGCGCAGCACGCGTGGTAGGGCGTTTGGCAACGGCCACCTCTGCGGCGAGCGGACCACTTGCACGGCAGGAACCGGCTACGAGCGAGTGGGCCCTTGCCAGGCGATGGAAGCCGGGGCCCCGATCCATTCGAGGAACCTGCCGTCGAAAACCAGTTCCGGCAGGGAGCCGGCCTCCAGGTCAATTCGGACCCCCCGATCCCGGGACTTCTGCCGCACTTCGGCCCGCCTCGACCCCGGGCCAACCAGGCAGGTGCGCGCGCCAAGCTCAAACCCGGCCGTCATATCGGCGATCGAGTCCCCGACCACG
The DNA here is from genome assembly GCA_038253685.1 of Candidatus Limnocylindrales bacterium. Classification (GTDB taxonomy): domain Bacteria; phylum Chloroflexota; class Limnocylindria; order Limnocylindrales; family CSP1-4; genus JAFMJV01. The sequence goes on along the minus strand of JBBSGX010000117.1, from coordinate 5,771 downwards.
ACCGATGCAGAGGGCTCGATCGAAGGACAGCCAGCCATCGCTCGCAAGAAGAGGCCGAGGCCCGGTTTGCGGCATTCGCAAGTGCCTTCCTCGTGCGGGCATACCTCCACCGTGTCGACGTCGGCGCCTTTGGCACGCAACTCATCACGCATTCGTGCATGTATTTCGTCGACGACATCGGATGTGACCAGCCCGCGAGCAATGCCCCGTTGGTTGGTCACGATGACGATCACGGTGTCCGGCGCACGCGCACGTACCTCTGACAGCGCCTCTGGCACTCCCGGCAGAAAATGGAACTGCGTCCAATCGGTGATGTAGCTCCCTTCGGAAGCCTTGGCATTGATGACGCCGTCGCGATCCAGGAAGAGAGCGGAAGTCAAGGCGCCACCACCCTGTCGACCTGGAGTTCCGCAGGCGATGTCAATCGACTCGCCACGTCTGGAGGCCGTGAGGTTCGAGCGCAACCTCCGAGACGTCGCAGCCGCGCGCCCTGAGCGCGTCGGCGACCCGATGCTTGCGTCCAAAGCCGCACCAGAGGAGCATGAAGCCGCCGCCGCCGGCGCCTGTGATCTTTCCGCCGATGGCGCCCTCGGCCCGGGCCAGATCGTAGAGATCATCAAGCTCCGGGTTGGAGATCCGGTCAGACATTCGCTTCTTCTGTTGCCATTCCTCGTGAAGGAGCTTGGCGAAGTCGTCCCACTCGCGCCGCAGTAGCTGGTCCTTCATCTGCATCGTCAGCCGCTTCAGCTCACGGAGAGCGTCGACCGATTCCTGCTCATGACGCTCATAGCGCTCCACCTGGTGCGCGATGATGCTCGACGACAGGCGGACCTTGCCCGTGTCGCACAGCAGAAGGTTGTACTCCATCTCGTTGAGGATGTCCCGATGGAGCTTGAGGCTGTTGACCGTGACGCGCTCGCCCTGAAACTCGATGAAGTTGACGCCTCCGAAGGCTGCCGCGTACTGGTCCTGCATCCCGCCCTGAATGCCCAGATCGTTCCGTTCGACGTCGTATGCGAGCTCGGCTACCTGGTAGTCGGTGAGCGACATGCTCCGCCACTCCTTGAGCAGACCAACCAGAGCGACCATCATCGCCGACGATGATCCAAGGCCTGATCCGGGCGGGGCATCCGAATGGAGGAACAGGTCAAATCCCTGGTCTTCGGCTCCTGCGAGCTTGTGGATCGCAGCCTTGGCGAGGTCCATGTTTCCATCGAGCTTCAGCTCACGTCGGGAGCTGTACTGGAGCGACATGTCGAAGTCGAGCGAATTGATGCAGATCGCACCATCGTTTCGCGGCCTTAGGGTGCCCCATGCATATCGGTCGATCGTGGCGGACAGAACGCATCCGCCTTCCAACGCCGGGAACGGCGCAACATCGGTCCCGCCGCCAGCGAAGCTGATGCGGAGGGGAGCCTTGGCGCGGATGAACACTGTGCGCTCGGCCTCAGACGACCGAAAGGACGGCGGTCGGGTCTGAGCGCAGTGCCTCGTAGGCCTGGGGAATCCCGATGTCCAGGAAGGTTCCTCGCATCTCGATGCCGCGGAGGCCTCGGTTGATCAGCCCGGGAAAGACCTCGTGCTCGAGCGAAACGGTGCGAGCGGGTGGGATCGCCTCGATCGTAGCTCGCTCCAACACGTACACACCGGCGTTGATGAGTCCTTCTCCGCGGGTTGTGACCTTTTCGCGGAAGCGGGTCACTTGATTCGCGGCACCAAGTTCGACGCTCCCGAAGCGCTCCGTCTCGCTCGATCGCGCCAGCGCAAGCGTCGCAGTCGACGCGATTCCATTGAGTGGCGTCGCCGTGTGGGCTGCGATGAGATCGAGCAGTGGGATATCGAAGAATGAGTCTCCGTTCATCACCAGGAACTGCTGCCCCTCGAGCATCGGAAGCGAGTGACGGACCGCCCCGGCAGTACCGAGGCGCTCCGGCTCATTTGAGTATGCAATGGAGATCCCCCAGTCACGGCCATCACCAAAGTACCGGTGAAGGACCGTTGCGCCAAATCCTGCGAGCATGATCACTTCCTGGAAGCCGTCGCGGCGTAGCTGGAGCAGGAGATACTCGACGAAGGGCCGTCCTGCCACGGACGCCATCGGCTTGGGAGTTGGCCCGATCGATGCACGCAGCCGCGTGCCAAGTCCACCTACGAGAATGAGAACCTGCATGTGGTGATTTCCGGATTTCGCTGGCTACGGTCGGCACTCTGCGAAGGCGGGAAGGATCAACGAGCGATGATCGCCTCGGAGGATGCAGGGTCCATGGAGCCGGGCTCCGAGAAAGAGGTCGCGCCCCAGGCCATGGTGCTGTCGGCCATCACGCTGCCACCGGCACTCACGTCGATCGGAATGGTGATGGTGGTGGGTTGAACCGCGGCCTCGGACTCCTCGGCATCCTCGAAGACGAGCGCCGGCGCCGGCAGCGCGGAGCCGCCGAAGCGCTCGCGTATGATCGTGCGCAGGACACGCATCCCGTCGGGGATTGTTCGCAGGCGACCCTGCCCGAAGACGCGACTCGCCTCGAAACTCGGGACCTCCGCGACCTTGAGGCCCAACTTTAGAGCTCGCACGTTCATCATGGTCTCGATCTCGAAACCGTCCCCATCGAGCTCGAGCAGCGGTACCACGCGCCGCCAGAAGGCGTTGTAGCCGTAGCAGAGGTCGGTGTACCGTCCACCGAACAGCATCCGCACCAGGAGCACGAAGGCTCCGTTACCGAGCCGGCGATGAAAAGGCATGTCCGCCGTGCCGCCTCCTCGCATGAAGCGGGAGCCCTTCGCAAAGTCGGCGCCTTCGACCGTCAGCGCGTGGACAAAGGCGGGGATCTCCCTCGGGTCGGTCGAGCCGTCTGCATCCAGCATGACGATGATGTCGCCGCGGGCTGCTGCAAAGCCGCTCCGAAGTGCCGCGCCCTTGCCTCGGCCTTCCTGCTCCACGATGCGAATGGAGGGCATCAGCTCCGTAGCGACGGCAACCGTCTCATCGGTGGAGTGCCCATCGACGAGGAGAACTTCCAGCACGTTGCCTGGAATCAGAGGCAGAACGTACTGCAGGTTCTGCGCTTCATTGAGCGCGGGGACGATGACACTGATCGTCGGTTCAGACGCCATGAACGGACCCTCGGAAAAAGTCTGGGTTCTCAACCAGAGGGTACGAGTGACGGTAGTACCAAAGTACTGTCGAGTCAAGGGCATTTCCTTGCAAATGGGTACGGAAAAGCGAGCCCGTGGTGCCACGTTGAATCCTCTTTGGGGCCTGACGCCCCAGCGCCGGACTCATGGGACGGATATGGAGGTCCTCTGGGCCCCGAGGCGCTGGCCCGACGACGGGCAGCCGGTCTGGGTTGCCGATGGCCTCGGGAGACTTCCGTTCCGAACGGAGGCTGACACTAGTACCTTCGTCATGCCCCGTCAAGGACTTCCGGCACATTCGTGTTGCCCGAAGTCACATGGCGCATTGGTGGACGAACCGCAGGCATGGGTCGCATGCGGCTGGCCTCCATCCAAGCCGGGCAGGCAGAGGGCGCAGGAAAAGCGCACTGGCGTGGGGCTGGCGGCGGATCGAGGGCCAGGGTTGCGCAAAGTGGATGCAATCCGCGCTTGGCAAGTGCCCAGACACGCCCACAGTGTCTTGGGGGGACGGAGTGACTCCCGTCTGGGTCAGGTGACTCCCGTCTGGGTCAGGTGCCTCTCCGTCCCACGAGGAACCGATCCGACGATTCACGGAGAAGCTGAGGCCTTCCCTATTGCCTTGTCAATACGTATTCTCAGCAGGGTCGGCGCTCGTTTTCGTGGAGGACGCCAAAGTCGGCGTTTCTGAGTCATGACCTCCGCGCGTGCACTCGCCATTGGGCAGTGTGGAACGGGGCCGAGGCCTTCTCGCGGCTCCTGGACATCTCAGCATCGGCAAGCCTCCGAGCCGGGCGGACGGCGCGTCTCCATGCTGGTCCGGATGGTGTGCGTCGTGTTCGGCCACCATCCCATTCCAGAGGGTGGATGGCACTGCAGCCGGTGCGGCCAGCGGCGCAATCTGTAGGGGCGGCTTGCGGGTGGCAAGCCCTACAAGTGGCCGGCCAGGCGTCCCAGGCGTTCGGTCAGGCGTATGTTCTCGGCGTAGTCGATTGGCACGTCGACGACGGAGGGTCCGTTGGTCTCGAGAGCGCGCATGAGGGTCGGGTAGAGGTCCGTGGACGACTCGGCGCGAAAGCCGGCGATGCCGAAGCTCTGGGCGTAGGCCACCAGGTCGGGGTTGCCGAACTCCACGCCGAACGGCCGCCCGAACTCGTTGCGCTGCTTCCAGTCGATGAGCCCGTAGCCGTTGTCGCGCCAGACGACGACCGTCACGTTCGCGCCGATGCGCTTCGCGGTCTCGAGCTCCTGGCTGTTCATCAGGAAGGCCCCGTCGCCGGTCAGGGCGACCACCTTTCGATCCGGATGGACCAGCTTGGCGGCGATGGCCCCTGGCAGGCTGATGCCCATCGCGGCGAAGCCGTTGCTGATGATCACGGTGTTCGGCTCGTAGGCCTGGAAGAGCCGCGCCGTCCATACCTTGTGGGCACCGACGTCGCAGATCACGATGTCCTCCGGGCCGAGGGCTCGGCGCAGGTCGAAGATCGCCTTCTGCGGCTTGATCGGCCAGCCGTCGTCAGACTCGTTCGCTTGCAACTCTCCGAGAATGGCCTCGCGCAGGCGAAGGTGGTCGTCATGCCGGGCGCGGGCCTTGACGGCCGGCAGGGCCGCGCGGAGCCTCGCGACGCTACCGTCGATGTCGCCGATCAGCTCCACGTCGGGCTGGTAGCTCGCGTCGACTTCGGCCGGCTGCGTGTCGATGGCCACGATGCGCTTCGTGCCTTCAGGATTCCAGCGGTCGGGCGCGTATTCGACGGGGTCGTAGCCGATGCAGAGGATGAGGTCCGCGCGATCGAAACCCGACAGGACGTGATCGCGAGCCTGCAGGCCCACCGCCATGAGGGAGAGCTCGTCGCGGTCGTCGATGGCGCCCTTGCCCATGAAGGTGACGGCCACGGGGATCTCGAGCTCATGGGCGAGCCTGCGGAGCTCCTGCGAGGCATGCCGTCGGAGGACGCCGTTGCCGGCCAGGATGAGCGGTCGGTCGGAGGCAGCGACGAGGCGCGCGGCGTGGGCGATGGCCTCGTCTGTGGGCTCGGGGAAGTAGGCCGAGTGCGGCTCCAGAGGGCGGGTCACGTCGCCTGACTCGGGCGGCATCTGGGCGCGGTTCTCCGGCAGCTCGATGTGGGTAGGGCCCGGCTTCTCCAGCTGGGCCACGCGGAACGCTTTGCGCACGATCTCGGGAATGGCATCGATACGCTCGACGCGCTGGTTCCACTTCGTGACCGGCCGGAACATCTCCACGATGTCCACGAACTGGTGCGACTCCTTGTGCAGCTTGTCCGACCCAACCTGGCCGGTCAGGACGACCATCGGCGCGCGATCCAGGAACGCGTCCGCGATGCCGGTGACGAGGTTCGTGGCGCCAGGGCCGAGCGTCGCCATCGCGACGGCGCAGCGTCCGGTCAGGCGGCCGTAGACATCGGCCATGAAGGCGGCACCCTGCTCATGCCGCGTGGTGATGTGGCGGATCGTGGTCGAGTCGGCCAGGGCGTCGAGGACGTCCAGCGTCTCCTCCCCGGGAACCGAGAAGACGTATTCGCACCCTTCAGCCTCGAGACATTGGACGAGGAGCCGCGCGGCCGTGAGGGGTCGCGTGGGGCTCTTCGAGCGCGAGGCGGCCTTCTTTGGGTGGGCGTCGG
>JBBSGX010000116.1:0-7920 GCA_038253685.1 Candidatus Limnocylindrales bacterium | reverse complement strand
GCGCTAGGCGCTTTCCTCCGGGCGGTTGGGCACCGTGCCGCGGTGGAGGCAGACGACGCCGGTTCCCATGCGGAAGTAGTGGACGTCGACCAGGCCGGCGTCGCGCATGTGCCCCGCGAGCACATCCGGGTCCGGGAAGCCATCGAGGGAGCCCGGCAGGTAGTCGTAGGCCTCCCCCGGGCCACCCAGCAGGCGGGCAGCCAGCGGTGCCGTGTGACGGAACGTACTGTGGTAGACCTTGCCCCAGAGGCGCGACGGCGGTAGCGAGAGCTCCAGGCAGACCACGCGGCCACCAGGGCGCACCACTCGTGCCAGCTCGCGGAAGCCCTCCCCAAAGTCGCTCAGGTTTCGCAGGCCGAAGCCGATGGTCGCGGCGTCGAACTCGTCGGCGGCGAAGGGCAGTGCGAGCGCGTTGCCAACCTGGAAGTTGGCCTGCACGAGCGAGTGCCAGGACTCGGATGCCCGATCGATCATGACCGGAGAGAGGTCGACGCCCTCCACCCGGCCGAACGGACCGACCCGCTCAGCAAGAAGCGCCGCCAGCTTGCCGGTGCCGCAGCACGCGTCGAGTGCCGCGTCGCCGGCCCGCAGCCGGGTCTCCGTCAATGCTCGCCGCCTCCAGCGGCCGTCGATGCCGAGGGTCATGACCGTGTTGAGACGATCGTATACGGGAGCGACGGCGTCGAACATCTCGGCCATTCCAGGTTCGTCTACGGTGGCGCCCGTTCGAGCCGGTTTCTGCTCGGTCGCGCCTACGTGGCCCATGGGATCAGAAGTTGCCGCTCAGGGAGAGCGCACCGGCCGCACCCCCGAGCCGTACCTCGAACGTGTCGCCCGGCTGCCCGGGATGGCTGAGCGAGCCGACCTTCCCGACCCAGTAGCTGGTTTGATCCGAGAAATGCATCAGGCCAATCTTCGTCATATCGGCGCTACGGACGATGAAGCAATCATAGGTCTGCGAGGACGTCGGCACCAGCGCCGTCGACACGATGGCCAGATCGCCGCTCGCGGGATCAAGCAGAACGGAACCGCCGGGTCGTCCGTCTGCCGTGTGGAGCGCCACAGCGACGTGACCGGGTTGCTGGATGATGCTGTCCATCGCCGTCACGACCTGCGCCAGGTCCTCGCCCGGCGACTCCTGCGTGAAGCCCAACCTCGGACCGAGGAGCGCCCCGCCAACGAACACCAGCACCGCAAGGGCTGCCGCGAGGGCCAGCCAGCGGAATGGGAGCCGGTCCGCCGCCGCGACTGCCTGGCGCGGACCGGCGGGACGTGCCGCTTCTGACGAGGGTGCCGGGTCCGGTATGTCCGCACGATCGGCCTCGCCTGAGCCACCCGGCAGGGCAGTCAGCCGCGGCGGCGCGACGACGGCAGTACGGGCCCCTCCCCGAGCCACACCCGTGGCGGCCACCGTCGCGAGGATGCGGCCGCGGGCCTCGACCGGCGCTCGGAAGGAGTCGGGGGTGGCGGCAGCCAGTGCCTCGGAGGTGAGATGCCAGGCCTCCAGCTCCTGGCGGCAGGCGTGGCACGTTTCCAGATGACGCCGCAGCTCCTGCCCCTCCGCCGAGCGGTCGGCCTCGATGGACGCCAGCTTGCGGGGCCCGGAAAAGGCGGTCGCGAGGCGGTCGAGGACGTCAGCGTGGTCCATCGATGCCTCCAGCCTCGCTGAGCGCGGCCTCCGGCTCGCCGATCTCCAGCACAGCGAGCAGCGCCACGGGCGGAGCAATGGCCGGTCCGAGCACCCCGGCGAGCGACCCGCGCAGCCGCAGCAGGGCACGTCGCGTGCGCGTCTTGACGGTGCCGAGCGGCCATCCCAGCCGCGCTGCGATCTCCGTCTGGGTCAGCTCCTCGTAGTAGGCGAGCTCCAGCACCTGCCGTTCTGCCGGCGGAATCCCGCTGAGCGCGGCTCGCACCTCGTCGCGCAGCTCCTGTGCACCGTAGTGCTGCTCGGGCTCGGGAGGTGCCTGGCCAACGCCGAGCAGCGTTCCGTCGGCGAGGGCGCGTTCCATGCCGCGGTCGTCGCGGTCGTCGTCGGAAAGCACCGCGCTCAGCGGCACGGCGGCCGGCCGGCGTCCGAGCGCGCGCGCACGATCGATCGCGCGGTTGCGAGCAATCGTGGAGAGCCACGCCAAGAGCGACCCTGCGGCCGGGTCGAAGAGCTCGGCCCGGTTCCAGAGTGCGAGATAGGTGTCCTGCAAGACTTCTTCCGCGAGTTGCCGATCGCCCAGACGGCGGAATGCCGCACGGTAGATGGCGTCGGCGTGCCGGTCATACAGCGTGGCCAGTGCCGTGGTGTCGCCGGCGACGACGGACGCTACAAGCACTGCATCCGAGCTGTTGGCCGGACCCGTATCCACGCTTTGTTACGCTCCCGCAACGCCGGCGGTTTTCCCGCTCGGCGCCAGGTGGGCCCAGCCCGGGATATGCCGCGGCCGCGGCGCGAGCGCTCCCTGGCCGAGATGAGCCTCGAGGCAGGTCACTCCGTCCGCGCCGACGAGCGCGCCGTGGAGCGTGCCCGCGGGCAGATCGAGGCGATCGCCTGCGCGTAGATCGATCTTCTCGCCAAGCTCCGAGAGCTCGAAGGTGATCGACCCTGCAGCTGCCACGAGCACCTTGTCGTAGTCGTGGGCATGCGCGCCATATCGGTCGCCCGGTCCGTTCGACCAGCTCGAAGCGTCGAGGCCCTCGCTCGCAAGCTGGGCGCGCAGGCGGTCGCCGCTCGTCGGACCGGGTGCCCGCATCTTCAGGAGACCTGGACGCCGATGATGGTGCCGACGCTGAAGGTCACGACGGCCGCCGCCGCGCCGATGACGACCTGCCGGACGCCGCTGTAGATGGCGCTCCTGCCGGTCAGCAGGCTGACGCCGGCGCCGACCACGAAGAGGGCGATCAGGGCGAGCCCGACGGAACTCACCAGCGCCGGCGTCCCGTGACCCAGCAGGAATGGCAGGAGTGGCAGGACGGCGCCACCGCCGAAGGCGACGAAGGAATACAGCGCCGCTCCCCACGGCGAGCCGAGCTCCTGGGGGTCGAGGCCGAGCTCCTCGCGCACCTTCGTGTCGAGGGCGGCCTTGGGATCCTGCATCAACCGCCCTGCCACCATGTTTGCCTCGCTCGCCGAGAGGCCCTTCGCGCGGAAGATGGCGGCAAGCTCGCGCTCCTCCGCCTCCGGCATGATCTTCATCTCCTCGCGTTCCAGGTCGATCTGGCGCTCGAATAGCTCGCGCTGGCTCTGCATGCTGATGTACTCGCCGGCCGCCATCGAGAACGCGCCTGCCAGCAGGCCGGCGATCCCCGCGAGGACGATGATCCTGTTGTCCGCCGCGGCCCCGGCCACGCCCATCACCAGCGACAGGTTGCTGACGAGCCCGTCGCTCACGCCGAAGATGGCGGCACGCAGCGTTCCCGCTCGCCCGGCGCGATGCCATGACTCCTCGCCGCGCGGGCGGATACCAACGGCGGTGGTGTAAGCCGTGCCGGTGCTGCCGCCGACCTCCGCCAGTCCCGGAAGCCCGGCATCGAGTCGTTGCCAGATCTCGGCATGCTCACGCTCATCCGCGACGATCGAGGCCACCGACGGGTCGGACTGGGCCTCGTAGAGCTCCTGCTCGTCGCCCTCCAGCGACTTGACGAGATCAGAGACCGCGCGCGTCCCGAAGACGCGTGCCAACCCGATGATGAAACGCACGCGCGGCCGTGGCTCCCCGGCATCGGGAACGTCGACGCCCGCCTCGCGCAGGCGCGCGGCCCAGATCTCCGCGTGGCGCCGCTCGTTGGTGGCGATGGCCCGGAACGCCGCTGCCCGGCGGGGATCCTTCTCGATCCCGGCCAAGCGATCGTAGAGCACGATCGCGTCGCGCTCCAGCTTCAGGTTGGCAAGGCTCCGCGTGCGCTCGCCGGCGTCGAGGGCACCGACACTGCTCATGGCAAGCATCCTAGCCGACGCGGCGCGGTGCGGCTCCCGCACCCGCCGTGCGGCCCATACACTGCCTTGACCATGGCGACCTCGCGGCAACCGCTGGTCTACCTCGATGCGGCCCAGGTCGAGGCCGCGCTGCCGCCGATCGGGGAGCAGCTGGAGCTGGCCCGCCGCACGATGATCGCCCTGGTCGCGGACGCGGAGCTGCCACCGAAGATCGCGGTGCATCCACGCCCGGACGGATCGTTCGCACATGCCATGCCGGCCTGGTTGCGGGGTCCGCAGCGCGACGGCTCGGCGGACCTGCTGGGCATCAAATGGGTGCTCGGCTTCCCGGAGAATCGCGCGGCCGGACTGCCGGCGATCGTCGCGACGGTGCTGCTCAACGACCCGCTGACCGGGCTTCCGCGGGCCGCACTCGACGGGGCTCCGATCACGGCGCGGCGCACCGCAGCAATCAGCGGCGTGGCGATCCAGGCCTGGGGACCGCCGCCATCCCGAAAGCCCGTCCGCGTGGCGATGATCGGCGCGGGCGTTCAGGCGCGCAGCCACCTCGCCGTGCTGGCGGAGCTGCTGCCGGGCGCGGACCTGGCGATCGCGGACCTCCATGCGGATCGGGCGGAGTCGGTCGCGCGGGAGGCCGACGCGGGCGGGACGTTCGGCGCGGTGCGGGCGACCACGCAACCCACCGAAGCCATCGATGGCGCCCATATCGTGCTGGGACTGGTCTCCTTCGGGCCAGAGCGGCAGGCGATCCCGATCGAGGCCTTCGCACGGGACGCGCTCGTGGTCGCCGTCGACTACGACATGAGCGTTCCGGCTGCGCTGGCACAGGAAGCCGGACTGTTCGTCGTCGACGAGAGCGGGCAGTTCCTGGCCAACCGCGCGACGGGCATCTTCGCCGGCTACCCGGACCCGTCCCAGACGATCGGGGGGGCGCTGCTTGCCGGGACGCCGCGGGCCGCGCAGGGACGCACGCTGGTGACGCACCTCGGCGTGGGCCTCGCGGACCTCATCTTTGCGGATGCAGTGCTGCGCCGGCACGCGGAGCGAGCATGAGCACGACCACGCTCGTGGACCGAAGGACCGCCGTGAGCCCGATCGCCCAGCCCGCGATGGCCGAGGACCCGTCGCGACGCGCCGACCTGATCGTCGTGGGCGCGGGCGCCATGGGTGGCTGGACTGCCTACTGGGCGCAGGCCGGCGGTGGCAGGCGCGTGACCCTGCTGGACGCATGGGGTGCCGGCCACCCACGCGCAACGAGTGGTGACGAGACACGCATCACGCGCGCGGCGCATGGCGACGACGGCCTCTACACGCGCTGGTCCCGCCGCGCGCTCCAGCACTGGCGGCGCTTCGAGGAGGAATGGGATGTCGACCTCTTCGCGCGCTGCGGCGTGCTCTGGTTCGGGCATGAGGCGGACGGCTTCGAGGCACGCTCCGCGCGCGTCCTGGAGGCGGAGCGCATTCCGCACGAATGGCTGACGCCCGACGAGCTGGTGCGGCGCTGGCCGCAGGTCGCCGAGGACCCGCAGCTGCAGTCGTGCCTCTACGAGCCCGAGGGCGGCGCGCTCTTCGCGCAACGCGCCTGCGCGTCCGTGGTGCGTGCCTTCCAACGCGAGGGCGGGCACTTCGCGATCCGCGGGGTGCGCCCGGGCCGCGGCGCTGGAGGCCGCCTGCTCGACGTCGTCGACGCCGGAGGTCGGGCGTGGTCGGGGGACCAGTTCGTCTTCGCCTGCGGTCCATGGCTCCCAAAGGTCTTCCCGGACCTGCTGGGCGACCTGCTGCGGGTCACCAAGCAGGACGTGCTGTTCATGGGGCCGCCGGCAGGCGACCGCCGCTTCCACACCGACTCGCTGCCGGCCTGGTGCGACTACGACAATGCCTACTACGGGATCGGCGCAACCGAATCGCACGGCGTCAAGATCGCGCCGGACCGCTACGGGCCGGTGTTCGATCCCTCGAACGGCGAGCGCGCGGTCGATCCCGAGTCCGTCCGCCTGGCGCGCACCTACCTGAGGCAGCGGTTTCCCGAGCTCGCTGACGCGCCGTTGGTGGGAACGCGCGTCTGCCAGTACGAGACGACGCCCGACGCGCATTTCATCATCGCGCCGCACCCGGACTACGAGAACATCTGGCTGCTCGGAGGCGGCTCGGGGCACGGTTTCAAGCACGGGCCGCGCATCGGCGAGTACCTGCTGGCACGCCTGAACGGGGCCGCGGAGGGCGAGCAGGACGGCGCTGACGAGCGACGCTTCCGTCTCGGTCCGCGTCTGCCCGGCGAAGCGGCGCGAACGGGCGGCGACGCGATGGCCCGGTCATGGGAGCTCTTCTGATGCGCGTCGCGCGATGTGCGATGGTCCGCTGATGGACCCGACACGCGTCCGCGGCGGATCGACACGGGCGCCCCTCGCGATCGGCGCGCTGGTGCTCGCGAGCGTGGTGGCGATCGGTGCGGCGCCACGCTTCCTGGGCGCCGGTGCGCCGTCATCGGCCCCTCCGCGAGCCAGCGTGCTGTCCGCATCCGAGGTCGCCAGCCCAACGCCAGCTCTGTCGGTGGTACCGAGCCGTGCGGCCCTGCCCTCGTATCCGCCGCCGGCCGTGGTGTCGAGCACGTTCTGGGTGGAGATCCGGCGCAACGGCCACGTCCTGGAGCGGGTCGCGCTCCGCCGTCAGCCCGATGGGAGCCGGACGGGCACGATCCAGATCCCCGTCGCATGGCGAACCAGGCTGCCGAAGGTTTCGCTGTTCGGCCGGACCGTACCTGGAAGCCGGGCCTCGCGGCTGTTCTCGATCCCCTTGGCCTTGCCGGAAACCCCGAGGCTGGGGCCGGCAGTCAACCTGGCAGGCGGCCTGTCCGTCATCGTCGACCCCATTCCGGCCCCGACCGGCAGCTTCGACCCGGGACCGATGGCCGACTATGTCCACACCTGGTCGTACTCGGCGACCCTCCAGTGGGCGATCGCGGGTTGGCCGGAGCTCGCAGTGAAGGTCGCCCCTCAGCTCGGGGTATGACGCGCCTCCAGGGCAATCATCACCCGCGACGCTCGACTGCCGCTTGGGGCGCTCACGACCCCACTGCGGTCGAATATTGGCGTCCCTTGACCTGCAGAGGACCAGCGAGGCGCTCTGCGCCTGGGCCACGACGCCAACGTGAATCCGTGCACGGCGGTCTGCGTCGGGCCTACGTCGCCCTGGACGCCGACCCGACCCGCGCCCTTCACCCCGCGCCCGCTCGAACTGAACCCGTAGACCCCGGGCCCCGAACCGCTCGTCCCCTCCACGCCGACCCCTGACGCGGCGTGTTCACCGTGGATCGCGGCCAGCCCGCCACCCTCGCCGAACACCCCGTAGGACGAGTTTGAGGAGCCGTGCACACCGTGCCCGCTGTCGCTCCCTCCGAAGACGCCGCGATCTGAGGCGCCGCTCCCGCCGTTGACGCCGATCCCGGTAGCGCTGAAGCCGGTGAGAGCAGTGCCGCTTCCGTCGCTGGTGGCGGTGAAGACGTCCTGGTTGTTCGTGGAGTTGATGACTCCGGTTGCAAACGTGAGAGGCTGGTTGAAGTGGTCGCGGTTGATCGGTACCGTGCCCGCGATGGGCGAACCGGGTCGCGCGATTGCCTGGGTGACGACGGCTGCGGTTCCCCCGGCGGCCGCGAGAAGATCGCGCGCCTCGAGCGCGCCTGCTGCGTGGACATGAGGCCCTCCGGTCGATTCCCGCCGGCGCCGGCCCACGTGGGCATCGCGCGCCGCCCGAAGCCGGAGTCTACCGGCCCGCGTCTACTCGTTGACGGGGATCGGTCCCTCAGGAAGTTCGAGCACGATCTGGCCGTCCTCGACGCTCACCGGATACCGCTGGAGAGGCAGCTCAGCGGGCGGATCTAGCGCGTCGCCGGTCTCCAGGTCGAAGCGCGAGAGGTGCAACGCACACGTGATCGAATCGCCCGTGAGGAACCCCTTGTCCAGCTCGAAATACTCGTGGGAGCAGACGCCCTGCATGGC
>JBBSGX010000115.1:0-7936 GCA_038253685.1 Candidatus Limnocylindrales bacterium | reverse complement strand
GTGGCACGAGGTAGCGCCGGTTGCCCTGCGCCGGCGGTGGTTGCTACTCGCCCTCAGCCGCCGAACGAGGCCCTTGGCACGCCCCGCACGCCGGGATTCGTCGTGAAGAGGCTGCCCGCCAGCGGCTGAGCGTCGTGCTCGTCGTCGGTGAGGTCGACCTGTGCAGTGGTGATGTAGAGATGGTCCAGGCCGTCGCCGCCGAAGACGCAGCTCGAGACCTTGGCCACCGGAACAGGAATGACAGCGTCGAGCGTGCCGTTCGCGAGGTAGCGTCGAACCGACCAGCCCGGCCACAGCGCCACCCACACTGCGCCCTCGACGTCGACGCAGAGGCCGTCGGGACGGCCAGGTCCCTCCAGCTCGACGAAGGGGCGCCGGTTGGACGGCTCGCCGGTCGCGACGTCGTAGTCGAAGGCGTCGATTCGCATGGTGGGCGTGTCGACGTAGTACATCGTGGCGCCGTCCGGGCTCCAACCGATGCCGTTCGAGATGGTGACGTCGTCCAGGACCCTGGTCAGGTGCATGTCTGTGTCCAGGCGGTAGAGCGAGCCGGCACCCGGCGTATTGGCGTAGGCCATCGTGCCCGCCCAGAACCGCCCGGCGGGGTCGCAGGCACCATCGTTGAAGCGCAGCGTTCCACCGTGGGTATCCACCGCGGTCAGCTTGTCGATGTCTCCTTCGGCGTCGATCCACCAGAAGCCGTCCTCGAGCGCGGCCACGAACCCGCCACTATCGCGGGGGACGGCGACACCGATCCGCTCCGGCATCGAGAAGCTCTGGGTCAGCCCAGTGCCGGGCTCCGTCATGTGGAGCGTCTTGCCGTCGATGTCGACCCACGCCACGCGCCCGACACGGGCATCCCAGACCGGCCCTTCGCCGAGCAGGGCACGCACGTCGGTCAACAAGGTTGCCTCAGGCAACTGACGAACCATCCTGGCTCCTTGCGCTCGGGCTGTGGCTCGAGGCCGTGGGCACAGTATCAGGCGTCAGGGTCCCGGACCACACAGGGAATTGGTCAGCCGCGGGCGAGCCGAGCGATACGGCACGTGCGCGATCGGGTCGGCCCAAGAGGCCATTTCGTCTCAGGAGGCCCTGAGGTCGTCGAGGTTCCCTCCCGTCCGGGTCCGGCTCCGTGCTAGGCTGAAGCGTGGCCTCGATACCCTCGTCGGGCATCGTCTCGGCGCTCCCGATCGGGTTGGAGGTCGGACCGAAGCGCAGGGTCTTCGCGCAGGTCATCGAGTGGCCCGGCTGGTGCCGCTCGGGCCGCGGCGAAGCCGCAGCCATTGCCGCCGTCGAGTCCGTGATGGACCGCTATCGCGCGGCGGTCGGAGACCTCGCGGTGCCGCTCGGTGCCGGTGATCCCGCGTTCACGATCATGGAACGTGTCGAGGGCGGGACCACGACCGACTTCGGCGCCCTCGACCGTGTGCTGGCATCGGACCGGCGGGCTCTGGAGCCGAGCGAGCCGGAACGCCTGGCAGCCTTCCTGGATGCGTGCTGGGCGGCGTTCGACCGCGCCTTCGCTGCGGTCGCTGTCAACGATCGGGAGACCAGGCCTCCCGTCGGCCGCGGCCCCGACGCGATGCGTGACCACGTGATCGATACCGGCCGGTTGCACCTCTCATGGCTGGTGCGACCGGTCCCGAAGCCCGTCTCGACCGAGGTTGCCCACGTCGACGCGCATCAGCGCCGGCTCCTGCGGACCGCCGTGCTCGGCCTGCCGCTCGGGCAGCCGTTCGCGTCCGGGCGACATCCGGGACCGTACGTCGTGCGACGCGAGTGCTGGCACACGCTCGATCACGCCTGGGAGCTTGAAGACCGCTTCAGGCCCTCCTGAAGTCCTCAGTACCCCGGAGCGCCGCCTCCGCCGTTCGAACAGGCGGCCAGCGCGAAGGCGGCGAGGGCAGCCAGGGCCGATAGAAGCAGGCGGCCCCTGGTCGCGCCGACGAAACAGGTCAGACGTTCGTTCATGACCCGTCATACGCAGAGATCGCCCGCCCGGTTCGCGGCTCTGAAACCGAGCCAGAACGTCTTTGCGTAGCTCCCGGGAGACCCCATGCAATACTCGCCGCCGTGACCGTCTCTCCACCCGTCTTCGAGGCTGGCCACGCGGCGCACGCGTCCCGGACGGCGCCGACCACGGTGCGCATCGCAGCGTGGAGCGCCCGCCATCGCTGGCTGGTGTTCGTGCTCTGGTTCGTCACCACGCTCGGCACGTTCGCCGTCAGTACGGTCATGGGCGGGATCAGCACGCAGAACGCGACCGGCAACGGCGGCGTCACCGGCACGGAGTCTGTCCAGGGCCTGCGCGTCTTCAGCAACGCCATCGGACAGAAGACGGAAACCGACTCACTGACCGTCGTCGTGAGCAGTTCCAACCTGAAGGTGACCGATCCCGGGTACCAATCCGAAATCGCGGACATCGTTGCCCGACTCCACGGGATCACCTCCGCGGGGGCGACCGTCTTTCCCGACGTCACCGACCCGCTCCAGCAGCCGCCGAAGCCCGGCCTGGTATCACCGGACCTCACCAGCGTCTGGCTGACCGCAACGGGCATGGACGTCGTCATCGCTGACGCGTCCGACCCCATCCGGCAGGAACTCACCGCGATGCGGAGCGCTCATCCCGACCTCGCCATCCATGGAGTGAGCAGCCGGCTGATCAACGACGACATCAACGAGGTCGTCAGCAGCGACCTCGACAGCTCCCTGAAGATCACCATCCCGGCGACGTTCGCCATCCTGCTGATCGCATTCGGCGCCGTCGCGGCGGCCGTTGTGCCGCTGGTGCTGGCGATCACGGCGCTCCTCGCCGCATTCGGCATGCTCGGGATCTACAGCCAGCTGCTGAACCCGGTCAGCCCCTACGCCACACAGCTTGTCGTGCTGATCGGACTGGCGGTGGCGGTGGACTACTCGCTGTTCATGATCACGCGCTTCCGGACCGAGCGTCGACGCGGCGTGGACACCCAGCGGGCGATCGAGATTGCCAGCGGTACCGCCGGCCGAGCCGTTTTCTTCAGCGGGTTGGCCGTGATGATCTCGGTAGCAGCGCTCTACATCCTGCCGGACGAGCTGTTCCACTCGATGGCGCTTGGCACCATTGCCGTGATCCTCGTGGCCGTGGTGGGCAGCCTCACGTTCCTGCCTGCCACCCTCTCGATCCTCGGGCGGCGCATCGACACCTGGAGGATCCCGTGGTTCGGGCGCGAGCGACCCGAGGAGAGCGGTTTCTGGAGCCGCCTGGTGCGCGCCGTCATGCGCCATCCGGCCATCACCGCCGCGGCGGCGACCCTCGCCCTCCTGCTTCTGGCGAGTCCCGTGCTGCTCTTCCGTCTCGGCTCCACGGACATCACGGCGTTTCCCGAATCGATTGACGGGGTCCAGGCGATCGAGCAGCTGCGAGAGCACTGGCCACAGGGTTCCACCCTCACGCTGGACGTCTTCGTGACCCATGCCGACCAACCCGCCACGCAGACCGCGATCAAACAACTCGAGGCGCAGGCACTCCGGATCTCCGGCCTGAGCACTGCTGGGGATCCGATGCTCTCCGGGGACGGCACGGTAGCCGACGTCGCGTTCGTGATGGGTGGCACGCTCAATGACCCTGCCAATCACGCCATCGTGCGAGAGATGCGGACCACGGTGGTCCCGGCCGTGTTCGGAAGACTTCCCGACGTGCAGGTCTACGTCAGCGGCGAGGCGGCCCGTGCCCTGGACACGACGAAGATCTACGCCGACGCGCTTCCGCTCGTGTTTGCCTTCGTGCTCGGCCTCAGCTTCCTGCTGCTGCTCGTCGCCTTCCGCTCGCTCGTGATCCCCATCAAGGCGATCCTGCTGAACCTGCTATCGACGGGGGCTGCGTACGGCGTGCTCGTGCTGGTCTTCCAGGAAGGTTGGTTCAAGGACGTCCTGAACGTGCGACCCACCGACGTGATCGAGGCCTGGGTGCCGATCTTCATCTTCGCAATCCTGTTCGGACTCTCGATGGACTACCACGTCTTCATCCTGACGCGCATCAAGGAGCTGGTGGACCGGGGGATGGGCTCGAACGCGGCCGTGGCGCACGGCATCAGTGCAACGTCGGGAACCGTAACCAGTGCCGCCGCCATCATGGTCGTCGTGTTCGGGATCTTCGCCACGCTGCGCCTGGTGATCATCCGCGAGCTCGGGCTGGGACTGGCGGTCGCCGTCCTCGTCGATGCGACGATCATCCGCAGCGTGCTCCTGCCGGCGAGCATGCGGCTGCTGGGCGAATGGAACTGGTACCTGCCGCGGGCCCTCGGGTGGCTGCCGCGCGTGACGCTCGAGGTCGAGACAGAAGCCCCCGCTACCTGATCTCGATCGTCTCGCGCTGGGACTCCCTGGCGGGAGCCGCCTCGGAATCGTCCATCCGCCGGATCCAGTGATCGACGATCGTGCGCATGCCCGTCAGGCTCTCGCGCGCGGCGTTGCGAAAATGCCTGGTTGCCTGCGGCGGCATGACCGTCTCTACAACCGAACGGCTCTTCTGGCGCAGTCGCGGGACCACCTCCATCTCGGCGAGCCGCCGCTCGAGGTCCGCGATCCGTTCCTCTGCCGAGACATTGACGCTCGGTGCCCGGTTACCACCTGACCTGGGTGCCGTCATCGTCGTTTTCCTCCCGCTGCTGTCTTGTCTGTCCGTGGCTCGAATTCGACGCGCAACGTGTGGCCTTCCATGGTCGCACCCCGCGTGCGCGCCTCGATCAGCGCCCGGGGCAGCAGCAGGGTGCGCCGCCAGCTGTCGACCTGCAACAGCAGCTCGTCCGAGTGGCGCGTCAGGTTGATCGCGTCCTTGGAGGTGAACGGAAGCTCGACCGTGAGCGTATAACCTGCCTGGTCCCGGCTGACCTGGTAGGGCTTCCCCTCGTAGAGGACCGCCGTGGGATCGTCCTTGCCGTAGAGGGCTGTGCCGAGCTCCCGCAGGTGGTCGACCCCGACCATCTCGCGGTCGAAGTAGGGCACCGTCCGCACGGGCACCGGCCCGAATTCCTGCTCGACCTCGGGCAGGTAGCGCTGCTGGGCGGCCCGCATCGGCGCGAAGTAGCCGCCTGCGTCGGCCGGCAGCACGCGGTTCGCGACCACGAGGTCGCTCGGATAGCCGAAGAGGTGGAAGTAGGTGAACGAGCGGCGTGCCTCCGCGATTGACAGCTTCTCGAGCGCGAGCACCATGCGCACGGACGTCTGCGCGGGGTCGATCAGGATGTTGTGGAGATGCTCGAGGCGCCGCAGCAGGCGCTCGGCTGCGTGGAATACCTCCTCCTCGGGCATGGGGATCCCGATCATCTTCTGGATGAGCGGCCCGCCCAGGCGCGAGACCCGCCGTCCGATCGGGGCGATCCGCTCCACCCACCAGCGGGAGGCTTCCGGCAGCGACAGCAGCCGCAGCGTCTCTCCCGTCGGCGCGGCGTCGACGACGATCACGTCGTACTTGCCCGAGTCCACGTGGTCCGCGATCCACAGCAGGTTGCCGAGCTCGTCCATGCCCGGAAGCACGGTCATCTCCTCGGCAAGGACCTCGTCGAGGCCGTGCCACGAGAAGAGCTGTGAGACGTAGTTCTGGATCGTCCGCCAGTAGCGCGCGATGTTGAAGTAGACGTCCGGCTCCTGGCCCCAGAGACTCGGGGCAATCTCGACCGGTTCGGGACCCATCGGCAGGTCGTATGCGTCCGCGAGGCTGTGGGCGATGTCGGTCGAGAGCACCAGCGTGCGCAGGCCCCGTTCCGAGCAGAGGAGCGCCGTGGCCGCCGCGATGCTGGTCTTGCCGACGCCGCCCTTGCCGGTGTACAGAAGGATGCGGGTCACGGCGGCATCCTACCCTCCATGGGCCGCGACGCCACGGGCCACGGTCAGCGTGCCCGTCCACGATGCATCAGCACGCCCGCGACCCACGTCTGGGTGCGATCATCGAGGGAATGCAGGAGAACCTCGTCAACGTCCTGTTCGTGCTCGCCGGGATCCTGGTCGTGGCGTGGATCGGTTGGGACGTGTTCCAGACTGTTGTCGTGCCGCGGCCCACCCCGACCCGGGTGCGGCTTGCACGCTACCTGACGCGCGGCATGTGGAGCCTTTGGAGGCTGCGCGCCAACCGCGCCCGGACGCCGCTCGCCCGCGAGAAGATGCTGGGCGCGTTCGCGCCCCTCCTGGTGCTGGTCCTGGTCACAAGCTGGATTGTCGGGTTCATCGTTGGCTACGGCCTGATGCTCTACGGACTTCGCGCCGAGATGCTCAACGAACCCGACCTGGGCACGGCCATCTATCAGGCCGGCATCACCGTGCTGACGATCGGGTACGGCGATGTGATCGCGACGGGCGCCCTGAGTCGCCTGACGGAACTGCTCGCGGCGGGGACCGGCCTCGGGACTGTGGCCCTCGGCATCACCTACCTGTTCTCGCTGTACGGCTCGTTCCAGCGTCGCGAGGAGCTGGTGACGACGCTGGATGCGCGGGCCGGCGCCCCACCCTCTGGCGTGTCGATGCTCGAGACGTTCGCGCGGCTGGACCTGTGGGACGACCTGCCCCGCTTCCTGGCCGAATGGGAGAACTGGTGCGCACAGGTGCTCGACAGCCATGTCGCGTACCCGATCCTCATGTTCTTCCGCTCCAGCCATGACAACGAGTCGTGGGTCGGCGCGCTGGGTGCCGTGCTGGACGCGGCCACGCTGCTCGTTACCTCGGTCGCGGTCGGGCCCAGGGATCAGCGCGTGCCCACGGGTCAGGCCATCCTGACCGTCAAGGGCGGGGGCCACCTGGTGGAGGACCTCTCCCAGTTCCTCGGCTTTCGCGGGGACGGCGCGGTGATGGTGGAACGCGCCGAGTTCGACACGGCACGGCAGCGACTCAAGCGGGCCGGACTGGCGCTCACACCGGATGCCGACGCGTCCTGGGCAAAGTTCGCGGAGGTTCGCTCCGGCTATGCCACAGCGCTCAACCAGATGGCCGCCTACCTGATGACGCCGCCCAGCACATGGATCGGCGACCGCTCGGTCCTGCCACACGGCAAGCGAATCGAGACCGTGGTACCGATCAACGCGGCGGCGAGCCGGGCCGCGGCGGGCGCGGCGGGCGCTGCGGGGGCTGCCGGCGCGGCCGATGCCCCGGGGACTCGATCTCCGACACTGTTCCGGGCGGCGCCGATCGTCTACCTCGGCGACGACGATACAGGGGCGGTGCCGGTCGGCGCCTCGACCGGGGCCGGGTCGTCCACGCCGACCGAGACCTGACGAATCCGGTTCCAGGGAGTCAGGCTGATTCGCCCG
The DNA here is from genome assembly GCA_038253685.1 of Candidatus Limnocylindrales bacterium. Classification (GTDB taxonomy): domain Bacteria; phylum Chloroflexota; class Limnocylindria; order Limnocylindrales; family CSP1-4; genus JAFMJV01. The sequence goes on along the minus strand of JBBSGX010000115.1, from coordinate 656 downwards.
TGAGGGCTCGACGTGGGTTGTCGACCAGGAACCGAGCGATCAGCTCCGCGCTCACGCCCGCCTCGAGGAGGCGTTCGCGGAACCCGGTGATGACGTAGCTGTAGCCAGGACCGCCCATCGTGGCGAGGTTGGAGCGCAGGCAGACGTCCTGCGACAGCAGCACCCTGTCCGCGAAGCCGGCCGCGACCAGCGCCTTGACGTAGTCGATCCGCAGCCGCGTGTCGTATTCGGGGTCACCCTGGATCGTGTCGAACTGGACAAAGGCGCCGCGCTGCGCGACGGCAAGGTGGTAGGCCGGGTCCGGGACCATGTCGCAGTGGCCGACGATCACGCGCCGCGGATCGACGCCCTCCTCCGCCAGCAGGTCCAGCTGCGCCAATCCGACCGGCCAGCGTGCCGCGTGGGTCGTGATCGTGACGCCGGTGCGCCGATGGGCACGCGCGGCGGCGCGGAACGAGCGTTCCTCGACCGCGCTGATGAAGCGATCGCAACCGATCTCGCCGATGATCCCTGCCCGCACCCCGGTATCACCGACGCCGACCTCCAGGTCGCGGACGATCTCGCCCACGAGGTCATCGACGCTCATCCGGTCGAGGCGGTCGCGGTCAAGGTAGGGTTCGCGATAGTGGCCGGAGCCCATGACGAGGTTCAGGCCC
>JBBSGX010000114.1:0-7974 GCA_038253685.1 Candidatus Limnocylindrales bacterium | reverse complement strand
GCCGAGCCGCCAGTGAGCAGCGTCCGGGGGCGCAGGTTCCGTAGAGTCATCTGATGGACCTCCCTGTGGCGGCAGTACCGCCCTGTTGTCTCGGGCCGTCCTTCATGACGACCAACTGCCACAAGGTTCGGCGAGTACGCTGCGTACGCCAACGGGCGTGGGTCGCGAAATGCTTCGGACCTTGGTCTGAAGAAACTGCACACCAGGGGCTGTGGGCGGCGGCCGCGACCATTGCCTACGATGGCCGCACATGAGCACCCAGACGCGCGCCCACGACTCCACGGCTGCGCGTGTGCCTCTGGCCGGCGAAGGATCCGGGGGCCGGCATGGCTGGCTCCGGCGTCTTGCCTCGCGCGTGTTCCGGACGCCGCGGCTGACGCTGGCGCAGCGCTTCCTGATCGCGAACCTCATCCTGCTCGTTGGCGGCGGAGTGGCGATTGCCGCTGGATGAGGCCGAGAACGTGGGCGAACGAGGATCGATCACGGCGCTCTACGTCGACAGCTTCGGGCAGTTCGACCACCTCCTCGAGATGTACGTGCCGGTCCGGACGCGGGGCGGAGACCGGATCGTGGCGGTTGCCGAGTTCTATCAGCAGCCTACGGAGCTGGACCGCGAAGTCGGCGAAGCGCGCCTCCGGTCGTGGGCGGTCGTCGCGATCGCGATCGTGCTGGCATTCCTTCTGCTCTACGGCATGGTGAAGCAGGGCAGTGACACGATCACCCGACAGCGTCAGGCGCTGGAGCACCAGGTGCAGGATCTCTCGGGGTTGCTGCGCCAGAACGCTGCGCTTCATGAGCGCGTTCGCATCGCGGCCGAACGGACCACGACGCTGAGCGAGCGTGCGCTGCGACGGATCAGCTCCGACCTGCACTACGGTCCCGGCCAGATGCTGTCACTGGCACTGATGCGGCTCGGGGCGCTGCGAACGAGGGGTGCCGCCGACTCGACCGAGGGCCGCGAGGTCGAGGACGCGGTCCGGGAGGTTGCGCGACATGCGGGCGGTGGCGGCTGGCCTTCGACTTCCTGAGCGGCACCGCTCAGCGTGGCCGAAGTCGCCGGCAGGGCGGTGGAGGATCACCGTCGCCGCGCGCGAACCCCGGTCGCGCTCGAGCTGGGGGACCTGCCGGAGCAGGCGGAGCCGGCCGTCAAGATCTCGTTGTTCAGGGCGCTCCAGGAGCTGCTTTCGAACGCCACCCGTCATGGTGGCGGTACGAACGTGGTCGTGAAGGTCGCGGGGGGCGAGGGCGGACCGGGGGGCGGCCGCACACTCCGGCTTCGAGTGACCGACGACGGCCCCGGCTTCGACCCTGCGCAGCTGGGAGCGGCCGAGGGGCTTGGTCTCGCCGGGGTTCGCGAGCAGGCCGAGCTCCTCGGGGGAAGCTTCGAGCTCGCGTCGCGGCCGGGTGAGGGCACGAAGGTCGACGTGTGGTGGCCGCTTGGTCCTCGCCACGATGCAGACGAAGCGACGCCAGCGTGAATGATCCCATTCGCGTCCTCGTTGCGGACGACCACCCCATGTTTCGCGCGGGCGTGCTCGCTTCTCTCCGCGAACTGCCCGACGTCACCGTCCTCGGGGAGGCGAGCGACGCGGCGGCCGCGTTGCGCTTGGCCCGCGAGTGGCTGCCGGACGTCGCGCTGCTCGACATCACCATGCCCGGCAGTGGCCTCAAGGCGGCCCGGGACATCACCGCAGCGTGCCCGGCGACGCGCGTCGTGATGCTCACGGTCTCCGAGGATGAAGACGATCTGCTTGCCGCAATGAAGGCCGGCGCGTCGGGATACGTGCTGAAGGGGGCGTCAGCGGCCGAGCTCGGGCGCGTCCTTCACGCGGTGGTGGCGCGCGAGGTATACGTCGCACCGGGGCTTGCCTGGGGACTGCTTCGCGAGATGTCGAAGCCCGCACGAGCCCGCTGGACGAGCTGACCGCGAGGGAGCGCGAGGTCCTCGAGCTGGTGGCCGAGGGGCTCAGCAACCAGGAGATCGGCGACCGGCTCGGTCTCGCCGAGAAGACGATCAAGCACTACATGACCAATATCCTGGGCAAGCTCCAGGTCCGCAGCCGCGTGGAAGCAGCGTTGATCGCCTACCGCGAGGGAATGGCGACGGCCGACCTTGACCGCTGACGAGCCAGACCGGCCTACCCTTCCGGCGGAGCGGGAATCGTGGCCAGCGCGACGATCCCACCCGACAAGGCGGAGAGGAACATCTGGGCGCGGCTGAACGCCTCGTTCCAGGTCATCCCGCGGGTCGCCAGCAGGCTCCACTGTTCGGTGGTCAGGATCTGGAGACGCGCCGCCGGGGACAGCTGGGCGACCTCTGTGGTGCCGCCGATCACACCGGGCGGCTTTCCGTCCGGTCCACCTCCGACTCGCTCCGCGACGATCGCACTTCCCTTCCTGTCCCCGCCGCGCACCCCAGGGCCGCACATCCCTCTTCCAGCATATGCCGCCTGAGGAGGCGGTTGCGGCGGTCAGCCCGGGTCGAGCAAAAGATTCGACAGTGTCTCGGCGTACCACTGCTCGAATTGCGAACCGCTCCAGCCACGATCGACGACGAGTAGCAGGTATGTCTCGGGGCTGCCGATTGCGTACACGATGTCGGCAGCGGTCTCGAGGTCCATCCCCGTTCGCGCACCCGAATCGCCGAGGAGGATCCGAAGCAGCTCGCGCTGGCCTGCGAACCGTTGCGCCTTCCCTCGCTCCCACAGCGACGCGATTTCCGAGTCGGCGGTGGCGGCGCCGCGGACGACCTCGTCGATGGCAGCTCTCCGCTCGAGAATCGACCGCCCCTGGCTGGCCATGATCTGGATTCGACTGCGTGCGTCCGGCGCTCGGCGCATCTTCTCCACCCACGCTCGCTCGAGGATCGGGACGGGTTCATCGTCGCCGGCAATTGAGACATCAACCAGCTCGGACAGGATCGAACGCTTCGTTCCGAAGGTCGCGTAGACCGATTCGGCCGAGACGCCTGCGCGGGCGGCGATCCCCTCCACGGTGGTCGCGACGAAACCCCGTTCGATGAACAGCTCGCGCGCTGCGTCGAGGATGGCGCGTCGCGTGGCCCTTGCTCCCTCGCGACGGCGCCGAGAGTCATAGGCGCGGCGGCCCTTGACAGGCGGCGGCATATCGGTACAGTAGCACCATATTGGATACGGTCTTACTGCATTCATACCCGCCGTGACACAGGAGAGAGCCATGTCCCTCGTACAGCTCGAACATCCGATCCGCGACTTCGAGACGTGGAAGGCGGCGTTCGACCGCGATCCTGTCCATCGAGAGGCATCGGGCGTGCGTCGGTACCGGATCTTTCGCCCCGTCAACGACCCGAACTACATCGCCGTGGACCTCGAGTTCGATACCCGTGATGCGGCGGAGGCGTTCAAGGTGGCGCTGGAGGACCTGTGGCGATCTCCGCAGGCGGCGCCGGCGCTGGGCGGCACGCCGCGCGTCCGCGTGGTCGACACCGTCGAAAGCCGGGTGTATCAGGGGAGTGATGTTCGACGCTAGGCGGGCACCTCTCCCCAGCGGCTCGGGCAGATGACCCGGTAGTCGCAGCGTCCGCAGGCTTTCGAGCTCGGCGTTGCCGCGAAATCGCCGCGCCGGACGCGGTCTGCCACGTCGGTGACCAGCCGCCGAAACTCCTCGAGCTGCTCGGGCGAGCGCGTTGTCGAGATCGCCTGGTCGGTCTCGGTGAAGTAGAGGGTCAGCCGCGTGGCGGGGGGTAGCCGCTCCCCGGTGACAGGGTCGCGGACAGCGCCCTCGGCAAGTGCCAGGGCGTACGCGGACAGCTGCCGGTCCGCGTCGACGTCCGCCTGGGCCCTGGGCCGACCCGTCTTGTAGTCGGTGATCTCGATCGAGCCGTCCGGGTGGCGATCGATTCGGTCGATGATCCCGTAGAAACGGACGGGCGTTTCGTCGCCTGCACCCCCGAGCTCGAGCGTGAAGCCGACCTCGAAGTCGACGGCCTGCGCAAGGTTCGCGACCTCCCGATCATAGAAGCGCCGAAGCGCCGGCTGCGATCGGGTGCGGTAGTGCTCCGCAGCCTGCCGATCGGCATAGTTGGTCGGCTGGTAGACCTCGTCGAACGCCTGCTTGAGCGTCTCGTAGCCTGGGAGTGGCTCGCCGGCCGCCGCAGCGTCTCGACGAGCGCGGGCGTAGGTCTCGAAGGCCTGGTGGATCGTGCCGCCGAACTCGAAGTAGCCCTTCATGCCGCCGACCGGGATCCGGTACACCCGCTGGAAGGCGTACCGCAACGGGCACTCGAGGTATGTCGACATCTGCGAATGGGAGAGCGTGCCGGGCAATGGCGCAAGCTCGAGCAGCGTCCGGCCCGCGGGAGAATGACGTGAGAGGACCGTCAGCGTCAGCGGATCCAGCCCGTTGCGGCGCGCCTCGTCCATGATGCCGGCGGCTGCCTCCGCGACCGCGACGAGCTCCCCGGTGAGCGCCACGCGCGCCTCAGCGTCATCCGCGTTGAGCATCTCGAGGGCGCCGATCAGCTCGACAGCTCGACGGCGCAGCACGAAGCGACGCTCGTGCGCCTGCGGCACAGGCATGAGCCTGAGCAGCTCACTCGTGGTCTCGACCGCGGCCTGGCCCGCTCGCAGGCCCCCTGATTCGACTTCCGCTTCCTGGGTCGCGGTCCGGCGCTCGAGCTCGAGGCCGGCTGCCGGGACGCCGTCTGGGTCGAGTGGTGCGAGCTCGTGGACAAAGCGGCTCACGGGCTTGGCGTTTGGCGCGGCCACGGCGGTCATGAGCAGGTGGCGCCGGGCGCGTGTCATGGCCACGAATGCGAGACGGCGCTCCTCGGCGATCGCGAACTCGGCTGGCGGCCGCTGTTTCAGCAGCTCGATCGGGATGATCTGCGACTCCTCGCGCAGGTCCGGAAATTGTCCTTCCACGAGGCGCGGCACGACCACGATCTCGTACTCGGCACCCTTTGCCTGGTACACGGTCATGAGCTGGACGCCTTCGACATCCACGCGGCCGGGCAGGTCCGTATCGAGGTCTCCGCCCACCTGCTGGTAGACGTCGAGGTAGGCGATGAACTCGGCGAGGCTGGACGATGGGTTGGTTCGCTGCCACTCGGCGACGAATCGCATCAGACGCGCGAGCGCAAGGACGCTGCGCTGCGAATCGGGCGTCTCAACCGCGATCAGGTCATGCAGCAGGTTGATCCGGACGAGGTAGTCCTCGAGCACCGCGAACGGTCCGTCTCGGCGCGCTCTCGGAACGAGCTCGTCGAGTGCCGCGAACAGGATCTGGAGCTTCGTCCGCAGCCGCGTCTCGAGCTGGTCAACGCGCCAGCGAGTGCGAGTCTCACGGCTGCGGCGCTCGCGAACCGTCTCGGGCTGGTCGAGCGAGTCGTCGATCAGTTCCTCGGCGGCCCACAGGGTCAGGTGCCCGGCCAAGGCCGGCGTGTCTCCTGTGGAGTCGGCCACGGGCACCTGGATGGTGCCCTCGCGAAGGATGTCGGCAGCCGCCTGGAAGACGGGCCTGCCATCCCAGTCGGCCGCACGGGTCAGTCGCAGGATCTCGGTGGCATCGAGCCGCCACGGACCGGCGGAAAGGAGCCGGACGAAGGCGGCCGATTCCTGCGGATTCGCCGCCACTCGCAGGGCTGCCTCCACGTCGCGCACCTCGGGGACCGCAAACAGCCCGGTTCCTCCCACGACCACGTAGGGAATGTCCGCGCGGCGCAGCCGATCGACGATCAGCTCCCGGTGCCGATGCTTCCGATAGAGCACCGCGATGTCGCTCCACCGCCGGGGTTCGGGCAGGCGCTCGAACAGCTCCGGCATTCGACCGACGATCACGTCCGCCTCGTCGGACTCGTCCGTGCAGATGACCACGTCGACCGCGTCACCGTCGGGGAGCGTCGGCTGGAGCGGCTCCGGTTTGAGGCGGCCCTCGTTGTGCCCGATCAGTCGCGTTGCGGCCGCGAGGATGTTCGCCGTGGAGCGGCGGTTCTGGAGGAGTGGCAGCTTCGCGGGCTCCCTGGCCGGGCGGTCGGGCGCCCAGACCGGTGGCACGCCGAAGCGTCGCTCGAACTCGCTGAACGCGGCGTACGAGGCGCCTCGGAAGCGGTAGATCGACTGGTCGTCGTCCCCCACGACCACCACGTTGTCCGGCTTGTCCGGCCCGCGACCGACCAGCTCCAGCAGCAGGATCTGGGCCATGTTGGCGTCCTGGAACTCGTCGACGAGCACGTGCCGGAACTGGCCCTGGTGCCTGCGAAGGATGTTGGGCCGCTCCATGAGGAGCTGGATCGTGCGGAGCTGCTGTTCCCCGAAGTCCAGTACCCCGCGCTTCCGCAGCTCGAGCTGGTAGACGGCGTACGCCTCCGCCTCTTCAGTGAGACGCAGCACGTCGTACGCCTCCGCGTCCCGCACGAAGGTCGCCTTGAGGCCGTTCGCAAGGAGCTGCTGCTCGGCGTTCAGCTGGCTCCACGCCGTGGCGTACCCGCCGCCGCTCGCGTCTCGCCGGGCTTCTCGATTCGCAACGCTCCGGGCCGCGTCGTGCCCGTTGCCCAGGGCGCGGCGGGTGTCCCTGATCCCGCGCAGCCGGCCCTCCGTGTCGCGCCGCCGGATGTCAGCGAGGGCCTCGTCCCAGGCATCGATGCCATAGCGGAAGTCGAACGCCTCGCGCCGCGCCCGCGCGAACGCGCCGTACTCCTCGGGCGTCACGAGCTCGTCCTTGGCCCGGCCGATGAGCTCCGCGAACCGGTTGTAGGTCCACGGCGAGTCAAGCGCGGTGCCGTAGTAGACGAAGTTCGCGAACCTGGGCCGAAGCTCCCGCAGCAGGAGCCGCTGCCCGACCCCATCCAGGACGACCGCCTGGTCCTGCAACCCGAGCTCGGCTCGATGCTCCCCGAGGATGCGGTTGCCGAACGAATGGAAGTTGTGGATCCAGAGCCTGCTGGCCACTTCGAGGCCAAGTGCTTCCTCGAGACGCGTCTGGAGCTCGGCCGCCGCTCGAACGTTGTAGGTCAGGACGAGGATGTTCTCCGGCTGGAGCGTGGAATCGGTCGCCAGGAGGTGCCGCACCCGCTCGACAACCACCGTCGTCTTGCCCGTGCCGGCGCCCGCCAGCACCATGAGCGGACCCTCGCCCCACTCGACCGCGCGCGTTTGCTCCGCCGTGAGCCGGAATTCGCTCTTCTCGATCGTTAACATCTCCTGTTCTCGTGCACAGGCCGATCGTACGTCGCGGCTGTGACAGGTTGGGTGTCACGAGGTCGCCCGTGGCCGACGCCTGTGGCCGACGCCCATGGCCGAAGCGCTCGGGCACTCCTCGCCCTCCGCCAGTCCGATAGGGGCATGGGCCGGCTCCGCCAGCTATCAAAGCAGCGTCGAGACATCTTCTGAGCAGCGCGGCCGCGAGGGTGCCACCGACAGGCGTGGTCATGCGGACACACGCCCAGAGGGAATCCTCCCCGCATCCCGAGGCTGAGCTGGACGAGCTTGACGGCCGAGAAGCTGGGCGCCAAACCGCGTTCGAACCGCGAAATGGTCGTCTGGTCGACGCCAGACCATCGCTCCAGGCCATCCTGGCTCAGGCCGGCCTGGCCGCGTGCGTGCCTGACCGCGAGCCCCAGCGCTTCGAGAGCCTCCCGGTTCGCGGATCCATCTGCACGAGCGAACACGACATGCCCGGACTCCACCACAGAGCTCTCTATCCGCCCTTGGCGCAGGGATATCCCAGGCTTATCTCGGCGGCGCCGAGGCTGAGCCGGTTATGCCCTCACCGGACTGGACCAGCGGGAGGGAGGCTCATGCGGGCGTCGACGCCGGGGCTGCTACCGCGCTCCTCGCCGCTGCGTAGCAGCGCAGGATCGCCACGACGGAACGATCGGCATCGTCTTCGGTCGTGGACCAGTTGGAGACAGAGATGCGCATCACGCCGAGGCCGTGCCACGTGCTGCCGCTGAGCCAGCAGGTGCCGTCCTGCTGGACGCGGCGGATCACGTCGCGG
>JBBSGX010000113.1:0-8021 GCA_038253685.1 Candidatus Limnocylindrales bacterium | reverse complement strand
CTTAGTCAAGGGCATCGAGAGATGTCCCAACAAACCCTGGCGCCGTGCTCTCGATGCGAGCCCGTCTGCGGGACGGTGGTCAGTTCGGGGGCGTCGCCGGGGCCGTTCTGTCTTCCACTACAGGATGGCCGCCAAGGGCCCCGGGATCTGGCGGATAGCCTCGGCGCGAGTTCCTAGCCGCGCTTGCGGACCGATCCGAGGCCCAAGCGGAATCCTCGCTTTCCGCTCGGGGCCGCCTCCGGCACCGCCACCTGTCCGAGGATCTGCTGCGCGACCTTCTCGAGCCGGGCGGCCGCGGCGCCACGCGTGGTCGCGGCGACGACGGGCACGCCTTCGTTGACCGCCTTGAGGTAGGCGACGGGGTCATAGAGGAGCTCCGCGTCGATCTCGGTCTGGAGGGACCGCTCGAGATCGTCGAGGCGCAGCATGTCGTGCTCGAAGACATGGTTGAGTGCGAAGAACTGGCGTTCCGCCGGCGCGCCCTGCTCAGCGAGGATCTCCAGCAGCGCGTGGACTGCTCGAACGCAGGGAATCTCCGGTGAGACGACCAGCACGACGCGGTCCGATCGGTCGAACACCGTCAGGGTCCGGTCGTCCATGAGCGAGCCGCTGTCCACGAGGACGAGGTCATATGCGGCGAGCATCGCCGCGATGAGTCGTTCCACGTGCTCCCCGCCGATCATCTCGCCCTGGTCGGGCCGGAGCGGCGCCCCGAAGACGGCCAGCCCTGAGGCGTGCTGTTCTGCGTACGCGCGCAGGAGCTCGGGATCGTCGAGTGCGGCGCTGTCGCGAGCCAGTTCCACCACCGAGAAACGTGGGGCCATGTTGACGTGCGTCGCGACCTGGCCCCATTCGAGGTCCAGGTCGAGCAATGCCACGCTCCGGTCGTGCTTCATGGCAGTGGCGACGGCCGTATTGACCGCCAGGGTCGTCGTCCCGACGCCGCCCTTCGGGGAGAAGAAGGAGACCATTCGGGTGCGGTTGTCCACGACCGGCTTCGGAGCTTCCGCCTCCGCTGGCGCAGCCTTGGCCCCCCCCCTGGTCGCGAGCAGCCCGTCGATGCGCGCGCGCAGCTCTTCCGGGTCGAATCCCTGGGCCATCACGTCGTCTGCGCCGGCCTCGAGCAACCGGACGCGCTCGTCAACCTGATCGGTCTGGGCGATGCACAGGAGTGGGATCTCGCCGATCTGCGGCATGGACTTGACGCGCAACACGGCCCGGGAGGCGTCGTCCGAGCCCTCCACGCGATCCACCACGATGACCTGGGCCTCGGTGGCGCGCGACAAGGCTGCGGGACCGTACGGCGCGGCCACCACGCGGTGGCCGGCGGCCTGGATCGTGGCGGCGAGACGCCCGGCAGCGTCGCGATCCGCACAGATCAGCAGGACCACGCTTGGTTCCGTCGCCACTGGACCTCCCTGGTTCGCACGGCCGTTCCTGGGCGGAATGGCCATCGCGAGTCTAACAAGGCCTATACTGACGCGGTTTCCTTTCAGCTCCGCCGCGTGCAGATTCAGTCTGCGCAGACCACCGCGAGCGGGGCGCTCCCCACGGGAAGGAGTCCCATCCGTATGCGTCGTTACGAATTGATGCTGGTCCTGCGGCCCGACGTGGCCGAGGATCGCGTCCAGGCGGTGCTCGACCGCTCAACCCGGACCATCTCCACGGCCAACGGGCAGATCGTGAAGGTCAGCCCATGGGGCCGCCGTCGCCTGGCCTATCCGATCGGCCCGTACCGCGAGGGGTCCTACTACATCATCCTGTTCGATGCTCCGGCGGACGCCGTCCTGGAGCTTGAGCGTGGCCTCAACATCACCGAGGAGGTCATGCGCCACCTCGTGACACGGGTCGAGCGCCCCACGGCCGCCCGCCGCCCGGATGCGTCGGCGGACGAGGATCTGGACGTCAGTCCGCCGCCCGACCTGGATGGGCTGGACGATCTCGGGGCCGGCCTCGAGATCATCGACGAGTCCGAGAGCGAGGCGGCTCCGGCCGCCATCGACTGAGGCGCAAGCGACGACTGGAGCCCGGCGGCCACGCCGGGACGCAGTCGCTTCGCGCGCAGCGCGGCGAAGCCGCGCGGAGCGAAAGTAGACGGACGGGAGAACGGAGCGATGTCTCTCAACAAATGCATGATCATCGGCAACCTCGGACGCGATCCCGAGATGCGCTACACGCCCAGCGGCCAGGCCGTGACACAGTTCACGGTGGCCACCAACCGCAACTACCGTGACGCGCAGGGCGAGTGGCAGAAGGAGACCGAGTGGTTCCGCGTGGTGGTGTGGGGCCAGCAGGCCGAGCGTGCCGCCGAGAACCTGCGCAAGGGCAACAAGGTCTACATCGAGGGCCGCATCCAGACGCGCCAATGGGAGGACCAGAGCGGTCAGAAGCGGTACACCACCGAGCTGATCGCCAACCAGGTCTCCTCGCTGGAGCGACGGGAGCGCGCGGACGACGAAGCGCCCTTCCCCGAGGACGGCACCGGCACCCAGGGGGCGCGCCCGGCATCCGCTGCACCCGCCGCCCGATCCGGCGAGGGTCCGGCTCCGGCTCCTGCCACGGGCGAGGACTTCGACGATCTGCCCTTCTGACCGCGACACACCAGCAACTGAACCCACGAGGATCTGACCCATGCCCGCCGCTCCCCGCTCGCGACGCCGCGAGGACTTCTACCGCGACCGCCGACGCCGCAAGGTCTGCGCCTTCTGCGCCGACAAGACCGTCCAGATCGACTACAAGGAGGTCAACCGCCTCCGCCGCTACCTCTCGGAGCGCGCCAAGATCGAGCCGCGCCGCAAGACCGGCACCTGCGCCCAGCACCAGCGCGAGCTGTCGGTGGCGCTGAAGCGTGCCCGCCACGTGGCCCTGCTGCCCTACGCGCCGCAGCACCTGCGCCCCTGACGCTGCCAGGTAGCCGGCCGGCTGCGAGGCCGGCGCGACCGCTGCCGTCGCCTGCCCGTCGGAGGCGCTGATGGACCTGTTCGACCTCGCGCTGCTCGCCGTTGCCTTCCTCGTCATCCTGGCGGGAGCGGAGCTTTTCACCAACGGCGTCGAGTGGTTCGGCCACAAGCTGAACCTGGCCGAGGGTGCGGTCGGGAGCGTCCTGGCCGCCGTGGGAACGGCGCTCCCGGAGACCATGATCCCGATCGTGGCGATCCTCTTTCCGTCAGCCGGCGGCACCACGGCGACCGCCGAGGGGGTTGGAGTCGGGGCGATCCTCGGTGCGCCGTTCATGCTCGCGACGCTGGCCATGTTCGTGACCGGCGTCGCCGTCCTGTTCCAGGCGCGCAGGCGCCCGACCGGCGACCGGATGCTGATCAACGCGGACGTGGTCGGCAAGGACATCCGCTACTTTCTGGTCGCGTACACCGTGGCGCTGGCCGCGGCCCTCCTGCCCGCGGGTGCCGAGCTGGCGCGCCTCGGCGTGGCCGCGGTGCTCCTCGCGATCTACGCGTTCTACGTGCGGGCCCACTTCATCGCCGATCCCGACATCGACGCTGCCGATCTGGCGCCCCTGCGATTCCGCCACCTGGACGTCGGCGTGCCGCGGCACGAGCGGACGACCCCCCGGTTGCGCATCGTCAACCTCCAGGTCGTCGTGGCGCTCGCCCTGATCGTGGGAGGGGCCGTCGTCTTCGTGGATGTGGTGGAGCACCTGTCTGGCACGATCGGCATCCCGGCCGCGGTGCTGGCGCTCGTGATTGCCCCCATCGCCACCGAGCTGCCCGAGAAGTTCAACAGCGTGATCTGGGTGCGCCAGGCCAAGGACACATTGGCGATGGGCAACATCACCGGCGCGATGGTCTTCCAGTCGTGCATCCCGACCGTGGTCGGTCTGGTCTTCGCCGCGGACACCTGGACGATCGCGAATGCCTCGAAGGAAACGTGGCTTGCCTTCGGGTCCGCCGCGATTGCCTTTGCTTCGGTTGCCGCCATCTTCCTGCCAATGATGCGGCGCGGCAGCCTCACGGGCCGCGGCCTCCTGGTTGGAGGCGGCTTCTATGCGGCATACCTGTTGCTGGTGGGAGCCTTCCTCGTGGGCCTAGTCTGAGGCTCGGTATACTCCCGCGCATGCTGACCGAGAAGCCGGCCGCCAAGCCACTCGCCAAGACCGGCGTGCGCCCTGATGGCGACGTCGTGTGCTGGTTCGAGGGCAAATGGGTGCCCCTGGCGGACGCGAAGGTTGGAATCATGACCCACGGTTTCCTGTACGGAACAGCCGTCTTCGAGGGCATCCGCGCCTACTGGAACGAGGAGCAGGGACAGCTCTACGTGCTCCAGGCCAGGGCCCACTACGAACGCATGACCGAATCGGCCAAGGTGATGCTGATGGACCTCGACCGGAGCGTGGATGAGCTCATCGAGCTGACGGTCGAGCTGCTGCGCAAGAACGGCTACCGCGAGGATGCGTACGTCCGCCCGACGCTCTACAAGTCGACCGAGGCCATCGGCGTGCGCCTGCATAACCTCGATTGCCAGCTCAACGTCTTCGCCGTGCCCTTCGGCGAATACATCGCCATCGACCGCGGGATCACCGCGCAGACGGTGTCGTGGCGGCGCAACAGCGACCTCTCGATCCCGTCGCGCTCGAAGATCGTGGGTGCGTACGTGAACAGCGCCTTCTCGAAGACCGAGGCACAGCTCAACGGCTTCGACGAGGCGATCGTGCTGACGCTCGACGGGCACGTGTCCGAGGGCAGTGCCGAGAACCTGTTCATGGTGCGCAAGGGCCAGCTCATCACGCCCGGTGTCGAGGATGACATCCTGGAGGGCGTGACTCGCGCGGCGATGATGCAGCTGGCGAAGAACGAGCTCGGGCTCGACACGATGGTCCGGGCGATGGACCGCTCGGAGCTCTACGTCGCAGACGAGATCTTCCTGTGCGGCACCGGCGCCCAGATCTCGCCCGTCATCAGCGTCGATCACCGCCAGGTGGGGACGGGCGACGTGGGACCCGTTACGCAACGCCTGATGGCGCTCTACTTCGACGCGGTGCGCGGCCGCCTGCCCGCCTACAGCGACTGGCTGACGCCGATCTACTAGATCTGCTAGCCGCCCGGTGGAGGTTTCAGTGTCGGGGTGTCCGCTCCCACTATGACCACGAAGTCCGCGGTCTTGGTCGGGTCACTGGCGGTCTGCACATGGACCCCGAACGTGTCGGCGAGCACCTTCGCGGTGGTGGTCATGTCCTGTTCCGCCCCGTTGTAGGCGGTGATCACGGTCGTCGGGTAGTTGGCGTTGTCGGCCGCTCCGCCGTTGATCGGGGGCACGGCTGCATTGATTCCGAGCGAGGCAAGGAAGTCGGCAGCCTGCGTCGTCCTGGTGTTCGGCGCGGGGGTGCCGTTGAGAACGTCGACGACCGCACCCTCCGCCTCGACCTGGTCACGCTGCTGCTGCTGCGCCGGGTCGACCGTGAAGATCGTGCTCACGGCCCGCTTCATGGCCGATACGTTCGGCTTGATCATCCAGAGACCACTGGGCGGGCAGGGATAGCAGACCGTGCCGTAGCTGGGCGGCGACAGGACGAGAGAGACGCGCCGGTTCAGGTCAATCGACTGTGCCAGCGAGATCAGGTTGGGCAGGGCATTGCCCGGGATGTTGGTCCGGACGCTCGAGCTCAACGTCTTGAGCAGGTTGCCGAGCACGCCCGGCTGGAGGAGCGTCGCCAGGTCGAACTGCTCACGGACGGATGTCACCACGCGCTCCTGGCGCGCCGCGCGGATGTAATCGTTGCCGAGACCATGTCGCGAGCGCGCGTATGCCAGGGCCTGCGCGCCGTCCATGTAGTGGTAACCCGGCGCCGTGTAGAGCTTGAGATAGCCGCGCCCGTCGTCGGCCGGATAGAAGGGGTCGTTGACCGGCAGCTGCACGTCGATCATCGTGCCGCCAAGCGCGTCGATGGCCTCCCGGAAGCCGTTCAGATCGACGGAGACGTAGTAGTTGATCTGGAGTCCGTACAACGACCCGAGGGTGTCCATCAGCGCCTGGTACCCGCGGATCTTGTCAGACCCAGGGAAGAGGTCGGGCCGGGCCCTGGCCGCGTTGTAGAGGGTGTTGATCTTGCTTGCGTAGACCCCGCCATAGGCGCTGGCGGCCGCAGATCCCGGAACCAATGGAATGTTTCCCGTGTCGCGGGGCAGGCTGATCAGCGCAACCTTGTGCGTAGCAGGGTCCACGCTCACCACGATCATGGTGTCCGTGTTGAAAGTGGCCTCGTTGGCACGTCCTGAATCGATACCGATCAGGAGGATGTTGACGCGACTCTTGCAGTCCGTGCACGGGGGAACGGTGGGGCCGGGCGTGTCCGTTGGCACGGCGGTGGGCCCGGGAGTGCTGCCCGGCGCTTCCGTTGGGGTCGGGGCGAGGCTCGGCAGGATGCTTGGCGGCAGGATGCTCGGGTCGATCGAGACCACGGGACCGGGCGACTCCTCGGGGACGTTCCCGAGGACCTGGTCGATGGCGTTCATCACGGTGACCACGTTCGTGGCTGCTGCAGCATGAGCCAGCACGAGCACGAGGAACACCGCCAACAGGCCGCCCATGGATCCGACCCGGAGGACCGGTGCTCCCGTGGTGCGCGTGCGCCGGGTCGTGATGCGATAGGCATCGATTGAAGACAACGCGCGATACACGAGATCGATCGCGATGAAGACGAGGGTGCCCCGCAACCAGTCGGGGTTGGCGAATTGGGCCTCGAAATCGGTGCGCGTCTGCTTGCTGGCGAAGATGCCCAGCAGCAGCGCATACAGCAGGATGTAGGGCGCCGCCCAGACGAGCGCGCGAATCCAGTGTCGGGCATACGCCTGGCCGAGACCAGGTTGCACTGCCGAGAAGAATGCGGCTGCGAACGCGGAGGGTTGACGGTCCCGCGCGTCGGGGGTCTGCATCGCCGGGCATGATACGGGCAAGTGGCCGCTGGTGCGGCCGGGCGGCCTTCGGTCGCGCCGTCACGGTCAGCTATCCTTGTCCGCCCATGCCCGAGAGCCCATTCCAGCCTGTCCCGGCGCAGCCGGATTTCGCCGCCCAGGAGCACCGCGTCCTCGCCTTCTGGAAGGAACGCGGAACCTTCGAGCAGCTGCGCGCCCAGAACGCAGGCGGGCCCCGCTGGTCATTCCTTGACGGCCCCATCACCGCCAACAACCCGATGGGCGTCCACCACGCGTGGGGCCGCGCCTACAAGGATCTCTACCAGCGCTTCCACGCCATGCTCGGGGAGGACCAGCGCTGGCAGAACGGGTTCGATTGCCAGGGACTCTGGGTCGAGGTCAACGTCGAGCGCGAACTCGGATTCACCAACAAGCGCGACATCGAGAGCTACGGCATCGCCCAGTTCGTCAATCTCTGCAAGCAGCGCGTGCTGACGTACGCCGCCATGCAGACCGAGCAGTCGATCCGCCTCGGCATGTGGATGGACTGGAACGATCCAGACGAGCTGCGCCGGCTGCGCGACCTCCTGGCAAAGGATCCTGGGCAGCAGGTGACGGTGCAGGGCGTCCACGGTCCGGTCACCGACAGCGTCGAGATGATCGTCGGGCGGCTGGGGATGCCGGAGCTGGGTGGTTCGTATTTCACCTTCTCAAACGAGAACAACGATCTCATATGGGGCTTTCTCGCGGAGTGCCATCGCCGCGGCTGGCTTTACAAGGGCCACGACTCGATGCCCTGGTGCGCGCGCTGCGGCACCGGCATGAGCCAGATGGAGATGAACGAGGGCTACCAGGACCGCGAAGATCCCGGCCTGACGGTCCGCCTTCCGCTGCTGGATCGCCCGAACGAGTACCTGCTGGTCTGGACGACGACCCCATGGACGCTGACCTCCAATGTGGCCGCGGCCGCCGGGCCGGACCTGGCGTACGTCAAGGTGCAGCAGGGCCAGGACACGTACTGGGTCGGCAAGGGAAGTCTCAAGACGGCCGTGCAGGGCGCATTCAAGGTCGTGGAAGAGCGCGCCGGTCGTGACCTGGTTGGGTGGCGCTACCGGGGACCCTTCGACGACCTGCCGGCCGCGCAGACGGCCTTTG
>JBBSGX010000112.1:0-8123 GCA_038253685.1 Candidatus Limnocylindrales bacterium | reverse complement strand
GCGGATGCAGGGCACCTGCGACTGCAGGAGCTGTGTCTTCGCGTCGCCAAGACTGCGGGCTACCAGGGCACGTTCGAGCTTCGGCACGTTCGAGCTTCCGACGCGAAGCGGGGATCCGTGGCGATCGACCGATGTCAACCTGCTTGACCGCCGGGGTCGCCGCACGATTCAGCTCGAGTGCTGGAACACGTTCGGAGACCTTGGTACGGCCGCCCGCACCACATCACGAAAGGTCGCGGAGGCCGAGGCACTCGCAACCGCGCTCGGCACCGACGAAGGCCCACTCGCGGTAGGGCCTGCTGGGTCGTGGTGGCAAGCTCGCGCAATCGGCGCGCTGGTCGCTCGCTACCCGCACATCATCGACGCCCGGTTTCCCGGCTCGCGCGCCGCGTTCAGGGCCTCGACAAACGGAGCTCTGACGGACTTTCAGACCCTTCCGAAGTCAGACGTGGACTCCGCGCCGGGCCGTCGGTTGGTCGAGCGTCACTCTGCCAGGTCGGCGCCGGTGGCCTCGAAGGCAGCCTGGGCGTCGGAGAGGAATCCGGGCTCGGTCAGCAGGTCGAAGCCGGTCCGCGCAAGCGCCAGCGCCAGCGCCATGAAGAAAGTCGCCTCGTGGGCTCGATCGCTGAGCGCGCTGTCCCGGAATGCCTCGGTGTGGTTCTCGACGCCTCGATCGACGACCTGGAGGTACGGATGAACCGTGGGCAGGACCAGGCTCACATTGCCGATGTCCGATGAACCGGCCGGGTGCGACCTCGATGCTCGCTCCACCTCGATGCCGAGCTCGCCGAGATACCCGGCAACGCGCTCGGCGATCGGATGGTTGTTCTTGCGCTCGGCATAGGTCGGGCCGGATTCGGAAACCTCCGCTTCTGTTCCGGTGGCCAGCGCCGCGCCGTGAGCACAGTCGCGAACCCTCGAGGCAAGGGCGAGCGCGCGATCGACAGTCACGTCGCGCACAAGTAACGCGGCCTCCGTGAGATCGGGCACCACGTTCGGCGCGCTTCCACCGTTCGTGATGATTCCGTGGATCCGTGCTCGTTCCGGGATGTGCTGGCGCAGTCCATCGACGGCGACGTAGAACTGGATCATCGCGGCCAGCGCGTTGCGACCCTCCTCAGGCGCCTTGGCCGCATGGGCGGCACGGCCGTGGAAGCAGATCCGGAGGTGAACCGACGCGGTCGAATGGCGCCATGCAAGCGTCCGGTCGGCGGGATGGAACATCAACGCAGCGTCCAGTCCTTCGAAGACTCCGGCCTCGAGGAGCTTGACCTTGCCCCCGCCACCCTCCTCGCCGGGTGTCCCGATGACGGAAACCTCTCCCTCATCGGGAAGCACGCAGCGAAGCACTGCGGCAGCCACGCAACCTCCGGCCGCGATCAGGTGGTGGCCGCACGCATGGCCGAGCCCCGGCAGCGCGTCGTATTCGACCAGGTATGCCAAGCGCGGACGTCCTCGACCACTCACCGCTCGGAACGCCGTCGCCAGGCCGCCGAGCGGCTTCTCGATGGAGAAGCCGTTTCGTTCCAACCAGGCGGTGAGCAGTGCGCTAGCCTCCACGTCCTCGAAGGCCGTCTCCGGCCGATCGTGGATCTGGCGGCTGATCGTCTCGAGATCGCCCTGCAGCCCCGCCGCGGCAGCCTCGAAGCGCGCCCAGGCGGCCAGTTCGGCCGTCGCGGGCTGGGCGTCAATCGCCTCCAGGCTCATCTCTCGCGAATCACGGCCCAGAGACGATGCGGCACTCGATCTCCGCGTCCTCGCTGAGGTCGTGGATGGCGCAGACGCGGTGGTACCCGTCTGCGATCACCGGCGGCAGCCCGTGCTGTGCGTCGCCGCGCACCGGCAGGATCTGCGAGATCGGCTCACCTGAGCGAATCCTGTGAATGTCCCTCGCCACGTGGATGTTTCCTTCGGGCAGGTCTTCGAGACCGGAGGGCCGCAGGATGTCCTTGGCCTTGAAATGCTGGGTCGGCGCGACCCGAAGTGCCTCCACGACCACCGCGACCGTGCTCGCATCCGGGACCAGCGAGAGATACGACGTCGCATCGTCGTACTGGTGCGGGCCGGGCTGTTCCTTCCAGCGCGGGTCGGAGTGCGTGGGATCGGGGCGCGATGTCTCGTTCACGTTCTCAGAGTAGCGCGCCCGCTGCCGTCTTTGGAGCATATCGGTCAGGCTGTCGGTCTGGAGAACGACGGCTCGGCTGAGAGGGCCCCGCACGTCAGCGCCCATGGGACCGGCGACCTCACCGGCGTAGATGCGCGCCCACGTCCTTGGAACGATCGGCTTCACGCTCAAGACCCTTGACCTCGCTGACGAGATGCTCGTTGTTCAGCGCGCCCGTGGCGTCCCGCACGGTCGCGATGAAGTCGGGAAAGAACGAATGCGAAACGCCCTGGTGCTGATATGGGATGGAGAAGTCAAGACGAACATTCTTGACCCATGCGCCCACCCGATGCGACTCGTCCAGCGCCCTGGCGACCTGCCGCTCCGATCCAGAGTCCGTGACGGCGTAGTTCAGTTGGCTCGTCTGGGTGGCTTTGCACGGGCGTGAGGTCAGGAACGGCACGATGTTCGTGCTACCGATGCCGCTGAAGTCGTTCAGGAGGGGCAGCAGCGGGCATCCGCCTCGAAAAGGCCCGTTTCTTGCGAATTCCGAGAGAGTTTGTTTGTTTCTCTCACCAGTGATAGAATCACACTGTTTCTTTCACTCTTGCTGGTAACCATGGACTACCGCCTTCAGGGTCGGGAGCTGGCCGCAGCGCTCAGTGAACTCGACCGTCGGCGATGGCTGTTCGAGCAATTGCCGACGGACCCGACCCATCTCGAGTGGTTCCGGCATCGCGCGTGGGTACGAACATTGCACGGGACGACGAAGATCGAAGGTAACACCCTCAGCGACATCGAGGTCGAGGACCTCCTGGGCGGGATTGCGCCGCGCGTCTCGCGTCGCGAAGCCCTCGAGATCATCGGGTCGCGCTCGGCGCTCACGTTCGTGGATGAGCTCGATGCTTCGGTTCCGATTGACGAGCCGGTCATCAGGGAAATCCATCGTCGAGTACTCGGCGAGATCGACCCTCTCCTGACGCCCGGCGAGTATCGACGCGGCGAGAATCGCGTGATCGATGCACGCGGAAACACGATCTTCTCTGGGCCGCCCTCCGGAGACGTTCCGAGTCTTATGCGCGAGCTCGGCTCGTGGCTGAGAGCTGGGTCGGATCATTGGGCAGGGGCGGTCGCTGCTGCCCTCGCTCATCTCGAGTTCGTAGCAATCCATCCGTTCAACGATGGGAACGGCCGCACAGCACGTGCCCTCTGCCGGCTCATTCTTGCGCGCGGTGGGTTGGCGTTCGGCGGCCTGGTCTCGCTCGACGGGCAGTTGGATCATGAGCGTTCGGACTATTTTGGAGCCATTGCGGCCGCTACCGGCCGGATCTATGCGCCTGGTTACGACGCTACCCCGTTCGTTTCCTACTTCGTCGAGGCGACGGTTCGGGCCGCCGACCACGTTCTTGCCCGGATGAGAGGGCTGGGTGAGGTGCTCGTCACGATTCGCCGTGCAGTGGTTACGGGCACTCTCGCACCCGCCATGCTTGATGGCCTCGCCTACACGTGGGTCAACCGTTCGATCCGTCCCGCCGACTATTCGCGGATCACCGGCCGAGAATCGACGGCGACCTCGCGTGACCTGCTGGCGGCAGAGCGCCGCGGATACCTCGAGGCCAGAGGTCAAACTCGCAATCGCCGATACGTTCTCGGCCCGCGGCTTCGGCGATTGGCGGCCACCGCCGAGGACTGACCAAATCAGGTCGGCACCTCGAGGATCCGGATTGCCTCGTTGCCGCGGAAGTCGATGACCTTGACCGCGACGCCGTTCCGGCCTCGGCTTGAAGGGCAGCGAGACGCGATCGAGCTAAGCGTGAAGCCGTCAACGCCGGCCGCGAGTCAGTCGACCAGTGGATTGCGCCAGCGGACCTCGGTGAAGCGTGCGAAGTCGGTGTCGGCCGAACAGATCTCCAGCCCATGCTCGATGGCGATCGCGGCGAGGTGAGCGTCGGGGATGAGGTTCCCCACGAGCCGGTGACTGCGCACCAACCCTCCGAGTACATCAGCATGCCGCTCCGTGGCGACTGGAACCCATACGGTCGGGGCTGAGAGCCAATCGGTCACGAAACGCCACGCCTCTTCCGGTTGCAGTGGACGCTGCGATGCCCGTGGATGAGTGGCAATCCGCACGAAGGCCGTGAGCGACTCCCATGGGATGCCCACGCGCCGCTCGCCCTGCAACTGCTCGGTCAGCCACGCTGAGGCTCGGTCGTAGTCGGGCGCCGCGTCGTCGGCGGCGTAGAGCAGGATGTTCGCGTCGATCAGCATCAGCGCCCGGCAGGCCCGTCAAGGGTCTCCAGCACCTCTGCGATATTGCGCACATCGATCTTGAGTCCGATGGCAGCATGCCGCTGCTTGAACGGCTTTGACTCGCGCCGTGCTGCCAGCCCCGCACGAGCGAGCCGGTTCACGGCCTCGCTCACCCCCACACCGCGCTCCCGCCGCAGTCGCTGCACGGCTGCTGCGACATCGTCATCCAGGGTGACGGTCGTACGCATGCGTGCACTGTAGCATCATGATGTGTCAAACGGCGGGCCCGAAGGTCGCTGAGCCGTTCCTCAGCCTGGCTCCTCCGCCTTCGGGTAGCAGCCGATGACGCGAACTGAGGCTGCCGCCGCGCGCAGCTCCGCAAGTGCCGGCTCCGCCTCCGGTGCGCTCAGGTCCCCGTCCAGGTCGACCCAGAAGACGTACTCCCAGGCTCGGTCGCGGGACGGGCGCGACTCGAGCTTGCTCATGTTGAGGCGGTGGGCGGCGAGCACGCCGAGGACCCGATGGAGCGATCCGGGATCGTTGCGCACGCCGATCAGCAGGGTAGATCGCCGCGGTCGGGGGTCGATCTCAGCGGATGGCATCACGGCGTCGGGTCCGCTGAGCACCAGGAACCGCGTGCGGTTGCGAGGATCGGTCTGGATGTCGGCGGCCAGCGCTTCGAGGCCGAAGAGCGCGGCCGCACGCGGGGACAGCACCGCTGCAGAGGCGCGCTCGGCGCGGTCACGGATCATCTTTCCCGACCCGGCGGTGTTCGTGGTGGCCATCAGCGTCCAGGACCGCGATCGCAGGAATTCCTCGGCCTGTCCGAGCGCCTGGATGTGCGAGTAGACGCGGTCGATCGACTCGAGGCGCTCCCCGGGGAGCGCGGCCAGGCATAGACGAACCCGGACGATGACCTCTCCGATGATGGCCACGCTCGCCCCGGCCAGTAGGTCGTAGACCTCGCGCACGGTCCCGAAGACGACGTTCTCGATGGGCACCACCCCGGCGTCCACCGAATCACCCTCGACGGCCGAGACGACATCCGCAAAGCCGGGCACGGGCAGTGGCAGCGCACCCTCGGCGCCGAAATAGGCAAGGACCGCGTCCTCGGCGAAGGAGCCCGGCTCGCCCGCGAACGCGACCCGCGGCCGCACCAATGTCAAACCCGGGTCAACCAGTGCGAGTACCGGGGGTGAAGGCCGCGAACCGCCTCGAAGTAGGTCCTCTGGAGCTCCGCAGTCACCGGGAAATCCCTGCCGTCTCCGACCGGCCGGTCGTCGATCGAGGCCACCTCGGCAATCTGGACGCCCGTGCCACTGAAGAACACCTCGTCGGCGGTGTAGAGCTCGGTGCGATCGATCTTGCGCTCCTCGACCGTATGCCGGAGGTCGCGGGCCAGCTCGATGACCGCGCCGCGGGTGATGCCGGGCAGCACGTCGTCGGAGAGCGGTGGCGTGGCGATCACGCCATCGCTGACCACGAACAGGTTTGCCGATGACGCTTCTGCGACATGCCCTTCGGACGTCAGCAGAACCGCGTCGCCGTACCCTGCCGCGTGCGCGTCCTCGCTGGCGAGGCACGCGTTGACGTACGACCCGGTGATCTTGCCGCGCGCCGGGACGGCGTTGTCGTTGACGCGCTGCCAGGCAGACATCGCGACCCGGAGCCCGGCCGTCGACACGTAGTCGCCCATCGGCAGCGTGAAGATGGAGATGCGGTCGTCCAGGTCGGAGAGCTGCAGCCGGATGGCCTGAGCGCCCTTGTAGAGGAGCGGGCGGATGTACTGGTCGCGGTCGTCGCCGTTTCGGCGCAGCAGCTCGGCTGTGATCTCGACCAGGTCCTCGGCGCTCTCCGGCACCCTGGCGCGGATCAGGCGCCCGTTGCGCAGCATGCGGCGGTAGTGCTCGAGGGCGAACAGGATCGCCAGCGAGCCGTCGGCCTGGCGATAGGCGCGGATCCCCTCGAACACGGCGGTGCCGTAGTTGAAGGCGTGCGTGGCGATGCTCACGTTGGCCTCCGCGAAGGGCACGTAGCGCCCTTCGAACCAGGCGAACGCTCCGATCGAGGTGTGGAGAGCGTCGTCGCGCTTCGCCGTATCGCCCACTTCGGCCGACTCCATGCCCCTACCGGACTGGGCCATGGAGGCCGACTCCGGTGCGGTCGAGGACTCGGGCTCGGCCGAGGCCTGCGGCACCGCCGCCTCCGCCTTCATCGTTCGAACCAGCTGGTCGTGTCGTGCTTGCCGGCATCCGGATCGAACTCCGCGCGCGGCCCGGCCTTCGGTGCGGTGGCGCGGAAGTTGCCGGCGTCGTCGGTTGCGCCGGCCCAGTGCTCCTCGGCCAGCAGCTGGTTCAGCGCGCTGATGTACGCCTCGACCGAGGCCGCGATGATGTTCGGGCTCTGCGCCACGCCCTCGTACGAGCCGTGCGCCCGCTCACCCTCCGCGCCGGCGGGCGGCGCCAGCTTGACCGTGACCTTGCCTTCCGAGTCGGGTCCCTCGGCCACCGCGTGCACGTCGTAGGCGAGCAGCCGGGGATGGCCCGTCAAGACGTCGTGCAGCGCGGTGTCGACGGCGCGGAACAATGCGTCCACCGGGCCGTTGCCCTCCGCGGAGGCTTGCCAGCGGTGCTCGCCGCTCTCTACCACCACCGCGCCGCGGCTCTGGGTCTTCGATCCCGAATTGCAGGTCCAGCGCGCCAGGTGCAGGTGCTGCTCCGCCGGCGCGTCGACGACCGGGACTCGACTGGGGTCGGTCATGGAAGTTCCTCCAGGCTCACGAAGTGGCAACCGCGGTGAAGCCGCGTTCGTCTCGGCGCCGCAGCTCGGCGCCGGACTTCCAGATGGCGTATTCGAGAGAGTCGACGAGCGCCGCCGCCGACGCTGCGATGATGTTCGTGGCGGAGCCCACGGTGGTCCACGAAACTCCGGCCGCATCGCGTGACTCGATCAGAACCCGTGTGCGAGCCGCGGTCGCGGCATCGCCATCGAGGATGCGCACCTTGTAGTCGACGAGGTGCACGTGATCGATGACGGGGTAGAAGGCGGCAAGCGCCTTCCGCAGTGCCGTGTCCAGCGCGTTGACGGGGCCGTTCCCGTCCGCGGCGGTGTGCAGGATCTCCTCCCCGACCTCCACCTTGACGCTGGCCTCCGCCTGGGTCTCGCCACCGTTGCGCTGCTCGACCAGGACCGTGAAGTCGCGCACCCGGAAGGCGCGCACGTAGTCGGCTCGGCGGCGATGGATCAGCAGCTCGAAGGACGCGTCGGCGCCCTCGAACGAGGCACCCTCGGACTCGAGCTCCTTGATCAGCTGCGATAGCTCCCGCGGGTCGATCACCCCGTCGAGCTCCTGGCCGAGCTGTTCCGCACGCCAGCGCGTGTTGACGCGGCCGCCGAGCTCGCTCACGACGAGGCGAGTCTCGTTGCCGACCAGCGCCGGATCGATGTGTTGATACGCGTGGCGGACGCGCGCGGTGGCGGCCCCGTGGACGCCGCCCTTGTGGGCGAAGGCGCTCACGCCGACGTAGGGTTGATGGTCGTTTGGCACGATGTTGGCGACCTCGGCCACGAACGCCGACAGCTCGGCCAGCTTGTCCAGGTCCGCACCCGATGGCACCGTCTCGACGCCCATCTTGAGCGCGAGATCGGCCCAGATCGTGACGATGTTGGCGTTGCCGCAGCGCTCCCCGTAGCCGTTGACAGTGCCCTGCACGTGCCGGACGCCAGCCTGCACTGCGGCCAGCGAGTTTGCGACGGACAGGCCCGCATC
>JBBSGX010000111.1:0-8178 GCA_038253685.1 Candidatus Limnocylindrales bacterium | reverse complement strand
GCCGGTCGCGGTGGCGACGGCGCGTCGAGCTTCCGGCGTGAGGCCCACGTGCCGCAGGGCGGCCCCGACGGCGGAGACGGCGGGCGCGGCGGATCGATCTACCTGCGCGTCGACGCCGGTCAGACCACGCTTGCCGATTACCGTCTGAAGCACCACTTCCGTGCCGCGTCGGGCGGCCGTGGCGAGGGATCGCGGCGTCATGGCAAGTCCGGTGCCGATATCGAGCTTCCGGTCCCGCCCGGAACCGTCGTCTTCGCGGCGGAGAGCGGGGATCTCCTCGCGGACCTCGTTGCCGCAAGCCAGCGCGTGCTCGTGGCGCGCGGTGGGCGAGGCGGGCTCGGCAACACGCACTTCAAGACGTCGACCCACCAGGC
The DNA here is from genome assembly GCA_038253685.1 of Candidatus Limnocylindrales bacterium. Lineage (GTDB taxonomy): Bacteria > Chloroflexota > Limnocylindria > Limnocylindrales > CSP1-4 > JAFMJV01. The sequence continues at coordinate 7,804 of JBBSGX010000111.1, read as the reverse complement.
GCCAACGCACGCGCAGAAGGGAGAGCCGGGCGAGGAGCGGGAGCTCCGGCTCGAGCTCCGGCTGATTGCCGATGTAGGGCTGGTGGGCCTGCCGAACGCGGGCAAGAGCACGTTGCTTGCCGCGCTCACCGCAGCGACGCCTCGCATCGCGGCATACCCCTTCACCACGCTCGAGCCGAACCTCGGGGTCCTCGATCTCAACGTGCGCGATTCCGACGACCACCGTCGACCAACCATCGCCGACCTGCCGGGCCTGATCGAGGGCGCCAGCACCGGCGCAGGACTCGGCCACGCCTTCCTGCGGCACGTCGAACGGACCCGGGTGCTCGTGCACGTCGTCGACCTGGCGGCTGCGAACCCGGAACGCGACTACGCAACCATCCGCGAGGAGCTGGAGGCACGCGACCCGCGGCTGCTCGAGAAGACCACGCTGGTCGTAGCCAACAAGATCGACCTCGACGATGCGAAGGGCAGGCTGACCGCCATCCGCCGGGCGCGGCGTGCCGAAGGCATCGAGACCGTGGGTGTGTCCGCCCGCGACGGGATCGGATTGGACGTGCTGCTCGACTCGCTTGCGAAGCTCCTTCCGGACGCCGTAACGCTGGCCTCGCCGGGGGAGCCCGCAGGAGTCGTGGTCCACCGCTTCGACTCGATGGGCGACGGCTTCGCGGTGGAGCGCGATACGGACGGCGCATATCGCGTACGGGGCCGCAGGGTCGAACGCCTGGTCGCCCAGACCGACTTCGAGAACGAAGAGTCGGCGACCCGCTTCCAGCGCGCGCTGGCGCGCATGGGAATCGAGCGCGAGCTCGAACGGGCGGGCGTGCAGTCGGGTGACCTCGTGCGAATCGCCGGCCACGAGCTCGAGTGGGGCGAAGAACCGTGGGCCTAGGCACACCCCTGCGAGCCTGGGGTGTGCTCGGTGGAACGTTCGATCCGGTGCACTGCGCACACCTGGCGATCGCAGAACAGACGCGCGAGGCACTGGACCTCGAGAAGATCCTCTTCGTTCCTGCCGGACTGCCGCCGCATAAAAGTGACCAGATCGTCACTCAACCGAGCCACCGGGTGGCGATGGTGGAACTGGCCATCGCCGGCAATCCGCGCTTTCGACTCGGCCGCCTGGAGGTGGACCGCCCGGGGCCCAGCTACGCGGTCGATACGCTCGAGGTGCTGGCCGCCGAGAGCTGGTCCGAGGGCCGCGCCGAGCCCGTGATGATCGTGTCCGCCGAGGCGCTGCGCGGCCTGAATGCGTGGCGGGACCCTGAACGGGTGCTGGACCTCTGCCGCATGGCCGTTGTGCCGCGCCGCGGATATCCGACGCCCGGCGCGCCCTGGCTCGCGGAGCACTTTCCAGGGCGAGAGGCCCGCTTCACCTTCCTGGACGGCCCGGACCTGGGACACTCGGCCTCGGACATCAGGCGCCGTGTATCGGAGGGCCGCTCCATCCGCTACCTCGTACCCGAGCCCGTGGAGGCGTACATCGCCGAGCATGCGCTCTACCCACCATATCTCTGGTCGAAGAACTGAATCGAAGAGGAGGCCCGATCCGCGTGACCGACGACCAGCCGAACGCCAAACCCGCCAAGCCGTCGAAGAGACCGAAGACGCCGCGGACGAGCGCCTCGCCCGCGCGCAGCGGCCTGCCCGCCCGCGCGACCCCCATGCGCGCCGGGGGCCGGGGCCGTCGCCGGCCCGATCTAGCGGGGGAGTCGCTCGAGGAAACGAGGACGCGGGAGGAATCGGCCCAGGAGCGGGCCAGTCGCGAGGCCGAGCTCAAGGCCGAACGGGAGGCGCTCGAGCTGGCGCGCCGGATCGTCGACCTGGCAGCCGACAAGAAGGCTGCCGACGTCGTCCTGCTCGAGGTCCGCGAACTGACCACGCTCACCGATTACTTCGTGATCTGCTCGGGTGGCTCGGAGCGCCAGCTGCGCGGCATCGCCGATGGGATCGTCGAAGGCGTCAAGGAAACCGGCATGCTGCCGATCGGGCGCGAGGGCGGGCCGACCGATCACTGGCTGCTGCTCGACTTCGGGTCGGTGGTCGTCCACGTCATGGCCACACCCGAGCGCGAGTACTACGCGCTCGAGAAGCTCTGGTCGGAGGCTCCGCTGCTGCTCCGCGTGCTCTGATCCGGGGCCGTCCAACCGGGCGAGGGCTCGGGGTACGAACGGGTCATGGGGACCGCTCGGTAGCGCACCTAGCATCGGCTCAGGTCGACTGGAAGTACCGGTCGAGAGCCGAGGTCCTGGTTGGCGATGACGTGGATACGAGAGCAGTGCCCGCAGTGCAGCAGGCAGCTCGTCAACTCGCGATTTGATACAGCGTTCCGGATGCCCGACGCGAGCGAGCGCCTCTGCTTCGCGATCCCGGCAGCACTCTGCAGCGACTGCCACCAGCTCTACCTGGACCAGGATCTGATCGAGCTGCTGGACATTCCCGACGGCCGCTGCATCTTCGCGATCGAGTCCGACGTGGTCCTCCAGGAGCGCGCCGCTTCCGCCTAGGAATACGTCCGGCTCAGTGCCGCCGGACGGCGTGCTCCGCGATCCAGACCTGCAGACCCAGCGCGTCGCGCGCCTCCGACATCTGCGCTGTCGATCCATCGAGCGTGATGCCCTTGCTCCGCAGGTCGAGCTCCAGCAACCCGTCGACCGCCTGGTGCAGCCCATCGACGGACCAGACTCCCGCCTGCTCGGCCAGCTTCTGTGCCCGGAATGGCTGAAGGCGCATCGTTCGCACGAGATCGCCCGCGCGCGCGCCCGCGTCGAGGTGCTCGCGCACCACGATGAGATCCCGCAGCCGCCGGTGCAGCTGGCTCACCAGCACCGGCAGCGGCACGCCGTCTTCGAGCAGCCGGTTCGCCAGCCACGAGGCATCACCTGCCTGCCTGCCCGCGGCGGCGTCGAGGAAGGCCCAGGTCGAACCCGGGATCGCCTCCGCAACGAGCTCCTCGACGTCCTCGCGGGCAACCGTGCCACCCGGCCGATAGAGAGCGAGCTTCTCGAGCTCTCCGTTGGCCAGCTCTGACTGTCGCCGTCGATCGACGTCGGACTCGCGCACATACGCACCCACCCGCTCCGCCAGCAGTCGCGCAGCACCGGGCCCCATGCCCACGCCCAGCTCCGCGGCGCGCTCGTTGATCCAGCGCTCCATGCGTTCGCGAGTCAAGGCGGGAAACTGTCGAGTCGCGCCGCCCGCCGCGGTCACGGCATCCGCAAGGAGCCCGGCCGCGGCCGGGGTCTTGGCGCCGGACGCGACGAGGTCCGTGAAGGCCAGCGCATTGCCCGGCGCGACGGCAGCCAGCATGCCGAGCACTCGGTCGCGCGCGGCCGACTCGCGGAGGACCGCGCCAGGCTGGCGGATCACCGCGAGTGTCCCGCCGCCGAACAGGGTCGCTGTGCCGATGCGGGCAGCGGCCTCGTCGAGCAGACGGGAACGGCGCTTGGCGGCACTTCCACCCGAGCCATCGGCGCCGTCGGCGGCTCCTTCGTCCTCCGAAGGGGAGCGCCAGATCTCCAGGGGCGCGTCCGGCTCGCCGGCCTGGATCGCCAGGCCCGCAATGGCGTGGTCGATCGCGTAGGCGTCCTCGCCCCAGAAGTAGGCGAGGCGCGGGGAGGGAGAGGGGCCGCTCACGAAGCGGCCCGGGATGAAACGCGATGCCCGGCAGCTTGCCGAGGCCCCTTGGCAGGATCCGATGGGATCGTGCGCTTCTGGCTGCGGGCGCGGGCCATGGCAGTCGCCACCCAACGCAGGCGGCGAATGCCCTGTGGCGCAATACCGGCCGCCTCGCACACTTCGCGCTCGAGTGTCTCTGCTCGCTCGCGCGCGCGCATCAGGGACACCTTCAGTTCGGGGTGTCGGCGCTCCCAGCGGAGGAAGCGCCGGCTCATGGGTTCGAGGCGCTGTGCGGCCCGCTTGTCCGCGTAGGCCACGATCCGGGTTTCACGGCTGGCGCTCGCGGCAAACGCCGCGTAGCGGGCGTCGTCGCCCAGGCGCGAGACGGGATGCGATGCCACGGCCTCCACGAGCTCGGGATAGCCACGCTCGGCGAGCCAGCGCCCGCCGGCCTCGCCGTGGGCCTCGTTTCCCCGTGGGTAGGCCTTGTCGATGTCGTGGAGGAGGGCCGCGCTCTCCACCAGCCGGCGGTCGACCGGGATGCCGCGACGCTCCGTCCGCTCGGCCATGAACGCAGCAATCTCCGCGACCGCCGTCATGTGCCGCAGCAGGCGAGGCGACGGTTTGAGCCCGAGGAGCATCAGGCAGGCTTCGTCGCGCGAGGGGACCGTCATCGCTCCGATCGTAGCAAGCGCAACGACCGTCGGCCGGAACGGTGGGCTGGCGCGGACCCCGCCCGGCCGGCGAAGGGAACTGTACGGTGAGCCCAGGTGGCAGCGTGAGACCTGGGGCGCGGACGGTGGTTCCGGCGCCGGCAGACACATCCAGCAGCAGGCGTGCTCCGCTCCCTGGTTGGACCAGAGCGGCGCGCGTCCTGGCATCTGGGGCCTTCCGGATGGCTGCCGTGCCGTTCTGGACAATGCCACACGCGAAGGCGGCAGCGATCGGAAGGGACGTTGTGCTGCTGGTCTCGATCGTGATCCCGGCGACGGCCGGAGCAGGGGGCGGTCGACTGGTTTCCGGACGCGCAACCGCCGGCTGCGCCACGAATCCGCCGGGCGTCGAAACCGCCTGCGTGCGGCCGCCGCTGGCCGCAACCTGGAGGTCCGAGCCGTCTGACGTGACGGTCAGGTTGCCGTCCAGGTCCGTGCGCAGCACCTCGGCGCCCATCGCCTTGAGTCGATCGATCGTGGCTGGGCTCGGGTGCCCATAGGGATTGCCGAGTCCCGCGCTGATGAGCGCAACCGCCGGATGCAGCGCGGAAAGGAGCGCGTTCGTCGTCGCGGTACGACTTCCATGGTGCGCCACCTTGAGGACGTCCACCGGGGGCTCGCCGCGGCGCCCGAGCCCGGCCGCGAGCAGCTGTGGGTCGATGTCCTCCTGGATGTCGCCAGTCAGCAGCATGCGGCGATGCGCCAATCGCAGGTCGAACACGACCGAGACGTTGTTGACCGAGCTCCCGTCGTTCGAGGGATGGAGCGGCACCTCGCCGCGCCGCGGCCACAGGACGTTGAGCGTCGCATCGTCCAGCCGGACGCTGTCTCCGGCCCCGAGCAACACGGTTCCGAGGCCGAGCTGCGCCAGTTCGGTGCGAAAGGCGTGGTCGCCCGGGCCATTGCCGAGCATCCCGGTCTCGGCGATCGCGGCGACGCGGTATCGGCTGAGCAGCAGTGCCATCCCGGCCACGTGGTCCTCGTGCGGATGGCTGAGCACCAGCAGGTCAAGTCGCCGGTCCCAGGCCGGGATTCGTTCGTCGAGGCGGCTCAGCAACCGGTCCGGATCAGGTCCTCCGTCGATGAGCATCCTGGCGCCGCGCGATCCCTCCAGCAGGATGGCATCGCCCTGTCCAATGTCGAGCACGGTCATCCGGAAGCGGCCGTCGGGCCGGTTCGCACCGATGGCGACGATGACCACCAGCAGGCCCGCGCCTACTGCTACCATCGCGCGTCCGCCACGCCCGAGCCTCGGTCGATCGGGAGCGTGACCATCCTTCGCGATCGCTCCGGTCCTCGATCTCTTGGTTTGGCGGGGCTGATCGCGGCTCGGGGCGTCGTCTTTGCGGGATCGGCCGGAGTGCGGGTCGTCGCGCCCCCTCCCCGGGAAGAGGAAGCGGAATCGCCGGCCAACCGCAGTCCCGAACAGGCCGACGCCGATGGCCGAGGCGACTGCCGTAGCCACGTCGAACGGCGGCGGCAGGGACAGGCTCGCCAGTGGCAACGAGGCAGAGAAGCGCGCGACGGCCACGAGTGCGGCGAGACCCAGGTTCCCGAGCACCGCGGCCGGGATGAGCAGGACCTGGGGCACGCCCACGCTCACGGCCGCCCCGGCCAGAAGCGCCACCAGTGCGGCCAGCATCGAGGGCGCGATGAAGGGAGCTGCGAGAAGGTTCGCGAGCGGTGAGACCAGCGATAGCCGGCCGAAGTGAAAAAGGATCAGGGGCAGCGTTGCGGCCTGAGCTGCGAGGGACACCGCTGCGGACTCGACGAGCCAACCCGGCGTTCGGCAAGGTGCGCGGTCGCCGACCAGGTGCTGAAGGCCCGGCCCCCACGCGAGGAGCCCACCGGTGGCGGCGACAGACAGCTGGAACCCAACGTCCGAGACGATCCGCGGATCCGAGAGGAGCAGCATCCAGACCGCCAGCCCGAGCGCGGCCGCCGCGCGACCACGCCGCCCCGATTCGCGCACGACGAGCACCACGCCACCCATGACCGCGGCCCGAACGACGCTCGCGCCTGCGCCGGCGAGCAGCGTGTACAGCACGATCGCGGCGAGCACGACGAGGGACCGTGGCCTGCGCGGGAGCCAGCGCAGGAGGCTCACCATCACCGCTCCGACGACCGCGATGTTCCAGCCGCTGATGGTCACCACGTGGCTCAGGCCGGCCGTCGTGAAATCAGTGGCAAGATCTCGATCGACAAGGTCGCGCAGTCCGATGAGGATGCCGGCCGCGAGCCCGGCCTCAGGTTCCGGTAGCGTCCGCGCCAGCAGCTCGCCTCCCGTGCGACGCACCGCCTCCAGGGCTGCCAGCGGGTCGCCGCCGCGCGGCATCACTTGCATCTCGCGGACCCGCACGGACGCGGCGGCTCCCTGGGCAACGAGCACGTCACGAAATCCGGGACCGTCCGGCGGCGGCTCGAGCCGGGCGTCGAACGAGACCCGGTCCCCCGGTGCGATCACCGGGTAACGAGGCAGGAACGCATAGACGACCCACGAGGCATCGGCGACTGGCTCGATCCCGGCGGCGGCAGCGCCACCGCCATCGGGCGCTGCACCGCCGGACACTGCTCCGCCGCCGGCGAGCGCGGCCCCGCCGCCGGCGCGCCGGGTCACCTCGATCAGGGCGCGCTGCATGCCGCCCTCCGTCGAGCCCACCCGCACGATCTCGGCGACCCAGGTGGCGCTCGTCGTGGGGGGTGGGCCCGGATCACTCAACGCCGGCGCGAGCGCGGCTCCGACGATGAGCCGCAGCGCTACTGAAGCGGCACCAACCGCGAGGGCAGCCGCACCCGGACGGCCATGGCGAATGGCCACCGCCAGCCCGCCAAGCGTGGCCGCCACGCAGCCAAACGCGAGGACCAAGGGGAACGAGCTCCCAGCCGCCGCAAGGAGAGCCATTCCCAGACCACCGATTGCCAGCCAGCCGGCGCGCGGCATGACCGCCTGCCTCCAACCGGTCGAGGCTCAGGCCCTTGTCAGGGAGTGACCGTGACGAGGGGCCGCAGCTTCTCGAGCGTGCTCGGGCCGACGACGCCTCGGGTCGCAAGGTCGTCGATCGTCCCAAAGGCTGCCGTCGTCCGCGCATCGATGATCTTGCCCGCGGTGACGGGTCCGATGCCGGGCAGCGACTCGAGTTGACCCTCGTCCGCGTGATTGAGGTCGATCAGCGCTCCGCTGCCCTGAGGAGCAGTACCAACCGGGGTCGCCTGCGTCGGACCCGCGATCGCGGTCTCGCCAAGCGGCGGCACGCGCACCTTGGCGCCATCCTGCAACGCTTCGGCCAGGTTGATGTTCTGTGCTGTGGCGCCGACATCCGCGCGCCCGCCATATCCACCCGCTGCCGCGATCGCGTCTCCCACCCGCGATCCCGCAGGGAGCCGCTGGATGCCCGGGCGACGGACCGCGCCCTCGACGTCGACAACCAGCTCCCCCGGAAGATCGCCCGTGACAGGCGACGCGAACGCCGCTG
>JBBSGX010000110.1:0-8257 GCA_038253685.1 Candidatus Limnocylindrales bacterium | reverse complement strand
CGTCGCGTCGTTGCGCAGCTCACTGGGCGGGGCACGCGCGGCGGAGTTCGGGCTGATCCTGGTGGCGGGCCTCGGGTTCGCGGGCTTCTTCCTTGGCACGGCCCAGGCGCGCGCGGTCGGCGGCGGCGTGCTGTGGCCGCTTTTCGTGGTTCGGGTCTCGGGTCTGATCCTGGTGTGGTTCGGGATCATCGTCCTGCTGGCCACGGGAAAGCTGCGAACCATTCGCATCCGGCGCTCGGTGCTGCCGATGGCGGTGCTGGCGGGCGCCGGCGACACGGGCGGCAATTTCTTCTTCCTGCTGGCGATCGCGCAGGGATCGCTGCCGGTCGCGGTCGTGCTGTCCTCGCTCTACCCGGTGCAGACCACGCTCCTGGCACGCTTCTTTCTCCACGAGCGGCTCAGCCCATTGCGCCTTGCAGGGGTGGGGCTGGCTGTTCTTGGAGTCGTGCTGATCAGCCTCGGAGCCGTGCTGGACCCGGGTTGAGTGGCGCCCGCCACTGACGGTCAGGCGGTTTCGGCAACGGTCTCGGATCCGCCGCTGCCGATCGTGACGCGCCTCGCCTCGTATCCGCCCGCGTCTGTGCGTCGCACCTCGAACAGGGGCTGGTCGTAGACCGTCGGACCTCGATGGCGGTATCCCGTGGCGAGCTCGAACTGCGAGCCGTGGAGCGGGCACTCGATGCAGCCATCCACGATCTTGCCGCCGCTGAGCGAGCCGCCGGCATGGGCGCACTGGTCGTGCAGCGCATGGATCGTCTCACCATTGCGCACCAGGACGAGCGTCTGCGGCCCGGCCTTGGCCCGGACGGGCTTACCCTCCGGGATCTCGGTGACGTCGAGCGCCTGCCACTTGGCGGCGCCGAAGAAGCGCCAGCCGTGGCGGTTGACCATGTTGCCGAGCGTGTACGCGACCTCCCCGCCGACGTAGGCACCGGCGGTGAGCAGAAGGTAGCCGACGAAGTCGAGGATGATCGGCACGGTCCGGGAGCCGCCGGTGCCTGCGCCGAGGTGCAACACCAGCGAGATGAGGAGCACGAGCAGGGCCAGGGTCATGATCGTGGCGTGGACCGTGGCCACCATCAACGGGTGGTCGTCCGTGTCGCTGTAGTCGGCAAGGCCCGCGACCGCTGCGCCGACCATCGCCAGCAATCCGAAGCCCAGCGAGATATCCGCCGCGGCGCGCTGGTCGATGACGTCGAAGATCAGGACAAGCGTGAAGCAGCCGATCGGGACGTCCGTGAGAACCGCGTGCAGCGGGTGTCCCAGCCAGCGGCCGTTCAGGAAGTCCTTGAGCCAGTACATCGGGCGGAAAAGCGCGCTCAGCCAGCGCTTGTTGAAGTTGCCGAGTGGCGTTGCCCAGGCCGCCTGTGCCGTGATCAGGCGTGTCAGCAGTCGCGAGAGCATGACTCCTCCCCGCGTCGAAGCGCATGGCCGATGCGTCAACTGTACGTCGGTACGCGGCTCCCGAGCGGACGGATGCGCAGGGTGCGCAGCGGGATGCGGGAGGTCAGGCGGGCTTCGCCAGCTCCGTGGTAATGCGGTCCTGTGCAATTCGGGCGGCCGCCGTGGAGGCGTCCCCGAGCCAGTCAACGCGAGTGCCGTTGACGATCAGCGTGTCGCAGTCGCGCATCTCGACCCTGTCGTCGCGCAGATAGGCGATGGTGGCCTCGGTGAAGGCGACAAATGGCCGCCGCAGCCGGAGCGAGCCGAGCGGGGTGACGCCGGGTCGCTCGTGCAGGAGGCCGAGCAGCGTGTAGGGCCCCACGCTGGCGCCGCGGCGGTGCCGCACGGTGTGCACTCGACGAGCGGTCGCGCCGCGAGGATCGGGTGCCTGGATCGCGTAGATCGCCTCGCGCTCCAGCTCCATGCCCTCGATAGAGACGACGCTGCCGTCGTCGAGGCTGCGCAGAGTCGCATTGAGCACCAGCAGGAACTCGTCTTCGTTGAGCTGGTCGCTGAGACGCGGGTGAGTGAGCTCGACCTCGCCCTCGACGGTGCAGCCAAACGTGTAGGCCGTGAATGAGATGCGCATGCCGATTCCGTCTCCCTGTGGAGCCGTTACTGTGCCGTGCGGGGAACTTGGACGGCAGTTACCCGATAGTCCCACGACGGGCATTGCCCGCGGTCCCTGCCGCTTGCGCCTGTGACGTCGTTTCCTACCGCCGCAGGCCAAACACATAGACATGGAAGGCGAATCTCCGCGATACTTCGCCGGTATGACGCAGGTAGGCAAGTACCCGTCCGGTCGCGTCCGCGTCGGCCGAGCCGCCGAGATGCTCGGGGTTTCGGTCGAGACGCTGCGACGCTGGGAGAACGAGGGACGCCTGCAGATGGCCCGGTCCGCGGGTGGGCAGCGCCTGGTAGAGATCGATGAGGTCTCCCGACTGCTCGACGAACGTCGCAGGGCTTCGACCGATCGTCCGATCGTCGCCCAATCGGCGCGCAACCGGTTCGCCGGGATCGTCACGAGGGTCGAGCGCGATCGCATCGCGGCCGTCGTGGAGGTCATGGCCGGCCCGCATCGGCTGGTCAGCCTGATGACCGCGGAAGCCGTCGAAGAACTCAATCTGAAGGTCGGCGACGAGGCGGTCTGTGTCGTGAAGGCGACCAACGTCATTGTCGAGATCCCGTCGTCGAAGGAGTCGCGCGCGTGAGATCCGGGCTGACGGCGCTGATCACGATCCTTGCCCTCGTCCTCGGCGCTTGTTCGAGCACGGCGACGCCAACGCCCATCCCCGCGCCCTCGGTTGCGCCCGCTGGCTGCTGCCCTTCGAAGCCTGCACTGACGGCGGCTCCGGGCCGGCTCCTGATCTATGGCGCCGCCTCGCTCTCGGGCGTACTCGCCCAGGTCAAGACTGCCTATGCTGCGGCTGCTCCCGGTACGCGGTTGACGGTCTCGACGGATTCCTCGTCGGCGCTCGAGACGCAGATCGAGCAGGGCGCACCGGCCGACGTCTTCCTGTCCGCTGACACGGCGAACCCGCAGAAGCTCGTCGAGGAGGGCCTCGCCGACGGCACCGCAGTGACGTTCGCCCGAAACATCCTGACGATCATCGTGCCGGCCGACAATCCGGCCGGGATCAAGACGCCGGCCGACCTCGCGGAGCCCGGCGTCAAGGTGATCGCTGCCGGTGACACAGTCCCGATCACGAAATACGCGACGCAGCTCGTGGCGAACCTCGCAAGAGTGTCGGGCTACCCGGCAGACTTCGCCGCGGCCTATGCCGCCAACGTCGTGACGAAGGAGGACAACGTCAAGGCGGTCGTTGCCAAGATCGAGCTCGGCGAGGGGGACGCTGCGATCGTCTATGTCACCGACGCGAATGCGTCGACGAAGGTCACGACGATCGGTGTGCTGGCAACAGCCAACGTTCCGGCGACCTATGTCGGCGTCGTCGTCAAGGCATCGGCGAACGCGGTGGCCGCCCGGGCCTTTCTGACCTGGTTCGCGGGACCTGGCGGCCAAACAATCCTGGGCAGCTTCGGATTCCTTCCACCGCCATGATCGAGGACGCCGCCAGGCGTTCCCGGGAAATGAAGGCTGGGGCTCCCCGTGGGGACCGCGGAAATCGAACCTCGGGCCGGCCCTGGTTTCTCATCGCCGCGATCGCGGCGCTTTCGGTTCTCTTCCTCGGCGGTCCGGTCATCACGCTCGTGGCGCGAGCGCTCCTGGATGGTTCGCTTGTCCGTGCGCTTACCTCGGTCGTCGTCCTCCAGGCGCTCTCGTTGAGCCTGGTCACGACGGCGATCAGCCTGGTCATTACCGTGGCCTTCGGCCTGCCCCTTGCGTTCGTCCTGGCTCGGCGAGAGTTCCGTGGCAAGGGCTGGCTGCACGCGATCGTCGATCTCCCGATCGTTCTTCCGCCGTCGGTCGCAGGCCTGGCACTGCTCCTGGTCTTCGGCCGGCGCGGCGTGCTCGGGACGCCGTTCGAGCTGCTGGGCGTCGCGATACCGTTCACGACCCTCGCCGTGATCCTGGCCCAGACCTTCGTGTCGGCGCCCTTCTTCATCCGCTCGGCGAGGACAGGGATCGCCGGGGTCGACCTTGACCTCGAGGATGCGGCGCGAGTTGACGGCGCGTCAGAACGACAGCTGTTCCGCTCCGTCACGTTGCCGCTTGCCGGTGCGGCCCTGGCGGCCGGCCTGGTGATGAGTTGGGCGCGCTCGCTTGGCGAGTTCGGCGCGACCATCATGTTCGCGGGCAACGTCGAGGGTCGGACGCAGACGCTGCCGCTGGTCGTCTACGGCCAATTCCAGGGCGGCGATCTCGACGCTTCCGTCGCGGCTGCGGCGATCCTGGTTCTCGCCGCCTTTGGCGTCCTCCTCGCGGTCCGCGTGTTCCATTGGGGCCGGGCGATCGACGTTCGAGGCGTGACGTGACGCTCTGCGAACGTTGCGACGCGAAGCTCCATGACGACCGGGATCGACCGCGCTGAGGGCCGCGACCGCGTAATGTCTACAAGTTGACTCCGGCGGATCCGGGCCCAGACGACAGGCAGCTTTCTCTTCCCAGACGCGTCGACGCGAGCCACCCAGAAGCTGCGGTCAGCCCTGCTCCGGCGATCCCGCGCATCCAGGGACCGGTCTGCGTGAGTACTCCGTGGTGACGAACGACCGCATCCTCATTGTCGGCGTCAGTTGGAGCCTGGCTCTGCTGGGGCTTCTCATCGTCCGGGAGTTCCTGAAGCCGGGCCGACGGTATCGGTCCGCCCGAGGTTTGCGCGTCCTCAACCTGTTGGTCGTCGTGGTCATCGTGACCTTCTCGTTGGCGGCCGTCATTCGCCTCGGCGCGATGACGGTTTTCTCCGATGCCACCTCGTCTCCCGGCGAGCCTGGCGGGAGCGCCTCCGGTTCACCGCTCGCCCCATCCGCAATCTCGACGCCGACGTCGACGCCGCCCCTGACCACGGGCCCAACGCTCACCCCGATCCCGACCGCCACCCCGATCCCGACCGCCACCCCGCCCCCGACTGCCTCGCCCAGTCCGACCGTCGGCGGGACCGTTACGGTGGGCACCGACTTCACCGCCTACGACGTCAGGAACGGACAGGTCACCGGATTCCGTCAGCGCCAGATGGCAGCGCCATTCACCGCGCCCTGCACGAGTCCCCAGGACTATGCCGCTCCGACGTTCTCCGATCCGCACGGGCACGTACGGCTGGTGCGCATCGTCAGCGGTCCTGAGGCGGGAACCTGGGTGAGTCCGGATGACCCGCACGTGCCATTCAAGCCACGCGGCTGATTGCCGCGTCAGGTGTGGGCGGGCGCCCGCGTGGGAACGCTCATCCGGGCCACGAGCAGGGTGGCCATGGCGATGCCGGCCAGCACCAGAGCGCCCCCGAGGAGCTGGACGGGCGTGAGCCGCTCTCCGAGCACCGGAGCAGCAAGCACCGCCGCCGTCAGGGGATTGAGCATCAGGAATGCCGACGAGCTCGCGGCCGGGATGCGCTTCACGCTCTCGAGAACCGCCAGGGTCCCGATCAGCCCGGGCGCCACGGCCAGGTATGCGATCGCCAGCCAGGGCTCGGCGGGCGTCCCGCCGGGAACGAGCGGTCCGCCGCCACCTACCAGGCAGATCAGAGCCGCCACGACTCCTGCCATCCCGAAGTCGAGAAAGGTCACGGCCGCGGCGGGCATCCGCCAGGGTCCCTGCCAGCGCCGAGCCAGCAGCAGGAAGATGCCGAACGAGAGCGCCGCTCCGGACGCGACCATCAGCCCATCGAGGCGCAGCCCGCCGATGTCGAAGCCTGCCATCAGCAATGCGCCGAGAAACGCCAGTCCGAGGCCGGCGAACGCAACGCGTGATGGCCGCTCCCCGAGGACCAACGGAGCGCCCGCGGCGGCGACCACGGGGTAGGCGCCGGCCACGAACGCGGCGATGGTGGCACCGGAGATGCCGACGGCGACGGTCATGCCGATGATGAAGCCAGGGCCGCCCAGCGTCGCCAGCACCAGGTAACGGAGGAACCGCCCCCGCTCGATGTGGAGCATCGGCGCCAGCAGGCTTCGGTGCGCCCGGAGGGCGGGGATCACGATGACCGGAAGCAGCACGGCCGCTGTGAAGAGGCCACGCCACGCCGCCGAGGCCATCGAGCTGAAGGAATGCAGCGCGAGGCCGGTCGCCACCCAGGACGTGCCCCACAGCAGGGCCGCGACGATGGCGTACGCCGACCCGGAGCGCACTTGTCCCCGGCTCAGGCCGGTACTCGTGGCAGGTCGAGCTCTGCAGCGCTGCCGGCGTCCAGCAGCCACGTTGCGTTCTCACGGAGCGCCAGTTGCGCCGGCCAGCGATGCGGGTCCCGCTCGCCGGTGAGCACCTGGCGGACCATCGTCGCTTTCGCTGCGCCACTCACCATGAGCAGCACGTGCCTCGCCACGGAGAGCAGCCGCGGGCTCAAGGTCACGCGCGCGACGTGCGGCTCCACGTGCGTCGGTGCCGGCACGGCCATGACGATCGGTGTGTCCCGCTCGAGCGCCGGGCTTCCCGGAAAGACCGAGAGCACATGCCCGTCCGGTCCCATGCCCAGCAGGATCACCTCAAAGGCCGGCAATCCTTCGCGGTGCGGCAGCGTCGTCACAAGCTCCGTCGCGTAGGCCTCAGCGATCCAGTCGGCGTCCTGGCCGTCGGCGAGGGCCGTCTCGATCGGGAAGGGGTGGATGTTCGCCGGGGGCACCGGAACGCCGTCGGGCCCGAGCAGGTCGTGCAGGGCGGCTCCGAAGTTCGAATCGGGGTGGTCGGACGGGACCAGGCGCTCGTCGCCCCACCAGATATGCGCCTGCGCCCAGTCGATCGACGTCTGGCGACGAGGCTCGCGCAGCGCCGCGGCCAGGGCGGAGGCCGACGACCCGCCGGTGAGGGCAATGTGCGCGCTGCCTCGCGCCGCGATGGTCTCAGCGGACCAGTCGGCGATCCGATCGGCGGCGGCAGCGGCGATCCCTGTGAGATCCGGCGCCACGAGGATCGCTGACGGACCCGTGACTCCCTCGATTCGCTGGAGCGTGGGCACCTCGGGCCGCTCAGACCCCCGCGGCGCTGGAGGGTGGCGCGGGCGAGGACGACGCCACGGTGGAGCTCTGCTCCGTCGCGATCATGGCGGCCATCAGCTTCACGCCGCGATCGAGTGACTTCTCGAAGGTGCGGTCGTGGCCCGTGCGGTCGAGCGCCTCGGCAAGGAAGGGCATCTCGTCGAAGGGGTCGAGGCGGGCGGCGCGGCGAGCCACCTGGGCGGCATTCCAGTCGGCAGTGGCCAGCAGATGGTCCGACTGGCGGGTCACGCGAACGCGCGTCGTGGCGCGAGCATGCGAGGCCTCGAGCTCCACGCGAACCAGAGAGCCGGCCGAGCGGATGTTCCCATCGATGCCCGTGGTGACAGGCCGGAACTCGACCGGGATCTCGCGCTTGCCGACCCGGAAGGCGCCGCGGAAGGATTCGCCGTCGGGCTTCATCGGCTCGGCCACGCTCCATTCGAGCATCGCCGCGAGCCATCCCGCGAACGTGGCGGCGCGCGCCAGGCGCACCGTGCGGCCGGGCTTGGCGATGTCGATGCGGACGCTGCGGATAGCCGTCAACTCGCGGGTCAGCAGCGGGTGGTCGAAGATGCCCGCCAGCAGCTCCCGCCAGAGCATGCCTCGCATCCAGCCGATGTCGTGCACCACGAGGCCGTCCGCGACGACCTGGCGAAGGCCGACCAGGCGCTCGACCCCGTCGCCGCGGAACTGCCCGGAGTCGATCAGCAGGCGATCGCATTCCTCGGCCAGCTCCATGAAGTGCTTGCTCCCGAACGGCACGTCATCGGGCCACCACAACACGACCGGCAGGTCGTGGATGAGGAGGGGCGCCACCGCAGTCGCGAGGTGCTGCGACAGCTCGCCGCCCACCTTGATGAGGATCTCCTCGGTGCAGATCTCCGACTGGCTCCGCACCTGGCAGGCGGCGTAGATATGCGCGTCGAAGGTGGTGGGCCCGTCCGGATCGGACGGCGACAGGACGATCGCGCGCGAGGGATGCCTGGCGGCGAGTGCGGTGACGGTGGCCATCGCTCGCTCCGCGGTTTCCTGGGCCGGCGCAACGACGATAAGCGTGAGCACGCTGGTGCGGGTGCGGATCCGCAGCTCGTCCGTCTGGTCGACCATGCCCTGGAGGTGCGGATCGCCCTGGACTGCCGCGCGCATGCCGTCGCTGAGCGCGCCCTTCTGCGCGTCGCGCGCCACGCTGCTCCAGATCTGGGAGAGCTTCTGGGCCGTTTCGCTGATGCTG
>JBBSGX010000109.1:0-8319 GCA_038253685.1 Candidatus Limnocylindrales bacterium | reverse complement strand
GGTCGCGACAGCGCCGGATGCCCGCGCACCCCGAAGCGCCACGGCCTGCCGGCCCAATCCGGGCCCGCGTAAGCCACACCCACGCGCCGCCCGACGACGACGCCCGCGGCAGTGATCCGGGAGCGCGTCTCGGCATCCGGATCGGCGATACAGAGGTCCCTAGCCAGGGTGAGATCCCGCCCGTTCAGCCCGCGATCGATCGACAGCGCCTGGCACAGTCGCGCCGGCCCGGCGCAGAGCCGCGCCTCCGGGTCGTGCGGCCGACCGCGGCGCACCCGCATGGCTTCAATCCCGAGGTAGGGCTCCAGCGAGCGGATGAGGACGGCGCCGGCGACGCCGTCGCTCTCACTGACCACGTTCAGGCAGGAATGCATCCCGTAGACCAGGTACACGTACGCGTAGCCCGGTGGTCCGAACATGGGCTCGGTCCGGCGCGTCCGTCCGGCGCGCGAATGGCTGGCTCGATCGTCCGGACCGGCGTAGGCCTCGACCTCGACGATGATTCCGCCGCTCAGGCCGTCGGGGCCATCGCGCAGCACCAGTCGACCGAGAAGGGCGGGAGCGAGCTCAGTCGACGGTCGTTCGAAGAAGGTGCGCGGCAGCGACGGCCAAGGCGGTCGCGGTGGGTCTCGGAGCGACGGCGCGACGTTCAGGACTTCCGACCTCAGAGCTTCTGGCGGACGCTCGCCGGCAGCAGGATACCGAGTACCGCCACGAGTGCCGGGACCACCGACTCGGCGATCTGCCCGCCGAACGTCGATCCCAGCAGCGCCCGGTACATGACGGCGCTCCACTCGGCGCCCTGGCCGGCGGCCGGGGGAACGGGTCCGTAGAAGGTCTTCAGGATTGCCGTCACCGCCGCGATGCAGAGGATGGCGAGACCGGCCCCCAGCAGCGCGCCGACCACGTCATCCACCAGTGGATAGCGGCTGAGGCCCTGCGATCCGCGTGTGCCGATCGTGATGAGCACCAGGCTCAGGGTATAGAGCAGCACGAAGACAGTGAAGTAGGCGAGCATGTGGTTGTAGGACGGCGTGTACCCCGTCCATTGCGCCGCGAGGTAGTCACCGACCGGCTCGCTGAGATGGGCGGACAGCACGAAGACGACCAGGAAGCCGGCGAGCCCCAGGAGGCCGCGGACGACGCCCCAGAAGAAGCCGAAGAGGAAGGCTCCGGCCACGATAAGGAGCAGCAGGACGTCGGCGCTGGTCATTCGTTCACCGTTTGCGGGTTCATCCCTCGAACGCTATCAGGCTCGCAGGCGCGCGCCAAGTCGCTCCGATAGTGCCTCTACCACCCCCTCCCAGAGGCGGTCGAGGTCCTGCTCGCCGAGTGGGCTGGCTCCGGGCTCGAACCGCAGGCGGTATGACAGGCTGACCCTGCCCTTCTCGATCTGGGGGCCCTGGTAGCGATCGACGAGCCGAACGTCGCGCAGCGTCGGGCCCGCGGCAGCACGGATGACGGCCTCGACCTCGCCAGCCGGACGCGATTCGTCAACGGTGATCGAAATGTCCCGCTCGATGCCCGGCAGGCGCTCGAGGACGTCCACGCGGCGGCCGGGGGGTACGAGGCGAGCCAGCCTGTCAAAGTCGATCTCGGCGAAAGCCACCCGCCCGGCCCTCACCTCGCAGGCGGCGAGATAGCGCGGATCAAGCTCCCCTACGCGACCCAGCTCCATGCGCTGGCCGGTCGGCAGCTCCGCGATCACGCCTGCCGTGCGGCCGGGATGTTCGACGCCGGGGCGGCTGCTGACCGGCTCGTAGAGCAGGCGCGCGTCGCTGACGCGCGCAATCACTGCCTCGAGGAGACCCTTCGCACCGGCGGTGTCCCATTCGCGATCCGGCTGATCGGGACCCGGCGGGTCGACGGAGCCGGCGAGCAGCAGCCCGAGGTACGGCGTCTCGATCGGACCGCCGGCGCCGACGCTGTGCAGCGGCCCGACCTCGAAGATCGCCACGTCCTCGCGCCGCTGCCGTTCGTTCGCAGCAAGGACTCGCAGATGCTCCGGTAGCAGCGAGCGGCGCAGCTCGGAACGATCCGCACTCACCGGGTTTGCGGCGCGGACGGTCGCCGGGTCGTCCTGCGCGAACCCGAGGCGGGCGTGATCGAGCGGGCTGACCAGCGCGTAGGTCACCACCTCCGAGAGTCCGCGCCCCGCGAGCAGATCGCGTACCTCGTCCTGGAGGCGCCTCGGATCGGGCCGGTAGGGCGGCATCTGCGTATTGGGGAGATGGCCAGGCAGCGTCTCATAGCCGCGGACCCTGGCAACCTCCTCCGCGATATCGGCCTCGATCTGCAGATCGCGCCGATGGGTGGGCACGATTGCCACCAGCGCAGCCCGAACGCCGGTTTCGTCCAGGGGAATTGGCCGCTCCTCGGCGATCACTGGCACGGCGTCGTCGGTCGTTGCGGGCTCCGTGGCGACCTCGACGCGCGCCAGCAGGGCGCGCTGCTCGTCGGAGCCAAGAACCACGCCAAGCAGCCGCGAGACCCGGCCCGGCCGGAACGGCAGGCGCGTCGGCGGCGGGTCGATCGGGTCCGTGTCGAGGACGCCGGTCGCGGCGCGGCCGCCGGCCCAGCCCTGGATCAGCTGGGTCGCGCGGTCGGCACCGACCCGCGCGAGGCGGTGCTCCTGCCCCTTCTCGAAGCGCAGGCTCGCCTCGCTGCGGAGGGCGTAGCGGAAGGCCATGCGGCGGATCGTCACCGGGTCGAAGATGGCCGACTCGACGATGACGCTCGTGGTGGCCTCGCTGACCTCGCTGGTGGCGCCGCCCATCACCCCTGCCAGGCCGAGCGGTCCTCGCGGATCCGCAATGACCAGCGTCTCGGGATCGAGCTCGCGCACGACATGGTCAAGGGTCTCGAGCTCCTCCCCGGGGTTTGCGGTGCGAACGATGATGCGCCCCTCCCCCACGGCCGCCGCGTCGAACGTGTGGATCGGCTTGCCGAGCTCCAGCAGGACGTAGTTGCTCGCGTCGACCACGTTCGAGATCGGCCGCACGCCCGCGGCCATGAGCCGGCGCTGCACGTCGAGCGGCGACGGCCCGACGGTCACGCCGTCGAGGTAGCGCGCCACGAAGCGCGGACAGCGCACGACGTCGAGCACCTCTACGCGGACGTGGTCACTCGTCGCGTCGCCGCTCTCCTCGACGCTGATCTCTGGCCAGCGGACCTCCGCGCCGGTTGCCGCGGCGACCTCGCGCGCGAGGCCGACGATCGACAGGGCGTCGCCGCGGTTGGGCTTGACGTCGACGTCGAGGACGACGTCGCCCAGCACATCCGCCACCGACAGCCCCAGTGGCGTCCCCGGAGGCAGGATCAGGATCCCGTCGGCGTCGGACGTCAGGTTCAGCTCGAAGCCCGAGCAGAGCATGCCCTGGCTCGCCTCGCCAACGATGCGCGTCACCTGGATGTGGCGGTCACCGGAGAGCACCGCTCCGGGCAGCGCCACGGGCACCTTCTGGCCGGCCTCGATGTTCGTTGCGCCGCACACGATCGAGAGCACCGGGTGGCTCGGCCCGACCTGCACGCGGGTCAGCGAGAGCTTGGTCGAACCGGGATGCGGCGTGACCTCGAGCAGTTCCCCCACGACCACGTCCGACCAGTCCGAGCCGATTCGCTCGATTCCCTTGACCTCCATGCCGAGCAGCGTGAGGCGCTCGGCCAGAGCCTCCGGCTCGAGGTCGACGTCGACCATCTCGCGCAGCCAGGAAAGCGGCACGCGCACGGCTAGAACCGCTCCAGGAAGCGCAGGTCGTTGGACATGAACGCCCGGATGTCGGGAATGGCGTACCGCAGCATCGCGATCCGGTCGGTACCCATGCCGAAGGCGAAACCCTGGTATCGCTCCGGGTCAATGCCGGTGTTGCGCAGCACCACGGGATGGACCATGCCCGCCCCGAGGATGGTCATCCAGCCGGTGCGCCCGCAGGCCGGACAGCCGGTTCCCTCGCACACGATGCAGCGGATGTCGAAAGCCACGGACGGCTCGGTGAAGGGATAGTAGCCGGGGCGGAAGCGCGTCGGACGGTCGGCGCCGAACATGGCGTGCGCGAACGCGTCGAGCAGGCCGCGGAGGGTCGCCATGGTCGTGCCCTCGTCGACCATGAGGCCCTCGACCTGGAAGAACTCCGAGGCGTGGCTGGCGTCGACGGCCTCGTAGCGAAAGCAGCGTCCCGGCGTGAGCACTCGGATCGGCGGGCTGCTCGTGCGCATCGCGCGGATCTGGCCGGGGGACGTGTGCGTGCGGAGCAGGTAGCGCGAGCGCCCAGCCGCGGCGGCGTCCGCTGGCCCCGCGGCGCCGGGGATCGCCTCGCCGACCGCGGCCGCCGGGTCACGCACGTAGATCGTGTCCCACAGGTCGCGCGCCGGGTGATCCTCGGGGATGTTCAGTGCCTGGAAGTTGAGCTCATCGGTCTCGACCTCCGGGCTGTCGAACACCACGAAGCCGAACTGTCCGAAGATCCTCGCGATTTCGCGCTCGGTCTCCCGCAGCGGATGCAGCGAACCACGGCGCATCGGTCGACCGGGCAGGGTTACGTCGGTCCGCTCCGTGGCGAGGCGGACCTCCAGCTCGATGGCCTCAAGCCGGCGGCGGCGCTCCGCGATGGCGGTTTCGACCGCCTCGCGAATGGGATTGGCGAGGGCGCCGATCCGTGGCCGGCCCTCGGCAGGCAGGCTGCCGATGCCGCCCAGCAGGGTCCGCAGCTCGCCCTTGCGGCCGAGGTAGGCGGATTCGACGGTGTCGAGCGCATCCGGGGTCGCCGCGTGGGCGACGGCAGCCAGGGCTCGATCGCGCAGCTCAGCCAGCCGCGTTGAGAAGGTCTCGAGGTCCACGGTGCGCGGCGACGAGCCGCTACGGAGCCTTCGCGACCTCCGCGATGCGCGCGAACGTGGCCGCATCACGGACGCAGATGTCGGCCAGGATCTTGCGGTCGATGGTCACGCCGGCGGCCTTCAGGCCGCTGATGAGGCGACCGTAGGTCAGGCCGTTGAGGCGCGCGGCGGCGTTGAGGCGCGTGATCCAGAGCGCGCGCATCTGCCGCTTCCGCTGCTTGCGGCCGACGTACGCGTAGGCCATCGCGTGGAGGTTCGCCTCACGCGCGGGCTTGATCAGTCGGGAGCGGGTACCTCTGCGACCTTCGGCCGCTTTCAGCAGCCGCTTGTGACGCTTGTGGGAGGTGACGCCGCGCTTGACGCGAGCCATGGGTTCTGGACGCTCCTAGAGATACGGGAGCAGGCGACGGACCTGGCTCTTCATGGTGGGATCGACGATTGCCTTGCCCGCATAACGGCGCGTGCGGCGCGAGGACTTGATCTCGAGGTGATGGCCCTTCCACGACTTGACCCGGTAGAGCTTGCCACCGCCGGTCACCCCGAAACGCTTCTGGGCTCCCTTGTGGCTCTTCATCTTGGGCACGCTGATCAGCCTCCTGCGGGTGGCGCGGTCCCCTCGGTCACGGCGGGCACTTCGTGCCGGCCGACGGGCGGTGCAATCTTCGGTTTGTGCGTCGATGCCACCGTCATGGACATCGATTTGCCTTCGAGCAGCGGTTGACGATCGACCGTCCCGTGGTCCTTGATCAGGTCCCCGAACCGTGTCAGCAGATCGCGCCCGATGTAGGCGTGACTCACTTCCCGGCCCCGGAACTGGACCGTGACCTTGACCCGGTCACCGTCCTCCAGGAACTGGATCGCGCGCCGGACCTTGGTGTCGAAATCGCCCTTGCCGATCTTCGGCTTCAGGCGGATCTCCTTGAAGTCGACGGACCGCTGGTGCCTCCGTGCCTCCTTGTCGCGACGTGCCTGTTCGTACTTGAACTGGCCATAGTCGAGAAACTTGGCAACCGGCGGAGCCGCCATCGGAGCAACCTCGACGAGGTCGTACCCTCGCTCCTGCGCCATCTGGAGGGCCTGGTTCGTGGGCAACACGCCAAGCTGAGTCCCCTCCTCGTCGACGACCCGCAATTGGGGCACGCGGATCATCTCGTTGATGCGCAGATCTTTGCTCAGGCTTGAATCCTCATCGGTGCGATCTTGTCGGCCGCTCCGACCCGGTCCGGACACGCGTTCCGGTGGCCCAGAGCTGCCGCGGGACTATAGCACGGGGCTTTGCCGAGCCGCAACGACGCGGACGCTCTGGCGACCGTGCCGTCGGGGTCGAGGATCAGCGATTCGGACCGGCGTCGAGCCACCAGGTCCAGAGATCCATGTAGGTTCCGGTCGAGACGCCGAAGGAGAGGATCGCGAGGTTCTCGTCCGTCCACATGTAGAGCCGTCCGGAGCTGTCGGGGTCCGGGTAGCAGGCCAACCTGCCGGCATGCTCAGGTACGCCCGTGTTGGGATTCCTGATCGTGTAGTTCACCGTGGACGATCGTTGTTCGCAGTCCATTCCCGTCGCGCCCGGACCATCGCGCTTCAGGTGCGAATCGAACGCGGCGTTCATGGTGGACTTGTTCTGGTACTGGTAGTACTGCGCCTCGTCGACGTCGCCGGCAGGCGTGCAGACCAGCCACGCGAGCAGGCCCGCGTCGGCCGCGGGCTGGTTGGGCGTGCAGTTGCCGCGGTAATCGCGGGGCACGCGCGCCAGCAGATCCTGAACGGCCGGGTCGAGCTTGCCGTCGGGCGTGTAGGTATCTCCGGAGAGGACGCTGACGTCGTCGAAGGTGACCGTCTGTGGGGGCGAATCGCCGGCCTCTCCATAGACCGCGGCGTGGTCGAAGGGCCCGATCTGCGGGGCGGTATCGAAGTCAGCCACCTGGATGCCGTTGACGCGAACCAGCACGCGGTCGGTCGTGCCGCCGGTGACCGCGCACTCCACGCTGAGATCCGCGTGCCCGCTGGCATCGGGCATCGCGCCGTCCGGCAGGTCGCCGCTGGCGAGCGTCGTGGTCGCCTTGGCCACGATCGAGCCGACATACCACTTGCCGTCCCAGGAGATGACACCGAACAGGAAGTCCGGCGTTCCATTCCCGCACATCAGGCCGCCGCGCGAGCCTCCGACGTCGATGGTGCCCAGCACCCGGAGCGCGCGATGCGGCGCCGGCAGGGGCGGGACATGCCAGCTCCACAGGCCGCTGGTGGCGGTATTGACTGTGATCGCGAGCGCGCCACCGGCATAGGCGACGGAGCCCGTTGCGTCCGCAGCAGTGCCCCAGCTGCCCGGCTGGCTGAAGTCGTCCTGGCTCTGGAGCGAGTCTGCCCCGAGGCCGGCGCCGGGGCCCAGCGTCGGTCGCGGACTCTGCGATGGCGCAGGCGATGGCGGTGCCGTATCGCTCGGCGCGGCGGTCTCGGAGGGCTGGAGGCTCGGCTCGGGCGTTGTGGTTTCGTTCGAGCTCGGCGTGAGCGAGGGTGCCGGCGTCTCAGTCCGGGTGGGCGGAGCGCCTGTGGTCGGTACCAGAGTCGGCACGGGGGAAGACGTGGCCGTTGGAAACGGCGCGGAGCCCTGTGTCGCCGCGGGCAGGGTGGTCGTGACCTGGGTGCCTGCGGTCGACGCAGAAAGACCACCCGTTGCGCCGGAGCCGGGTCGCTGTGGCGCAGGCTCCACGCTGACACACGCGGTGCCCACCAGCATCACGACCAGACCCGCGACCACGGTCCCGATGGCGGAGCGTGGACCCACCAAGTACCCCTCATCTCTGGGCTGAAGGTTGATTGCATCGTACGCCGCGCGGACGCCCCTGAGCGGTGTGGCCTGACCGTCCGGCTCCTGACCCTCCAGACGCACCGCGGCTTCCTCGTGCGACGCCGCCCCGGAGAGAAGTGCGGTCAGGTGGGAAGACGCCGGGCTGCCTCCGCGGCCAGACGCGCGGCCAGCTCGGTCCAGTCCTGCGCGGGCTGCTGCTCACCCGCCCGCGTACGTGGCGCTGCCGTGTGCGCCTCCACCTCGCGGTCGCCGAGCACCAGCATGTACGGCACCTTCTGCTCCTGCGCGACGCGGATCTTGTTCTGCATGCGGTTGCTGCTGTCGTCGACCTCGACCCGCAGCCCATGCTCACGCAGCACCCCGGCAAGCTCGTTCGCCGCATCGTTGTGGCGATCCGCGATCGGGACGATGACCGCCTGGACCGGCGCGCACCAGAACGGGAAGGCGCCGGCGAAATGCTCGGTCAGGATGCCGATGAAGCGCTCCAGCGAGCCGTAGATGGCGCGGTGGATCGCGATCGGGCGCTGCGGCTGTCCGTTATCGTCGATGTAGCTGAGGTCGAAGCGTTCGGGCAGCATCGTCAGGTCTGCCTGGATGGTGGCCATCTGCCACTCGCGGCCGAGCGCGTCGTCGATGTAGATGTCGATCTTCGGCGCGTAGAAGGTGCCGTCCTT
>JBBSGX010000108.1:0-8357 GCA_038253685.1 Candidatus Limnocylindrales bacterium | reverse complement strand
CGGGAAGTCGACCGTGCTCGACACGACTGAGGCCAGCGGTGGGATCCAGTTCCTCCAGGACCTGATCTGGAAGGAGAAGGTCGTGCCCGACCCCGCGCTCTTCGCCGAGACCGGCGATGCCTTCGAGCAGGGCAAGGCCGCGATGGAGGTCAACGGCTCGTGGCTGGTCGCGACCGATGAGGCCGCGGATCTCAGCTTCGGAATCGCGCCGCTGCCGAAAGGCCCGGCCGGCCGGGCGACATCGATCAACCCGACCGGAGCGGTCATCTACAAGCACTCCAAGTCTCCCGACGCGGCGTGGGCGTTCGTGAAGTACCTGGCCAGCCCGGCTGCCCAGGAGAAGATCATGGCCCTCAAGGCGTCCCTGCCTGCCAACAAGTCGGTGCTGACAGGTCCGTTTGCGACCTCGTTCGACGGGGCGGCCGTGCTCACCGACGCGCTCACCTACGCCCACCTGAAGCCCTCCTTCAAGGGCTACAACGAGTTCGCGACCGCCCTCCAGGGCGAGCTCGACGCGCACGTCTTCAACGCGCCCGACGAGACCGCCGCGGCCGCGATCGACAACGTCAAGGCTCAGCTGAACCAGATCCTCGCCGGCCAGTGATCGGCCGCGCGGCCCGGCGGAATCCATCGGCCGGTCGCGCGGCTCGAAAGAGCCCGCTGGCGGGGGAATCCCGCTGGGCGTGGCTGTTCCTGGCACCGACGCTGATCGGGCTGGCGATCCTGTCGGCCGGCCCGATCGTCGCGGCCCTCGGGATCAGCCTCACGAAATGGGATCTGCTGACGGCGCCGAAGTTCATCGGGCTGGACAACTTCGCTGCGCTTCTCGCCGACAAGCGGTTTCTCACCGCCGTTCGGAACACCACGTTCTACGTTGTCACGTCTGTGCCGCTCGGCCTCGTGCTCGGGCTCGGGCTCGCCCTCGCCCTCAACCAGCGGTTGCGCGGCATCTCGTGGATCCGCACCGCGTACTTCCTGCCGGTCGTGACCTCCACCGTCGCGATCTCGCTGGTCTGGTCGTGGATCTACAGCCCCGACCACGGGCCGCTGAACGACGTCCTGGGTTTTTTCGGGCTACCCGTGCAGAAATGGATCACCGACCCGTTCTGGGCGATGCCGTCGATCGTGGTGATGAGCGTCTGGCAGGGACTCGGGACGACCGTGATCATCTTCCTGGCAGGGCTCCAGGCGATCCCCGAGGAGTACTACGACGCGGCGGCCGTCGACGGCGCCGGAGCCTGGGCGCGTTTCCGCAATGTCACCCTGCCGCTCCTCACGCCGAGCATCTTCTTCACCGGGATCCTGGCCCTGATCGACAGCTTCCAGGTGTTCGACCAGGTGTATGTCCTGGCACGCCCCGGGAGGCCGACTGACGCCACGGTGACCCTCGTCTACATGATCTACGAGAACGGCTTCCAGAACTTCAAGATGGGTTACGCCGCGGCTGCTGCGTGGATCCTGTTCCTGATCGTCGCGGTGCTGACGGTCGTCTATTTCCGCCTTCAGAACCGCTGGGTGCACTACCAATGAGCGGAGTCTCGGTCGCCGGCGAGCGGCCGGTCGCCGGCGGCAGCACCCGCGGAGGCAGTCGGCCGGGAAGCACCAGGAGGAGGTTGCGCATCCTGGCCATCTACGGCGCGCTCCTGGCCGGCGGCCTCGTGATGCTCGTGCCATTCCTGTGGATGGTGGTGACCTCGCTCAAGACGCGAGCCGAGGTCTTTGGCACGTCTCCGCTCGAGCTTCCGACGGGCATTCACCTCGACAACTACCTCACGATGTGGGCCGCCCTTCCGTTCGACGCGTTCTTCGGCAACTCGATGAAGCTGGCGCTGTTGACCACGATCGGCCAGCTGATTTCGTGCTCGATGGCCGCCTTCGCGTTCGCGGTGCTCGATTTCCGCGCCAAGCGGCTGCTGTTCGGGCTCCTTCTGGCGACCCTGATCATCCCCTTCCAGGTCGTGCTGATCCCCAACTTCATTCTGTACCGCCTGCTTCCCCATCCATTCAGCGCCAGCGGCAACTGGATCGGTACCCAGGAACCGCTGTGGGTCGGGGCATTCCTCGGCGGTGCGTTCGGGACCTTCCTGCTGCGCCAGTTCTTCCTGACGATTCCAAAGGAGCTCGCAGATGCGGCGCGGGTGGACGGCGCAAACCCGTGGCAGATCTACCGCCACATCTACGTCCCGTTGGCGAAGCCGGCGCTGGCAACCCTTGCGATCTTCACGTTCATGTGGACCTGGAACGACCTGATCGACCCGCTCATCTATCTGCGCGACCTGCCGACCTACACGGTCACCGTCGGCCTTGCCTTCTTCAAGGGCCAGTTCGTCGGCAAGTGGCCGGAGATGATGGCCGGTGCGCTGGTGAGTCTCGCGCCAATGGTCGTGCTCTTCATCGTCGCCCAGCGCCAGTTCGTCCGCGGCATCGCGCTGACCGGAATCAAGGGGTAGGGGAGTGGGCGAAGACGCCGGGATCGAGCTCCGCGACTTTCGCCCCCGGTCGATGCTCCGCGTGGCGTCACATCCTGTTGGCCGGCCGCGCTACCCGGCGATCGATGCGCACAACCACCTCGGGCCGACGACCTTCGCCCGAGAATGGGCCGATCGCCCCGCGCCTGAGCTCGGCGCTGTGCTCGACTCGGCCGGGATCGCGGCGATCGTCGATCTCGACGGCGGCCACGGCGACGGTCTTCGTCGCGAGATCGAGCAGTGGAGCAGCGGTCTGCCTGGCCGCGTGGCCGTCTTTGCCGGTCTCGACTACAACTCGTGGGCCGTCGATCGGGCGTTCGGCGAGAGCGAAGGCAGCCGGCTGCGGAATGGAGTTGCCGCGGGTGCGGCGGGGCTGAAGGTCTGGAAGATTCTCGGGTTGCGAGCCCGCGACACGCAGGGACGGTTGGTCGCGGTCGACGACGCTCGCCTGGACCCGCTCTGGGCGGCGGCCGGCGAGCTCGGTGTTCCGGTGGTGATCCACGTCGCCGATCCGATCGCGTTCTTCGAGCCACTCAACGGGTCGAACGAGCGCTGGGAGGAGCTCCAGGCGAATCCCGACTGGCACTTCTGGCCAACTCGTCCGCGTGGCCAGCCGAAAGTCGACGGCTTCCCTCCGTTCGACGAGCTCATCGATGCTCTCGAGGTTGTGGTCGCTCGCCACCCAGCGACCACCTTCATCGGTGCTCACGTCGGCTGCGCCGCCGAGGACCTGGCCCGCGTGTCAGGCATCCTCGAGCGTTGCCCGAATTTCCACGTCGACATGGCCGCTCGCCTGGCCGAGCTTGGGCGCCAACCCCACACAGCAAGGGCGTTCTTTCTGCGCTGGCCCGACAGGATCCTGTTCGGCACGGACGTGCCGCCCGATCCGAGCTTCTACGCCATCCACTTTCGCTTCCTCGAGACGCTCGACGAGTCGTTCGACTACGGCCTCGACGAGCGGCCATCGCAGGGCCGCTGGCAGATCCACGGGCTGGGACTTCCGGACGAAGTCCTCGAGCAGGTCTACAGCGCCAACGCTCGCCGCCTCATCAGGTTCGGCTGACCCGCCGCGGGCTGACCCGCCGCGGGCTGACCCGCCGCGGTGCCTGAGCCGGCGCCGTCCGCCTGTTGCCCCGACCGGACTGCGTATACGTAGCTGGCACTCCGTACCGCTCTGGGTGCCAGGACGGATGGAAATAGCGCGCCCTGCACCCATCCTCGAATGGCGCGACCACTGCAACCCAATGCAGCCGGCGCACGCGACCTCGGGAAAGGGAGCTCACCAGGTGTCAGCGCACGCAGGCGACGTCCTCGCACTCCCCTCAACCAGACGAGCCATGGGCGCGGCTGCGCTGGTGGCCCTCGTATCCCTCGCGATCACCTCGACCACGCTCGCAGCGAACCTCGGGCCAACCCAGTTGTTGCGCAAGATCAGTGCCGATAGTCCGCTGTTCATAACCGGTGTTGCGGCGAAGGGAAAGTACATCGCGACCGCGTGGACCGAGAACTTCCAGCCGTACGTTCGCTGGAGCACGAACGGCGGGCCCACGTTTCGCAGCCGAGTCGGAGCGAATGCGAACAGTTCTGCCAGCATCGACATCTGCGCGGGATACGTCTGGGCAGTGACCGATCAGCCGGGGTTTCCCGCCGACGAGCCGCCGCCCCTCAAGGAGCTGAACATCCACATCGATGGTTGGCGCCTTGACGGCACGGCGCACCGGCAGCGGACCCTCCACCGCGGAACCGCCTACGGCGACTTGGCCTGCATCGGCGATCGTGCACTCGCGACGGTCTGGGAGCGTGAGGTCGACGGTGGCCAACACGCGAGCCTGGGGATCTGGACGATCACCGGAAACGGACGGCTCACGCGGACGCACGCGTTCGACCTCGGGCCCGCGGATGAAATCGTGGAGACCAGCGTGGCCGCCACGAACACCGCGATCCACGTTGCCTGGATGGATGGCAAGGACCTGCGGCTCAAGACCGTCGACCTCGGGCCGGGCCCAGACCCCACGGCCACGGGGCGCGCGTGGTCGTTGCGTACTGGTACAAGGCCCAGGTGCGGGTGCGGATCAGCGAGGACGGCGCCGGGTCCTTTGGTGACTACACGGTGTTGAAACGCCTGCCCGCCCACAGCGAGGGGCACGTCTTCCCGCTGAGCGTCGACGCTTTCGCCGGGCGAATCCTGGTCGAGGTTATCAGCGGCTGCTGTGACGGGATCCAATCGCAGGGTTACCTGAGCAGCGACGGCGGCGCGACCTGGCCCGGAACGTTCAGCCAGCACAGTGGCTACCAGAAGGGCGCCCTGTTCGGAAGCCAGGCCAGCCCGAAGTTCGCGGAAGCCTGGGACAACGCCGCAAGGTTTCCAATACCAGCCACGCACAAGCTCCGCTTCCACACGGGGACCGACAGCTAGCGCCAGCCACACTTTCCCGAGGAGGACCGCAGCGCGCCGCCTGCGGTCCTCCTCGGGGAGGTTCCGAGCGTACGGACCTGGCGGTTGGAGCGGGGATCGAGGTGCAATCAGCCTGACCGCCTGCCGCACTCCGTCAACGCGCTTGCCTATCACCTGCGGCCGAAGAGCGTCCCGAAGACGCCGCGGATCATGCCCTGACCTGCCCGCGACGTCAGGATGCGCGTTCCCGTCCTGAGGAGCTGCTCGTGTTGCCGCTCCCGGGCTCGAGCGGCCTGTTGTTCGGCCCGGCGCTGCCGAGCTGCCTCACGCTCCGCTTCGTGCTGTTGACGCGCGATTTCGCGAGCCTGCGCCCGGACGGCGCGGTCGTAGGCCGCCTGCGTCATCGCCGGCGGCACGGCGGGCACCGAGCCTGGAGGTGACGCGGGCACTGAGCCCGCCGGGGTCGGGGCAGGCTGCAGCGCGGCGTTCTGGGCGGCGGCTGCCTGAACCACGGCGGCCTTCGCCGCCTCTATCCTCGCCGTGATCATCTCGTGGGCGCTTTGACGGTCGATCGCGGCGGAGTACTTCGCACGCAAACTACCGGCGGCAACCAGCGCCTGGAACATGGCGGGATCCAGCGCGTCCATCGAGCAGTCGGGAGGAATGAGGCGGGTCGCCGCGACGGGGCTGGGTGTCCCTCTCGGGGTCAATACCGTCACGAGGGCCTCGCCGATGCCGAGCGCCGGGATCACCTGCTCGAGGTCATAGAAGTCGGATGTCGGGAACGTCCGAGCCGTCTTGCGCAGCGCGTCGGCGTCGTCGGGAGTAAAGGCGTGCAGTGCGTGCTGAACCCGGTTGCCCAGCTGTGCGAGCACGGAGCTGGGCACGTCCGTCGGTGCCTGGGTCGCGAAATAGACGCCGACCCCCTTCGAGCGGATCAACCGGACGGTGAGCTCGATCTGCTCCATCAGCGCGCTCGAGGCCTCGGAGAACAGGAGGTGCGCCTCGTCGAAGAAGAAGCAGAGCTTCGGCTTGGGAAGGTCACCCATCTCCGGAAGCACGTGGTACAGCTGCGCAAGCATCCAGAGCATGAACGTGCTGAACAATCGGGGCCTGTCCATCACGTCTGACAGCTCGAGCACCGTCAGGACGCCCTTGCCACCCGGCGTGATCCGAAGCAGGTCCGCCACATCGAACTCGGGCTCGCCGAAGAAGACATCGGCGCCGGACGTTTCGAGCGTCAGGATCGAGCGCAGGAGCACGCCGACGGTGGCCGTGGACATGCCGCCGTACTCGGTCAAGGCCGCCTTGCCGACGTCGGAGCTCAGGTACTGGAGCGTCGTACGCAGGTCGGCAAGGTCCAGAAGTGGCAGCTGGTTGTCGTCGCAGTACTTGAAGATCATCGAGAGGACGGACGTCTGCGTGTCGTTCAGGTCCATGACCTTGCCCAGAAGGACGGCCCCGAACGAGTGGACCGTTGCGCGGACCTGTGCGCCGAGGTTTCCCGAGAGAGACAGAAGCTCCACGGGATGGCCTGCGGGCCGGAACGTCCAGCCGAGCTGCGTTGAGCGCTCCTGGACCCTCGGGTTCGCTGGATCGCCCGGCCTGGCGATACCGGTCACGTCGCCCTTGATGTCCGCGAGGAAGCAGGGAACGCCCGCGTCCGAGAGCTGTCCCGCGATGATCTGGAGCGTCTTGGTCTTGCCGGTGCCGGTCGCGCCGGCCACGAGTCCATGCCTGTTGAGCATGGCCAGCGGTGCCTGGATCCGGACGTCGGATGCAACTTCGAGGTTCAGCAGTGGGCTTCCGAGCACCACGGTGGGCTCGGTGAAGCTGAAGCCCTGCCGCATTGCTTCCCGGAACTTCTCGTCCACATGGAGGATGCTCCCACACCGCGGCCGACCGATGGGCCAAGGTTCGCCATCGTCACAGGGTGGGTCTGCCGGGAATGCGGCCCGGCAACATCCAGTACACGGCCAGCGCCGCGAAGATCGCCATGCTCACGAACGGGTTGAGGAACGCCGCAAGCGTCCCCGCGAGGTAGACCAGCGGGCCGAGCCGGAAACCGCGCGCGACCGCGTTCATCTGATCGCGCATGGGGCCCTCGCGCACCAGGTCCCGGGCACTCGCATACGCCCACAGCACGTTGAACATGAGCGCGATTGCCACGCTGGTGGCGCCGTAGAGCAGCACTGCAACCGTCCTCCCTTCGGGCTCCTGGATGTGCTGAGCGACGAGGGCCGTCGGATACGGCACGAAGGCGACCGGCAGCAGGAAGAGCACATTCAGGTAGAGGAAGGTCGGAGTCACCCGCGCGATGATCGCGAACATCTGGTGGTGGCTCACCCAGATCACCCCGATCGACAGGAAGCTGATGACATACGCAGCGAACTCGGTCCATTGATCCAGGAGCGCCGAGGCAAGGTTGGGCGTGCCCGCGCGCGGCACGCGGATCTCGAGCACGAGCAGCGTGATCGCAATCGCGAACACTCCGTCCGCAAACGTCTCCAGCCGCGCCGTCTCCCTGCCGGTTTCGGGGGGAGGGTCGGGGCGGGACTGGGCGTTCACCGCGAGAAGATAGTGGACACGGGAGTGCCTCAGCCGCCGAGCGACCAGGGTGGATCGGGCGGGGCAACGTCGGTATCGGGCTCGAGCAGATCGATTGCGAGGCAGAACGATCTCGATGCCCAGCGGCTCATGGGCCGCCCCTCGGTCCACGCCTCGTACTTCGCAGCGATGCCGCGTCGCGCCCGCCGATCCTCGTCCGAGCCCGGCTCCGGCGTCCGTGCCCGTCCCCGGTACGTGCCGCCGCCGAGGCGTACCCGGACCTCCGGTTGCGCCACCGAGTTCCGCACCCACGAGGCGCCCGTTCCACCCCCGGCCAGGAAGTAGACCGTGGCTCCCTCCAGCTGGAACCAGAGCTCGACCGTGCGCAGCTGCCCGGTGCGCCGCCCGACCGTGGTCAGCCACACGTACGGCTGCTGGCCCGCGCCTGCGGGGAGCGCCACGATCACACCACGGCCTCCATGTCACACACGATAGAGCGACGTCGCACGATATCGTTTGGGGCGATGCCCGAGCTCCTGACTGGAACCGTCGTCTTTCTCATGCCGACATCCAAGACTCGACCGGCTTGGTCGGAAGGCTCGGTGACGCCTATCCGCGCCTGCTGGACGATCACTTCGCGATGCTGGACGCAACCGTGGCGAGCAACGGCGGGCGGTGTACTCCAGGCGCGCAAGCACGAAGTCAACGAAATGTGTACCGAGATGCCATGGGAGCGTGCGACGAGCTAGATTTCAGGCGCCTCGTGCACGATCTGGCCCTCAATCAGCGTCATGAGCACGCATGCCCTGCCGATGTCGCGAATGGCGTCAGGCGCGAAGAGGTCGCGATCCACGACGGCGAGGTCGGCCAGCTTGCCGACCTGGATGGAACCCGTCTCAGCGTCCAGGTGGTTGACCCAGGCACTGCCCAGCGTGAAGGCGGTCAGG
>JBBSGX010000107.1:0-8433 GCA_038253685.1 Candidatus Limnocylindrales bacterium | reverse complement strand
GCCCATTCCAGCGTGTAGGCGTCCCACGGATCGTCGGGGGCATTCTGCGGCCCGCGCAGCGTGATGAAGACATTCCACAGGAAGGGCAGGATGCTGAGCATGATCGTGAACGCGCCGATCGTGGAGAGGACGTTGAGCTCCGTCCAGCCGGCGTTCGGCGCGTAGTCCGCGATGCGCCGGATCATCCCGTCGAGTCCCAGCAGGTGCTGCGGGAAGAAGGTCAGGTTGGTGCCGACGAAGAGCAGCACGAACTGGAGCTTGCCGAGGCGCTCGTTGAGCATCCGCCCGGTCATCTTGGGGAACCAGTAGAAGAGCGCCGCGAAGATGGCGAACACGGCTCCGGCGACCAGCACGTAGTGGATGTGCGAGACCACGAAGTAGGTGTCCTGGACCATGAAGTCGAAGGGCACGACCGCCAGGAACGCGCCGTCGAGGCCGCCGATCAGGAACAGCGAGATGAAGCCAAGGGCGAACAGCAGCGGGGTGTCGAACTTGAGCTGCCCGCCCCACATGGTCGCCAGCCAGTTGAAGAACTTGATGCCGGTGGGAATGGCGATCAGGAACGTGAAGAAGCTGAAGAAGGGCAGGTAGACCGCGCCGGTCGTGAACATGTGGTGGGCCCAGACCGTGAAGCCCAGCGCCCCGATCGAGGCCGTGGCCAGCACGAACGCCCGGTAGCCGAACAGCGGCTTGCGGCTGAAGACCGGCACGATCTCGCTGATGACCCCAAAGGCCGGCAGGATCAGCACGTAAACCTCGGGGTGGCCGAAGAACCAGAAGACGTGCTGCCAGAGCACGGGATTGCCGCCGAGCGCCGGGTCGAAGAAGCCGCCGCCGTAGTTGCGGTCGATGAAGATCATGATGAATCCTGCCGTGACGACCGGGAGCGAGAAGAGCAGCAGCACGCTCGTGACCATGGTTGCCCACACGAACATGGGCATGCGCAGCAGCGTCATGCCCGGCGCCCGCAGCTTGAAGATCGTGGTCAGGAAGTTGATCGAGCCGAGGATCGAGCTGGTGCCCAGCAGGATCAGGCCCATCAGCAGGAGGTCGATGCCGGTCGACGGATCGCGCGTGGAGAGCGGCGCGTACATCGTCCAGCCGATGGGCGCGCCACCGAACGCGAACGAGGCCATCATCAGGAACCCGCCGGCGGGAATGAGCCAGAACCCCAGCGCGTTGATGCGTGGGAAGGCCATGTCCGCGGCGCCGATCTGGAGCGGCACGATGACGTTCGCGAGCCCCGTGGTCATGGGCATCACGAAGAGGAAGATCATCGTCAGGGCGTGCATCCCGAAGAGCTGGTTGTAGGTCGCCTCGTCCAGGAACTGGAGTCCGGGCACGGCCAGCTCGGTGCGCATGAAGAGCGCCAGGATCCCGCCGATCAGGAAGAACCCGAAGGCAGTCGAGACGTACATCGCGCCGATCTTCTTGTGGTCGGTCGTGGTCACCCACTCGTAGACC
The DNA here is from genome assembly GCA_038253685.1 of Candidatus Limnocylindrales bacterium. Classification (GTDB taxonomy): domain Bacteria; phylum Chloroflexota; class Limnocylindria; order Limnocylindrales; family CSP1-4; genus JAFMJV01. The sequence continues at coordinate 6,969 of JBBSGX010000107.1, read as the reverse complement.
CAGGCCGAACGAGAGCGGCCGTAGGGGCGGACCTGGGGAAGCGTCGTCGTTGCCATATCGGCTATTGACCCACCGTGAGCGTGCCCTTCATGTTGGGATGGATGGCGCAGTAGAAGGTGTAGGTGCCCGCCTTGAGCGGCGGAGCCTGGTAGGTCGCGGTCTGGCCGCCATTGGCAGGCGGTTGGCCGACCCAGTCGGAGCCATCGGCGTTGGCCTTCTGGATGGCGAAATTGTGCGGCACCGTTGGGTCCTTGTTCACGAGCTGGATCGTGAGCGGCGTGTCAGGTGGCGCGGTCAGCGTCGAGGGGTCGAAGCCTGCGGTCACGCTGATGGATGAGACGGTGATGGAGGCGCCACCCCCGGGGCCACCACTCGGCGCCGGCGGAGGAGTGGCGGGCGCCTTGGCCTGCTCGGCTGCGGCCCAGGTCGCGAAATCCGGCGGTGAAACGATGCGGACCGTGAAGTACATCTCGTTGTGCGCGAGCCCGCAGAACTCCGCGCATTGACCGCCGTACGTGCCGATGTCCTGCGGGGTGATCTCGAACTCGTTGACGCGACCGGGAATCGCGTCGCGCTTGAAGAAGAACGAGGGCACGTACCAGGAGTGGATCACGTCCTGCGCGTGCAGTCGGATGCGCACGGTCTCGCCGGCGGGCAGCACCATCTCGGGACCGCTCTTGCCCTGTCCGGTATAGCTCAGCGGGTCGCCCGCGACGTTGGGGTAGTCGGGGTACTTGAAGTTCCATTGCCACTGGAACGCCGTCACGTCCACCACCACCTGTGGATGGGCGGATAGAGCGTCCTCGTCCGAAAGGGTCTTGAAGCCGGCGATGAACAGGATCAGAACCACGATCGCCGGGATGATCGTCCAGCCGAACTCCAGCTTGTTGTTGCCGTGGGTCTGGGTCGGCAGGCCGATGTCCCTGTTGCGGGACCGGCTCCGGAAGCGGATGGCGATGATGATCAGGAGCCCTTCGACCAGCACGAAGACGATGGTCGCGATCACGAATACCAGCGGATAGAGCCCTGCCGCCGCTTTGCCCTGGACGGTCGCAACCTCGCCGGGAAAGAAGCCAGGCGGATTCGCGTCGCCGGTCAGGTGCAGGCCGCTGGCCTGGGGGCCGGATTGCGTGGTGCAGGCTGCCAGCGCAAACGCCGCGAGAACCATCGCGACCACGACGGCGATCCTGCCGGCTCGGCGAGCCAGGTCAGCTGGGCGCAAGAACACTCCCCTGTGTCAGGCTCCGGGCGGGACGGGCCTATGATACGGCCTGATGCTTCGGCACGTCCGTCTTGCGCCGGTCGTCGTCGCGGCGCTGGGGATCGTCGCCGGGCTTTTTTTGATGAGCCCGTCGGTGGCCTTGGCGCACGGCCTCGCGACGCCCGAGCCGGATGCCTCCATCCTGCTTACCGGGTGGTCGTTCGACCCGACGATCTGGCTGCCGGTGCTGCTTGCCGGAGCCGTCTTCCTGCTGGCAGTGCGGCACGTCAACCGCGCTCATCCGGACAACCCGGTGCCGCGCCGGCGCCTCGTGTACTGGTTTGCCGGCCTGGGGGCCCTGATCCTCGCGCTCCAGTCGCCGATCGAGCGCTACGACACGACCCTCTTCAGCATCCACATGGTCCAACACCTCCTGCTGACCATGCTCGTGGCGCCCCTGCTCGTTCTCTCGGCGCCGATCACGCTGCTGCTCCGGGCGGTCTCGTCACGAGCCCGAAGGCGGTGGATCCTGCCGGTGCTGCACTCCCAGGTCGTAAGGATCGTGTCGTTCCCTGCCATCGCCTGGATCGTCTTCACGGGCTACATGTTCTTCAGCCATTTCAGCCCGCTGTTCAACGCCTCGCTCGAGGATCCGACGATTCACCAGCTCGAGCATGCGGGCTACCTGCTGACGGCGATGCTCTTCTGGTGGCCGGCGATCGGCGTCGATCCGAGCCCATGGCGTCTTCCACGCGCCGGGCGGCTCCTGTATCTGGGCCTGGGGATGCCGTTCAGCTCGTTCCTGGGGCTGGCGATCGTGTCGGCGACGGGGGTGCTGTACCCCCACTACGCGTCGCTGATCCGGACCTGGGGAATGTCACCGCTCGAGGACCAGAACTGGGCCGGCGGCATCATGTGGGCCGGCGGTGACGGCTTCTTCCTGATCGCGCTCGTGCTTGGGGTCGCGGCCTGGTTGCACGATGAGGAGGCGGCGGGGCGCCGCGAGGACGCACGACTTGACCGCGACCAGACGACCAGGGAGCGCGCCGCGGCTCGGAGTGCGGTCGTGCCGGGGCCGGGCGGGGAGTAGGCCGGCGGTCGTGCCGGGGCAGGGCGGGAGTAGGGCGCGGCCACCGCTGCTCCTGGGCCGTGACGGCCGCGTAGGGTCTCCGGCCCATGCCTGGCTGGCGGGCTGTTACGGCCGCACGGCCCGTCGCCGGACTTCAAACTCGCTCCGATGAGCCGGTTTTGGGGTGGGTCGCGTCGGTGGGGCCGTTCAATGACAGTTGTAGTGAAGATCGTGGGCGAGCCGAGCTCGAACCGGGTCGCGGACCTCGGCGGATCCGGACGGGCAGATGCACGCTCCAGGAAACGCCACGACCTCGGAACGGCCGTCCCTCGCCCGCTCCGCGCACCCAACCCGCCGGAACACTCGCTGCCCGCGGCCCACTTCCCGGCTACGTTGGACTCGGCACCGCCGGCGCGTCCTCGAGCTTGATCGCCACGTTCTTTGCGTCCTGGACCTGGTACGTGACCGTGACCGGCGAGGCCAGGGCCTGGTGTTCGCGCAGATGCTCGGGCGGAAAGGTTGTCTGATCGAACGTGACGGGGCCGACGATGAAGGTCAGCACCTGGTTGTCCGCGGTGTGGAGCAGGAAGCCGCTGATCGCCGACGGTGACGTGCCCGTGACCTGGATCACTACGCCGGTGGCCGTCAATTGCGACGGGGAGCATGCCCCGACCAGCATGGCTGCCGTGAGGGCAAGGCCGACCAGCCCGCCCCTCACCCGAGCGGCAGGAAGACCAGGGCGTCCAGCGCGATCAGCGCGAACAGCGCGGTCAGGTAGGTGATCGAGAACTTGTAGAGGCGGACCGCGCGCCGGTCGGTCCCCTCGCGCCACATAGCAAACGCGTGGAACAGGAACAGCCCGCCCAGCAGGACCGCCCCGGAGAGATAGACGAGCCCCATGTGGGCCGACGCGAAGAAGATGAGCGACAGGCAGACCATCAGCACCGAGTACAGCGCGATCTGGCGCGTTGTCTCGCGGACGCCGTGGGTGACCGGCATCATTGGGACACCGGCAGCCTCGTAGTCGCCGCGGATGCGCATCGACAGCGCCCAGAAGTGCGGCGGCGTCCAGTAGAAGACGACCGCGAAGAGCAGCAGCGCCGGCAGCGTGATGTCGCCTGTCACCGCCGACCAACCGATCACCGGCGGCAGTGCGCCGGCCGCACCGCCGAGCACGATGTTCTGGGGCGTGCTGCGCTTCAGCAGCATCGTATAGACGACGACGTAGAACGCGATCGCCAAAAGCGTCAGGAAGGCCGCCACCAGGTTCACGAAGGCGGCGAGGATCGCGAACGCGATCACGCCCAAGATCAGGCCGAAGACCAGCGCATCCTCCGGCGCGACCTCTTGGGCGGGCAACGGCCGGCGGCGCGTGCGGGTCATGAGCAGGTCGATGTCGCGATCGAGGTAGCAGTTGATGGCGTTCGCAGATCCGGCGGCGAGCGCTCCACCGACCAGGGTGATGACGACCAGCCCTCCGAACTGGACGAGGCCCATGTCCGGCATCACGCGCCAGCGCGCCAGGATCATGGCCGGCACCGTCGTCACCAGTAGCAGCTCGATGATGCGCGGCTTGGTCAGCGCCACGAACGCGTTCACGCGTTCGCGAAGGGTTCGCTGGGACTCTGCGGCCGGCGTGGCGTCGCGATCCTCCACGGGACCGCCGACGCCGCCAACCGGGCTTGTTGCGACGCCCGTAGCACGCGCCTCGAGGTAGGCATAGAACGTGGCGCCCGCCAGCAGGGCCCAGACCGCCGCTCCGAGCGCCAGGTGGAGCGTGACCGCCCAGGGTGCGAGCGCCGTGAAGATCTGGAGCGCGCCGACGACCACCTCGGCCGCGAACAGAGCCGCCGCCGTGGCAACCAGTCCCAGCACCCCGGGCGCTCCTGGAATCCCGGCTGCCAGTCCCTTGCCGCGCGCCCCACGCCACGCGATCACGGCCGTGCCCAGCAAGATGATCCCGACAATCGCGGCCACCAGCCGGTGCAGGAACTGGTTCGTCTGGAGTGCGGCGATCTGTGGGTCGCTGGAGAATGCCGGGACGGCGGCCCCGCCGAAGAACGGCCAGTCGGGATACACCAGGGCGGCACCGCTCGAGGTGACGTGCGCTCCGAATAGCAGCAGCGCGTACACGGAGATGGCCGTGAATGCGATCAGCAGCGTCATCCGCTGGCTGGTGCCCCGCCGCGGCAGGGACTCGGGGTAGCGAGCGCGCACGGCAATGAAGATGAACGTGCCGAGCAGCAGCATCGCGGCCGAAAGGTGCGCGGTGACTGACTCGCCCGAGTTGGACGTCTCGACCGTGATCTTGCCGAGGTACGCCTGGAAGGCGGTCAGCACGAGGGCGCTGACCGACGCAACGACGATCGATCGCCGGTGGCGGTAGCTCCGGATCGCCATCACAGCGATGGCGAGGGCGAGCAGGCCCACGAACACCGCCCAGCCGCGGTGGATCCACTCGATCCAGGCCCGCGTGTCCCCAAGTGCCGGCACGATCTGACCGTTGCAGAGCGGCCAGTCCGGGCACCCCAGGCCGGAGCCGGTCCCGCGCACGGCCGCACCGATCACGACCATGACAAAGGTGGCCACGACCGCGGTCAGGCTGAGCTTCTGGAAGCGGGTCATGCGCTCGCGATTGTACGCGCGGGGCCGTCAACGGCGCCGTTGGCGGATCGAGGCTCGAGCGGGTATCGTGGCCGGCAATGACCCTGTTCCAGCGGCGGTTCCCGCGCGGGGGCCGCGCGTCGGACGCTGTGCGTCTGACGGCAGACTCGCCAGGCATCACGCGCCTATTGATCGCGATGCTCGCCGTCTCCGTCCTGGTCGTGGCCTGCTCGAGTACGCCGACGTCATCACGCGGCGGAGGCGCCACTGCTGCGGCCAACGCCTGCTCCCCGACGGTCGGGACGGGCGCAACCACCTACCCCGCCTGGCCCGGCGGCACCAATGCGATCGCCGCCGGAGACGTCATTCCATCCCTGGTCTCCAGCCAGCTCACGGTGGGGCCGAACCGCTTCCTGCTGACCGTGGTGGACAAGGCGAACAAGATCATCTCTTCTCCGACAGTCCCGATCGACCTGCGCTTCTTCAACCTGGCAAAAGACCCCAAGACGCCGACCAGCAGTTCCACCGGCACCTTCATGGACAACGGCGCCGGTCTCGGGCTGTACCGCACGATGACCACGTTCGACTGCTCCGGGGATTGGGGCGTCGAGGTCACGGTGCACCAGGCGAGCGGCGACGCAACGGCACGCGTTGCCTTCAACGTGCTGTCGTCGACGACGACGCCCGCGATCGGGGCGCCCGCTCTCAAGGCGGACACACCCACCGCCACCGACGCCGCCGGCATCGCCGCCATCTCGACCGATCCCCAGCCCGACCTCGATTTCTATCGCCTGACGATCACCCAGGCGATCACCTCCGGCAAGCCGTCACTGATCGTCTTCGCCACGCCGGCGTTCTGCCAGACCCGGACGTGCGGACCGACGCTTCAACTCATCAAGACCGCCGGGGCGCCGTTCAAGGGAAAGGTGAACATGGTCCACGTCGAGCCATACTTGATGCACCAGACCAGTGGTGGCCTCCAGCCCGTGCTGGACGCGAATGGTCAGCTCCAGATCGTGCCTGCCGTCCTGATCTACGGGCTCCAGAATGAGCCATTCACCTTCGTCGTTGACGCAGCCGGCAAGGTCGCGGCCGAGTTCGAGGGCATCGTCGGCAACGACGAGCTCACCGCAGCCCTCCAGGCCGTCACGGGCGGACCGACCGCCACCGCAGGGCCCTCGACGGCGCCAGGGGCATCGCCTACGCCCGGTGGATCGCCTGCGCCCTGATCGACCTCATCCGGAGCCTCGCCGCCGGGCGGAGTTTCGTCACCGGCGCCCACGGGGCACTAGCTCGGCGTCGGCGCTCCGGTGCCTGACGAGCCCGGCTTGTCGATGAGAAGGTTCGCGTCGCAGCCGGGGCAGCCAGGGCCCGGCTTCCAGGTAGGCAGGTCGAGGGTCCAGAGCGCCTCGGCAGGATAGGAACGGCCGGTCTGAGGTGACGTCACCTCGGTCAGCCCACCCGACCGATCGACCAGCACCGCCGCGAGCAGGACCTCGCCGCCGCCGGCCTCGATCGCCGGCAGCATCAGGAGCAGCGAACCGCCCGTGGTCAGAATGTCGTCGACAAGCAGGACTCGTTCGCCAGGCTCGATGCGAAAGCCGCGCCGGAACTCACGGTGAGGGGCACCTGCCTCGTCGCGCACCTCCTCCGCGAAGATGCCGCGCACGCCAAGCTGTCGCGCGGCCTCGAAGGCGAGGATCACGCCGCCCGTCGTCGGGCCACACACGACGTCGACCAACGCCGACCCATCGTCCGCGCGGACGCGCTCCGCGAAGAACCCGCAGAGCTCCGACACGGCGGCGGGATATTGGAGCACCTGGAACTTCTCCAGGTAGCGGTCGCCATGCCGGCCGCTCTTGAGCGCGAAGTGGCCCTCCCTAAGGGCGCCGGCTTCGCGGAAAAGCGCCTCGGCGCGTGCCGCCAGCCAGGCTCGGGCCGCGGCATCGATCTCGGGGAGTGGCGAGGTCACGGTCGGTACTCGACGCCCTTGGTGCTCGGCCGCGACCTGGTTTTCGGCAGCGCACCGCCAATCAGCTCGCGGTGGGACGCGAAGCCGCGGTCGCGGCAGTACTCGCGCAGCTCGTCCACCAGT
>JBBSGX010000106.1:0-8657 GCA_038253685.1 Candidatus Limnocylindrales bacterium | reverse complement strand
TGCCCGCGCGCAGAACGTCTGGAAGGGCCCCGAGGCGGCGGCCATGCGGCAGCGGCGTCGGGGAAGGTTCGAGGGGCTATTGCGATCATAGCACCGCGCGGGATCAGGTCAAGGGCTTCCGTGTTCCAGTTGTGCTGCAGTCAGGCCGTTCGAGCTGATCCAGAGGCACGGACGCGTTGCCGGTGCCATCGTTCGTCGCGACCCATGGACCGCCGGGTCAGCCCGCGGTCGACTTCGCGGGCGCGGCCTGGGCAGCCGCGGCCCTTGCCTTCTCCCAGTCCTGGCGGAACGTGACGATGCCCTTGTCGGTAAGCGGGTGGTGGACCATCTGCTGGAGGACCTTCATCGGCAGCGTGGCGATGTGTGACCCGGCCAGCGCCGCCTCGGTGACGTGGCGCGGATGGCGGATCGAGGCCGCGAGCACCTCGGTCTCGATGTCATGCATCTCGACGATCGCCACCAGCTCGCGGATCACCTCCATGCCGTCCTCGTTGATGTCGTCGATCCGACCGATGAACGGGGACAGGAGCGAAGCGCCCGCCTTGGCGGCCAGGAGTCCCTGGTTGGCCGTGAAGATGAGGGTGCAGTTGGTCTTGATGCCTTCCTCGGCGAAGCGCGAGATGGCCTCGAGCCCCTCTTCGCTCATGGGCACCTTGACCACGATGTTGGGTGCAAGGCGGGCGAACTCGCGCCCTTCCTTGAGCATGCCATCCGCGTCCTCGGCCACGACCTCGGCACTGACGGGTCCGGAGGTCAGCTTGCAGATCTCCTGGAGGATCTCCTCGTAGGAGCCGCCGACCTTGGCGTAGAGCGTCGGATTGGTCGTCACGCCGTCCAGCACGCCCCAGCGCGCAGCGGTGCGGATTTCCTCGATGTCGGCCGTGTCCAGGAAGAGTTTCATAACTCGTGAACTCCTTGGGTTCGCATGTTAGGCGCGGTCCGAGTGTACCCCCGGCATGGCCATCGATCATGCGGCGGGGCCGCCGAAGCGGACAGTTCCGCGCCGCGATCCGGTCGGGATCAGGAGACCGGCACGACCGTGGGCGCAGGAGCGGCGTTGGGCAGGTTCGCGCTCAGCGCGACGGGTGATTCGGCCGGAGCTTCGGCCTGGGCGATCGCGGCCTTGACGAAAGCGCTGAAGAGCGGATGCGGCCGATCGGGCCGGCTCCGGAACTCGGGATGGAACTGGCTGGCCACGAACCATGGATGGTCGCGCAGCTCCACGATCTCGACCAGGCGACCGTCAGGCGACTGCCCGGACAGGACCATGCCCGCACCCTCGAGGGCGTCACGATAGGCGTTGTTGACCTCGAAGCGGTGGCGGTGGCGCTCGTAGATGACCTCGGTTCCGTACGCCTCGGCTGCCCGGGTTCCCGGCGTCAGGCGGGCGGGGTAGAGGCCCAGTCGCATCGTTCCGCCCTTCTCCTCCATCTCCCTCTGGTCGGGCATGAAGTCGATCACCGGCGCGTTGGTGAAGAGGTCGAACTCGGTCGAGTTGGCATCCTGCGCACCCACCACGTCACGAGCCACCTCGATGACGCCGCACTGGAGCCCGAGGCACAGGCCCAGGTAGGGCACCCGTCGCTCGCGCGCATAGCGGGCGGCCAGCACCTTGCCCTCGATGCCGCGGTGGCCGAAGCCGCCCGGCACGAGCACACCGGCCACGCCGGCGAGGTGCTCGGCATAGTTCTCCGCCGTGAGCTGCTCCGAGTCGACCCAGCGGATCTGGATCGCACGCTCCTGTGCCCAGCCGGCGTGTCGTAGTGCCTCGCTGACCGAGAGGTACGCGTCGGGCAGCTCGATGTACTTCCCTACCAGCGCGACCTCGAGCGTCGGCTTCGGGCGCTTGATGCGATCCACGAGAGCACGCCACGCGGTGAGGTCCGCTGGCCCGGCGACGGCCTCGAGCCCGAGCTCGCGGACGATCAGGTCGCCGAGGCCCTGCGCCTCGAACTGGAGCGGCACCTCGTAGATGGTCTCGGCCGTCTCCGCCGGGATGACCGCCTCAGAGGCGACATCGGTGAAGAGCGCGATCTTCTCGCGGATCTCCTGGCTCACGGGGTGGTCCGAGCGCAGGACGATCACGTCGGGCTGGATCCCGATTCCGCGCAGCTCCTTGACCGAGTGCTGCGTCGGCTTGGTCTTGAGTTCGCCGGTCGCGGCAAGAGCGGGCAGAAGGGTCACGTGGACATACAGCACGTTCGTACGGCCGATGTCCTTGCGCATCTGGCGGATGGCCTCGAGGAATGGCAATGACTCGATGTCACCGACGGTGCCGCCAACCTCCACGATCACCACGTCGGCGCGGCCGTCGCGGGCCACGCGACCGATGCGCTCCTTGATCTCGTTGGTGATGTGCGGGATGACCTGGACCGTGCCGCCGAGGTAGTCACCTCGGCGTTCCTTGGCGATGACCGCCTGGTAGATGCGACCGGTGGTGACGTTGGACAGCTGGGTCAGGTTCTCGTCGATGAAGCGCTCGTAGTGACCGAGGTCGAGGTCGGTCTCGGCGCCGTCATCGGTGACGAAGACCTCCCCGTGCTGGTACGGCGACATCGTCCCCGGATCGACGTTGATGTAGGGGTCGAGCTTGAGAATGGAAACCGAGAGACCCCGACTCTTGAGCAGGCGACCGATGCTTGCAGCAGTGATGCCCTTGCCCAGGGAGCTGGTGACGCCTCCGGTCACGAAGACATACTTAGCCACGGGACAGAACCTCCGGGGGTTTTTCCAATGGTAGGCATGTCGCCGCTTCGCTGCAAGACCCGCGTGCAACGACGGGCTGACAAGCCCCGATCGGAGGCTTTGCCGCGGCGGCCGCTTCTTCTGCCGGCCCGAGCCGCGCTCAGCCGCCCGCGACGGCGGGGATGATGTGCACGACCGAAGCGGAGCCCAGCGCGGCATCGAGGGCGACCCGCTCGCCGTCAACAAAGACGTTGATGTGCTCGCGCAGGCGCGGACCGGGCTCGCACAGCCGGTCCCACATGCCCGGCCAGCGGGCCTCCAGCTCGCTGATGAGTGTCTTGACGTCCGCCGCGTCAACCTCCACCGAGCGCGGCGGAGGCTCGGGGAAGAGCGCGACCAGCGACCGGGGCAGGTGCACGACCGCCATGGTCAGGCGTCGTGGACGACGGTCTCGACCGACCAGATCGGCGGCAGGTAGTCGGCGACCAGGGTCCAGCTTGCGCCTTCGTCCGCGCTCCCGAAGAGCTGGCCCGTGGAGGTGCCGAAGTAGACGCCGATCGGGTCGAGCCGGTCGACGGACATGGCCTCCCGAAGGACGCCGAGGTACGCATCGCTCCCCGGCAGGCCGTTGTCGAGGCGGTCCCAGGTGCCGCCCTCGTCCCGCGAGCGCCAGACTGCCGCGTGCCCGTCGGGCATGTGTCGGCCCTTGTCGTCGCCGTTGAGGGGGATGACGTAGACGGTCTTCGGGTCGTGCGGATGGATGACCATCGGAAAGCCGAACTCGGATGGCAGGCCGGCGGTGATCTCGGTCCAGTTGGCGCCCGCATTGTCGGAGCGGTAGACGCCGCTGTGGTTCTGCTGGAAGAGGACGTCGGGCCGATCCGGGTGGAGGCGCAGCTTGTGCACACATTGCCCGAACTCGGGGGCTGGGCCGGGCAGGAACCCGGCTCGAACGCCCTGGTTGCGGGTCTGCCAGGTTGAGCCGCCGTCGGTTGTCTCGAACGTTCCGACGGCCGAGATCCCGACCCACATCCTGTCCGGGTCGGTGGGGTGCGCGGCGATGGAATGAAGGCACAGGCCGCCGTTGCCCGGCTGCCACTCCGGCCGGCTGGGGTGGTCGCGAAGTCCGCAGACGTGCCGCCAGGTCCCACCGCCGTCGTCGCTCCGAAAGAGGCCGGCCGGCTCGACGCCCGCGTAGATCGAACCATTCGCGGGCGTGACGTTCCAGACCGTGGCGATCTTCGGGCCGTCATCGCCGTAGGTCAGGCCCTCGCTCGACTGGGTCCACGTCTCGGCGTTGTCGGTGGAGCGCCACACCGAAGGGCCGAACCACGGACTGCCGCCGGCGGCCAGGAGCGCGCCGCGCGAAGGGTCCCAGGTCAGGTGATGGATCGGCCAGGTCTCGCAATACGGGCCGCGGATCTGCCAGTCCTGTCGGGAAGCGTCGCCGTCGAGGATGAACGCCCCTTTGCGGGTCCCCAGCAGGATCGATACGCGCTGCGCCATGCCACTACCTCCTCCGTTTGGCCGCCTCCGGTCAAGCCTAATCCCATAACGGGCGGGTGCGTCGGCTGCCGCGCCGGTGCCGCCGGGGATCGGCCGTCAGGGCGCGCCGCTCAGGTTGGACCCGGGCCGGGCCCGGGCGTGGTGCGACCCTCCCCCCACACCTCCGGGCCGCAGATGAAGGCGCGAGGCGCGGGCGCGTGGCGTGCGCGCCAGCCGGGGAGTGCCTCGGGCGAATCCGGCAGCCGGCCGTCGGCGAATGCCGCCTCGACCCACGCCGTGATCTCCGCAAACCGGTCCCACGGCTCGTATGACCAGCCCTCGGTCTCACACATCCGGGCGAGGCTCGCCTTTGCGAACACGACGTCGGCGTGTGCCGCCCCGAAGCGGTCGCTGATGCCGTCGCCGATGAAGACCACCGCTCGACCGGTGGCACGGTGTCGCAGCACGCGGTCCCGCTTGCACGTCCCGCAAACGAAGCAGCTCGGGTGCCCGTATGGAAAGTCCATGACGGCACGCCCTCCCGAACCGCCGGGGAAATGCGCGAGATTGGTGGCGATGGGCACATCACCCGTGCCGAGCCGCTCGAGCGCGGGCTGTAGGTAGAAGCCCAGCCCGTCGCTGACCACCTCGATCTCTGCGCCGTGAGCCCGGACCGCGGCCACGAAGTCGCGAAACGTCTCGTCATGCGGCTGCGCAGCCGCCTCCGCGTCGAGCGTCGCCTCGTCGGCGCCGAGGATCGTGAGGTCCCAGGCGAGCAGCTCCCGGGATCCGACCAGGCCTTCCACGTACTCGTCGTCGCGAGCCCGCCAGGTGGGGTCGGCCGCGAACCGTTCGAGCAGGTGGTCCGTGACGTCGAGCCGCGCGATCGTGCCGTCGTAGTCGACGAGAAAGCTGACCGGAGCACCGGCACCGATACCCGGCGGAACGAGTTGAGCGGCGGTCACCCCCGGAAGATACCCGGGATGACCGCCGCTCTCGAGGTCGGAATCAGGGGCAGTCGATGGCGCCTACGGTGCGGGTGGGCAGATCCCGTCTGGATTGTCGCTGCCGGCGTGATTCCCGGCCCAAGTGTTAGCGGTTCCCGCCGTGCCGCTGCCGCTCGAGCCGTCGAAGCAGCTCGACGCGGCGTTGTCACGGTAGACGTTGTTCGACGAATTGGACGGGTTGGCGATCCCGACCTCGAAGCCGCGGAAGTCGTTGGCGCGGACGTGGTTCATGGAGCCCTGGTCCACCACGAGCCCGGCCAGAGTCTTGCGCGTCAGGTTCTCCCGGACGTTCACCCCGGATGTCTGGGTGAGACTGATGCCGACGATCACCTGCTTGGCAAGGTTGTGGACAAGGTTCACGTTCCCAACTGGGCCCGTGACGTAGATGCCAAACGTATTGGACAGCCTGCCCTGGGGAGCCACCGGCGGCGGGGGCGGCGACCCGATGGTCCGATTGCGAATGATGTCGGCATTGGTTCCGGTCCCGACCACGAAGATTCCGACGCCCAGGGGGATTGGCGCCCCGGCCGGAGCCGTTCCACGAGTCATGAAGCTTGCGTGCGCCGGGGTCGGAGGCGGCGACGAGAAGTTGGGCACGTGGACCGAGTTCTGCGTGATGTCCACGTCAACGTTCTCCTCACTCCCGGCGCCGATGCCAAGGAACGCGGCGTCGTGGACGATGTTGTAGCCGACGAACGCCGACGTCAGGTTGGAACCATTCAGGTCGTCGCCGACGACCACAATCCCTTCCAGCAGCACGCAATCGCCGTTGACGGTCGCGCCCTGGGCATTGACCAGGTACTGACGTGGTCGCCCATCACGAGCGCCGGTGCCTGGTTGAAGGTCGTGAGGGTCTGCGGCGCAAAAATCCTCGCCCCGTACCGCTCAACTGACCTGAGTGTTAGCCCGGCATGCGGGCCGTGGATGTAGACCTGCTCGACATACCTGCCGGGGCAGACCAGCACCGTGTCTCCGGGACCGCTGGCGTCGATGGCGGGCTGGATCGACATGGAGGCCGCGTGGGCGCCTCCGCAGCCGTTGGGACCGGCGTTGCCGTCCCTATCGACCCAGTGCGTGGTGGGGCCAGTCGCGTTCGCTGTTGTGGCAAGAAGCGCCAGCAACAAACCGTGGTCACGACGATCAGTCGCGAAGCCAGGCGTGTCATGTCGTTCCCTCTCCCTCGTGGCGCGTTCGCGCGTCGATTGCAGCATGCCGCGGGAGACAGACCGCCTCCACGCACAGCGAAACGCGGGGCTCAGGCGGACCCCGTCAGAGTTGTCGTGCGGCAAGGCGCCGGGCCTGGCCGTCAGGCACGGCGCGTCGGGTCAGGCGCTCTGCTCCTGCTCGAGCTCGAGGGCTTCCTCGTCGGCTTCTTCGGTCAGCTTCAGCCAGACGAACAGTCCGGCCAGCACGACCAGGGGAATGATCACAGCGGCTGCCACCAGCACCCCGATGGCTGCCCCGATCAGCTTCACGATCTTCATGTACCACGTCTCCTTGGTCCGGCTCGGTGCGCAAGTGTAAGGCGTCTTGCGCGGGGACTCTAGCGGGTCGTATCTGCGCCCGATCCGCGCCAACCGGGTGCCTGGTCGACCATCGTCTGGAGCTCGTCGGGCGTGAACTCCGCCAGCACATGTCGCGCTCCCGCGCGCGTACCCATGAGCAGGCGCACCACATAGGAGCCGTCCTGCTCGAAGAAGAAGATGTCGCGCGGCTTCTGCTGATCGATGTAGCGACCCAGCACACGCAGAGCCCGCTCGTAGCCGCCGGCCTGGACCGAATCGGGAGTCGGACCGCCGCCGGATCGACGCGTCAGCGCTTCTTCCATGAAGCGCGCGATGTCGTCGTCGAGGAAGGTGTACGTCTCCTTCTCGATCTTCATGCTCGGGTCGGCCCAGGCAGAGGTCCCCGCCGCGGCCCCGATCAGCCCCTGGATCACGAAGCCGTCAGGGGCCTCGGTCAGCAGGATCTCCCGCATGCCTCGCTGGTCGATGAAGGCTCCGATCGATCGGAGCACCTCCTCGTAGTCCTGGCGCGGCGTTCCTTCATAAATACGCATCCGGTCTCCCGCTCAGGAACCGGTCGTCTGATCGAACAACCCTCGTTCCTTGGCGCGGTGCTCGCTCCAGCGGTAAGCCGCAACCGCGGCGAGTGTAGCCACCGCCGTAGTGCCCAGCAAGGCAAGAATGAGTGCCGCGGTCCCCGGTACGGCCGTACCGGTCAGGTTCTGCCACAGGGAGCCCGGGCCGCCGACCCCGCTCAGGCTCCCCGGGAACAGCGCGTTCCGGACCCCTTCCAGCCACCAGGTGAGCGGGTTGATGAGGCCGAGGACCTGCGCCGGCAACGGCAGCACCGAGAGCGGGAAGATCGCGCCGACGACAAGGAACAGGCCGCCGGCGACGGCCTCCGGGTACGACCAGGAGTCCTGCCGTGTCTGCATCACCACGCCTGCAAGGACGATCCCGAGGGCCACGATGGCGGTGAGGCCGAGCGCCATCGAGATCAGCAGCAACGGCCAGTCGACGGTCGCAACATCAAAGTGCACGCCCAGGAACAGGACGCCCATGAGGAGCGTGATGACAGCGCCTGAGGCGGCGATACCCACGCGTGCGGCGCCGCGCCCCAGCAACACGATCAGCAGCGAATTGGGGCTCACGTACAGGTACTTGAGCATCCGATAGCGCTCGCGGTCGTCGAGGACGGACCAGGCGAGTCCCGCCACGCCACCCATCACGAACGACCAGAGCGAGCTCCCAACGACGACGAAGGCGCGGAACTCCGGGCGGGCGTTGCCGCCACTGATGACCTCCAGCATGAAGATGAGAATGAGGACCGAGGCGACCGGCTTGGCGACGGAGTAGATGACGAAGAGGACCGGATCGGTCCAGTTCGATTCGGTCATCCAGCCAAGTCGGGCGGCCGTGCGGAAGCTCCGCCACCCGTCCTGCAGGTTCTCGGCGCGGGTGCGGAGCGGCCGTGCGCCGCCGCCGGCGAGACCGGACGGCACCTGGGCGTTCGGAACGGGCGCGGATGTGGCGGTCATCGGACCCCGCTCAGTTGCCGCGCAAGGTGAGGCGGCCCTCGTGGCGTGCGAGCCACTCCAGCTTGCGCAGCATGAACCTTGCAAGGCCGATGAAGACGACGGCCATGACGATGAGGATCAGCGCCTCCACCTCCGGCTTCGGGGTACCGATGTTTGCGGTGCTGCCGGCGAAGGCCAGCTGCCGCATCGCGTCGAGGCCGACTGCCAGCGGGATGATCCCGATCGCGACGGCACCCAGCGCGCCCAGGCGACCCACCGGAAAGTTCAGCCCCGAGACGAAGTAGACGGGTTCCTGAAGTGCCTGGGTCATGTGCCAGGCCTCGCGGCCCCAGAGCAGGAAGAGGCTCGCGAGCACCATGCCGAGGCCGTAGAGCGCGGCGAGGGTGAGCACGAAGACGGCGATCAGCAGGGCCCATTGGTCGATGCTGAAGACCACG
>JBBSGX010000105.1:0-8674 GCA_038253685.1 Candidatus Limnocylindrales bacterium | reverse complement strand
TTGGTGCCGAAGCCGGGATTTGAACCCGGACGAGGCTTGCGCCTCAGCGGTGTTTAAGACCGCTGCGTCTGCCGGTTCCGCCACTTCGGCACAGGGCGAGTCTAGTGAAGCGGCTACCATTGCATGCGGGCCGCTGATAGCGGCCATTTGAGCCGTGTCACGACCGGGAAGGCAATCTGGCAATTGCCGCTACCCTTCTGGGCCGATTGCCCTGATCGACGAGCGAAGGCCATACATAGAGGAGAGACCCAGCCCATGAACCGCAGACTCCTGATTCTTCCGGGGACGATCGCCCTTGCGGGTTCGATCGCGCTCGGTGCGTGCACGAGCACGACGCCGGGCACCTCGGTCGCTGTGCCGTCGGTGGCGATCCCATCGATCGCCATTCCATCCATCGTGATCCCCTCGATTTCCATCCCGTCCATCGGCGCGGGTGAGTCCTTCGCGATCCCCTCGTTCGAGATCCCGTCGTTCTCGATCCCGAGCTTCAACACGAGCGCGGATCCAGACCTCGCGGCCAAGTTCCCGAAGACGGTCGACGGGCAGCCGGTCACGAGCGTCCAGACCTTCCGGTTCATGGAGATCCTGGCGGCCTTCCAGACCCCCCAGGCGCAGATCGACCAGTTCATTGCCTTCGCCAACCAGGCGGGCATCGATCCCAACAGCATCACCTTTGGCACGGCGCAGTGCACGGTCGGCGGAAGCTCCGAGAGCATCCAGGCGATCCGCTCACCGGGCGGCGATGCCAATCGCTTCATCCAGTCTCTGGCAGCGATCGCGCAGGCGACCGGGAGCCCGATCACGCTGACTCCGGCCACCGTCGCCGGCAAGAACGTCCAGGTTGCCAACCCCGGTGACTCGGCGGATTACTACTACGCGAACGGCGACACCGCGTGGTTCCTCAGCGGTGTCGATGCGACGACCGCTGCCACCATCCTCACGGCGCTGCCGTAGGGCACCGCTGAACGCAGCTGAACTGAGCTGAACTCAGGCCCCGGGCACATCGCCCGGGGCCTCTTCATATCCTTTCGTGGCACTACTCGGGTGACACCTCGAGGAGTGAGATGGCGGGCATCGGGAGCTCGAACTCGAGCGAGATCCGGCCTCCCGGGCCGACGACGAACCATTGTGGTGGCTCGAGCTCATCAAGCCGATCGGCATCCCGCAGTTTTCGCCAGCCAGCCTCATCGGGCCACTCGCCGCCGCCGAGACCCGCCCACGTTGCCGAGACGTTGGAGTGCGTCGCATCGACCCGGAAGTGCCTGACAGAGCACCGGCCGGACGGCAGTCGGTCGAGGGTCAGTCGAATGCTTCGGCCGAGCCGCTGGTCGCCTTCGGTCTTCGATTGGTCGAGCGTACCGTTCCAGATCGCGATGGAGATCCTGCCGTCCGAGTGAAGGGAGGGCCAGGCCTCGACGAGCCCGCCAGCGCCGTCGCCTTCGAGCTCGACCCCGAGCTCGTCCTCGCCCAACCGCTCGAGGACGGCCAGCGCCCAGTAGCGCGGCTTGCGCAGGTTGCCGATCGTCAGCAGCCCGAAGCCACCGTGCATGAGGCGGGTCGCCTCTCCCAGCTCGACGAAGTGATCCGACGCAACCCAACAGCTCAGCGAGGCGAGCCGGCCGGCTCCAGAGCGCATTCCGCGACAGATCAATGGCGCGCCCCAGACGCTGTCGTTGACCGATGCGGCGTGGGTCGGACTGACGCCCCACTCCGTCCAGTGCAGAGGAAGGCCGGGACGGCCGAGATGTTCGGCAATCGGGCGCAGGTCGAGCGGAGGGGCGCCGTACGTGTGGGTTGAGATGAAGTCGAGGGGAACGCCGGCTTCGTTGGCGTGGAAGATGAGATCGTCGATCCAGCCCACGGCGGCCGTGGCCGGGCCGCCGACCTGGAGCCGCTCGTCGACGGCGCGGACGGCCCTGGCGGTGGCGTCGTAGAGGTCCAGGTACTCGGCCTGCGTGGCAGACCAGAACAGGCGAAGGTTGGGTTCGTTCCAGACCTCGAACGGCCAGTCTCTGACCTCCTTCAGGCCGTATCGGGCGATGAGATGGCCGACGAAGTCGCGGACCAGCATCGACCAGCGGTCCATGTCCCGCGGCGGCGAGATGATCCCGCGGTACTCGAACGTCGTGTGCTCCGGGTCGGATGCCAGGTCGCGCGGCATGAACGACAGCTCGACGAACGGCTGGAGGCCAGTCGCCAGGAGGCGGTCGTAGGCGGCATCGACACGCTCGTAGTCGAAGACCGATTGGCCGTTGATCTCGCGATAGACGCCGAGCGAGTCGTCGAAGATCGCATGTGCCCGCACGGCGCGGACCCCCAGCTCACGCCGGACGATCCGGAAGGCCTCCGCCAGCTCATCGCCGACGTGGCTTCCGCCGGGCCCCGAACCCCGCAGGAGCAAGGCCAGGTGCTCGGACCCGATGACCGGCTGCCACGGTCTCGGCAGCCGCCGCGTGACATGCCTGGCGTCCACCCGGACCTCCACGGTCCCAGCGCCCGCATCCGCGGGCCTCGCGGCAGCCACCGGACCCGGAGGCCCCGGTGGTGCCTCGATGGATGCCATTGCAGACACCCGGTAGAACGCCTCCTGACCGGCCGTCCCTGTCGTGTCGGCATAGGGCGGCCCGGGAACGGCGAGGACGTCTCCGCCGCCGTGGTCGATGACCTCGAACGGACCGTTCTCGCTCACGGCACGCTGTAGCAGGTAGCCGACAGCTCCGTTGACGGGCTCCCAGTCGAGCGTCACGTGTCCAAGCCCGGGCGCCGCACGGGTGCCGCTCGGGGCCGCGAGCGTGCGCGCCGGAGCGGGATTCGTTCGCTCTGTCTGGCTACCGACCTGCTCGAACCAGGCGATTCGCGCTGATGTCCCCGTCATGAGGTCCACGTCGCCCTGACGTGGACCTCAGTGCAGGACATCGGCAGCATTCCTGGGGCCCGCGTTGAAGGTTTCCATGCCGATGAGCGGCCGGAGCGCGTGGCGGAAGTCCCTGGTCGCGAAGGCGTCGCGCAACACGCCGTGAGCCAGCGCGTTACCGATCGCGCCCATGATGATGCCCTGGTCGAGCGACAGGTACGAATTCGAAACGGTGCCTGTCTGCACGTTCACCGAGTCGTGGAAGCCCCAGTGGTCGTAGATCTGGAAGTCGGCCTTGAGCTTCGCGACGTCGGCCAGTACCGCTTTTGGCGCCCAGCGCAACGCCAGGAACGCGGCATGCGGCGTCACAACCCCATTCGTGTACGCGGATGGCTGAGGATCGGGCTTCGGGTCTCGGCCGCAGCCGGCGAAGCCGCGATCGACGAACGTGTTGTCCTCGTTGGACGGATAGCCGTCGGGGTTCATCCCGATCGCGTCGACACCGTACGCGGCATAGCCGCCCTCGGGCGTGTTCGATGGCGAGAAGCCCCAGTATCCGTAGCCGGCATCGACCAGGCCGTGGTGGATCTGCGCGGCGACGGTCAGCGGGTGGTTGATCCCCCAGCTCCTCCGGCCCCAACGCTCCTCCGGCACGAACAACGCGGGCATGAGCGCCTCGAACATGCTCCCACCCCAGCCGGGCACGACCCGGAAGTTCTCGTAACGGTATGCGCCCTCGAAGACGTCGACGCCGAGGTAGGTCTTGTGGAAGCCGACCGGCTTGGTCTCGGGCCAGCTCCAGTCGCACGTATCGGGGAACGTCCGCCAGCTGCCGAAGTACTCCTTGTCCGGAATCTCGCCGGTGGCAATCCCGATGTAGCTCGCGATGCGGCTCTCGCTCACGACCGTGTCATAGCAGCACGGTGAGTCGCCATCGCTCGGGGCGTAGTAGAACGCGATCCGGTTGGCGGCAGGACGGTAGTAGAAGCCGAAATGCATGCTGTCGAAGAGGTGCCTGGCGCGCTGAGACAGCTCGCGCACGCTGCCGGCGACGACGTGGATGGCAGTCGCCAGCCAGCCGTTGTCGACCGACGACAGGATCGGCTTGAGCGGATCGCCCGTCGGTGGCCAGACCGTCAGCTTCTGCCCGTTGGTGTGGTCGTACCAGTTGTAGTACTGGCCGCTGGGCTGGTGGCGCTCCATGGTTTCGAGGGAACGCATGGTGCGGTCCAGCCGGATCACGAGCTCCCTGTGCCCGATGATCCCGAGACGCTCGGCCACGATCGCGCTCCACATGTAGGCGCCGATGTTGGTAGTCGAGGTCTGAACGCTGGCCGTGCCGTCGGAGTCGAGGCTGTCTGCCGGCAGACCGGTGTGGGAATCGGTCATGGCCACGAAGGAAGCCCACGTGTCACGGGCATAGCCGAAGAGCGTCTGGCGCTGCGCCCCGCTCAGGCCGCCATCGTGGGCGGACGCGACCGCGGGGAAGGCGGCAACGACGAGGAGGAGGCTGATCGCGACGGTCAGCACGCGGCGAGGACGGCGGGTGGGCATGGCGAAACCTCCGAGTATGCGGCGCTCCGGTCGGATCGAACAGTTCATCCCTTCAGCCCGGTCGTGGCGATGCCTTCGGTGATCCAGCGCTGGAACAGGATGAACACGATGAGGACGGGCACGACCAGCACGACCGAGCCCGCCATGAGCATTCCGTGGTCGGCCTGGTACTGGCCGGTGGCAAAGGTCGCGAGGGCGACGGGGAGCGTGTACATGCCCGGTTCCTGGGCCATGACCAGCGGGTAGAGGAAGCTGTTCCAGTTGCCCAGGAAGGTCAGGATGCCGAGAGTCGCCAGGACCGGCGTGGCAATCGGCATGACGACCGACCAGAAGATCCGGAATTCGTGAGCACCGTCCATGCGTGCCGCCTCGAGCAGCTCGTTCGGCACGCCGAGCATGAACTGGCGCATCAGGAAGACCCCGAAGGGGCCCGCCAGGAACGGCAGGATCAGGCCCGGATAGGTGTTCACGAAGCCGAGGTTGCTCATCAGGATGAAGTTCGGGATGAGCGTCACGCCCGCGGGCACCATCAGCGTCGCGAGGACGAGGCCCATGATCACGCGCTGACCGCGCCAGCGCAGCTTGGCCAGGGCATAGCCGAGCATCGGGCAGAAGAGCAGGTTGCCGATGGTCACGACCAGTGCAATGAGCGACGAGTTGAAGAAGTAGCGCGGGAAGTCGAGCTGCTCGAAGAGGCGCCGGTAGTTGTCGGTCGTCGCCGTCGACGGCAGGAACGTGGGCTGGCTCTGCAGGAAGTCGGCCTCCGGCTTGATGGAGCCGAGGACCATCCACAGGAACGGCCCGACCATCAGGGCCAGCCCACCGATGAGCAGGGCGTAGACCCAGAAGCTCGGGATGGTCCGGCGCCCGCCGGGCACGCTCGATTGGCCCGGGCGGACGGAGGCAGTTGCGGTTCCGGCGGTCATCGCTCCACCCCCGTCAGGCCTCGGACCGGAGGAATCGGAACTGCAGGAATGCGACGATGGCGACGATCACGAACAGCAGGTATGCGATCGCCGACGCATAGCCCTGGTGGAAGAAGCGGAAGCCCTGCCGGAACATGTACATGGTGACCGAGAGGGTCTTGTCGAGGGGCCCTCCATCGGTCATCACGAACGGCTCCTCGAACAGCTGGAGGTAGCCGATCGTGGTGATTACGGTCATGAACAGGATGGTCGGGCGCAGCATGGGGATGGTCACGTACCGGAATGCCTGCCAGCGCCCCGCGCCGTCGATCGCCGCCGCCTCATACAGCGACGTCGGGATCGCCTGCATTCCGGCCAGGAACACGACCATCGCGAAGCCCAGGTTCCGCCAGACTGCCATGGCGATGATCGACGGCATCGCGAAGACGGGGTCTGCCAACCAGTCGGGCCCCTTGATGCCGAGCCCGGACAGCACCATGTTGATGAGTCCCGCGTCGGGAGCGAGCAGGAAGCGCCACACGACGGCGATGGCCACGATGCTCGTGATCACCGGCAGGTAGTAGCCCACCCGGAAGGCCGTCCGGAACCGGGTCACGCCGCGGTTGAGCGCGTTGGCGATGAGGAGGCCCAGGACGAGAGTGAGGGGCACGCCCACCAGCACGAAATAGGCCGTGTTGAGAAGCGACGTCCAGAACGTCGAGTCGGCGAAGACATCCAGGTAGTTCTGGAGCCCGACGAGTGTCGCGCCGATCGGGTTCGTGAGGTCGCGCAACCCGAAGCTCGTGAAGCTGAGCAGGAACGACGCCAGGATCGGAAAGGCGAGAAAGATCCCGAACAGGATCACGAACGGCGCGGCGAAGGCCCAGCCGATCAGATCCTCTCGCCAGCGCCGCGTGGAGCCGGAGGCCTGCGCCTCCGCCACGCCGCGCTGTGCGAGAGCCGGGACCGTCACGTCAGTTGCCCGTTCCGATCTTTTCGGCCTGGGTCTGCATCTCGTCGGCGGCCGCCTTGGGATCGAGATTGCCAGTGGTCATCTTCTCGAGCGCCGCGTTGATGGCGTCGGCGATCTGGCTCCACGTCGGGATGGCCGGCTGTGCCTGGGTGTCCTTGAGCTGCTGGCCGAACATCGCGACGTTCGGATCACTCTTCAGGGACGAGTCGTCCCAGGCGCTCTGGATGGCGGGCAGGTCCGTCACGTCGGCGTACCACGCGACCTGCGTCTTGGGATCGGTCAGGTACTGGACGTATTTCCAGGCGAGATCCTTGTTCTTGCCGTCCTTGTACACGACCACGTTGCTCCCTCCGACGAACGAGGTGGCGGTGACCTTCTTGGGCATCGGTGCGAGCGCCCACTTGTCCGTGAACGAGGCACCGCCCGCGTCACGGATGAGCCCGATGTGCCACGGCCCAGAGAAGAACATCGGGTTGGTCCCGGACACGAAGGCGGGCGTGATGTCGAAGTTCGCGGGCACGGCCTTGGGCGTGAGGCCGTCCTTGAAGAAGGAGTCGTAATAGGTCAACGCCTCGACCGCCTGCGGGCTGTTGAGCGTGAACTTGCCCGATGCGTCCATGACCGCGCCGCCGTTGGACCACAGGAACGGGAAGTACTCCTGCCAGTTCTTGGTGCCGAGCGAGATGCCCCACTTGGCTCCGCCCTTGGACTGGATGGCCTTGGCGTCGGCCGTAAGGTCGTCCCAGCTCGCGGGGGGCGTCGTGACGCCGGCCTTCGTCGCAAGGTCCTTGCGGTAGTAGAGCAGCCTTGTCTCGACGTACCACGGCACCCCGTAGACCGTGCCGTTGACGACATTCGTGTTCCAGGCGCTCTCGAAGAAGGTCGACTTCTGGAAGTTGGACGGCACGGGCTCGAGCGCCTGCGTGGACGCGAACTGGCCCATCATGTCGGTGCCCATCTGACTGACGTCCGGCGTCTGGTGCCCGGCAATCGCGGTCTGCAGCTTGTCCACCGCCACGTCCCAGGCGACCGGTGTCACGTTCACGGTCGTACCAGGGTTGTCGGCCATGAACCTGGCGGACAGGTCCTTGAGCTTGACGCCCTCGTTGCCCATCGCCCAGACGGTGAGCGTGCCCGCGACCGAGCCGGCGGGGCTGATGGCCGGTGCCTGGCTTGCACTGCCGACCGGGCCGCTGCCCGGCGCAATGCTGCTGCTGTTCGTGCCGCAGGCCGCCACGACCAGCGCCAACGCCAGCGCGATCGCGATGAACGGCGATCGATGTGTCGTTCCCATCATGGGATTTCTCCTCCATTGACTTGGCATCCGCAGCTCGCCCGAACCACGAGCGACGTCGGCAGCAGGACATGACGCGGCGACCGCCTGCCGGCGGAGATCCGCTCGGCGAGGAGGGCCGCTGCAGTTGAGCCGAGCTCGCGCATCGGCTGGCGCACGGTGGTCAGTGCGGGTGACACGAGTCCCGCGACGGGGATATCGTCCCAGCCAGTCACCGTCATCTGGCCCGGGACCGTGACACCGATCTCGTGGGCGGCACGGAGGGCGCCGATGGCGATCTCGTCGTTCGCGCACACCAGCCCGGCGGGCCGGGTGTCGCGCTCGAGCCGAACGGCGAGGAGGCTGCGGACCGCGGCGTGGCCGCCCCGCTCGGTGAAATCGCTCACGAGTGGAGACCTGGGTACCGGGCGGCGCGCCCCCCGGTGGGCTTCCCGGAATCCCGCCCAGCGCTCGGACGCATCGGGCGAGGCGTCCGGATCGCCTACGAAGACCAGGTCCTCCCGACCGTGGCCGAAGAGGTGCTGCACCAACTGAGCGGCGGAATTCCGGTTGTCGGTCAGGACCGTATCGACGCCATCGACGGCGGGACGCGCCAGAAGCACGATGGGGAGCCCTTACCTGGCCAGCTGGATCACCACGGCGTCCGGGACCGTGCGACCCATGAGCACCAGGCCGTCCACGCGCGCAGCGAGGTCCCGGACAAGGTCCCCGGCGCCCTCACGCCCGTGCGTGGCCAGGATCAATACGCTCTGTCGAGCCTGGACGGTCTCCCGCTCGAAACCGTAGATGACCTCCGAGTAATACGGCCCGGACAGGTTGGGAAAGACGATGCCGCTCGCCTCGTGCCGGTTGGCTGCCAGGGAGCGAGCGTTCGGGCTGGGACGGTAGTCGAGCGCCGCGATCGAGCGCACGACTCGCGCCCGCGTCTCCGATGCGACCTGGGCGTTGCCACGATGAACGCGCGACACGGTGGCAATCGACACGCCCGCGTGCCGCGCCACCTCGTAGATCGTCGGCGAGCTCTTCGCCACCAGGCGCCTCCCCCATCGGGCCCGATTCCAGGCGAGCCTCGATCTGGACTGCCGGCGCTCCCG
>JBBSGX010000104.1:0-8695 GCA_038253685.1 Candidatus Limnocylindrales bacterium | reverse complement strand
GACCTCGAGACCGCGCGGTTGCTCGGCGCGTTGGCGCCGGACCAGCTCGGGAGCTCGGCCCATGCCCTGGCCGTGAGCGTCGACGACACCGATGGCTGGGTCCTGACCGCAGACTCCGGCTGGCGTGCGATCTTCGGTCACTACACGCCGGTCCTGCACACGACCGCCGAGATTCCCCAGCAGGTGCAATGCCTGCGCTCGCTGCTGCTCAATCGCGAGGCCCAGACCGGGACCATCACGCTGGCCGTCGGTCCGGATCGCTGCGGCACGTACCTCCCGGTCGCGACGCCCAATTCCGGGCGGGCCACTCCTCCCGGGCACTCGCCGGCGCCGTGAGCCGCAGAAGGTCGCCGCATCGCCCACAATGGGCGCCGATGGAGGGGGTCGCCATGGTGGCCCAGGGCGACCGGGCGCCCAGCCCCAGAGCCGCGTGACGGAAAGAGGAGCCTTGGAAATCGAAGCGGTCCTCGTGGCGATCGACGTCGGCACGAGCAAGGTCGTCGCGCTCGTCGGAGAAGTCGGGCGCGATGGCGCCCTCAACATCATCGGCAAGGGCGTCGTCCCGGCGAGCGGTCTCAAAAAGGGCGTCGTCATCAACATCGAGCAGACGGTGTCCTCGATCAAGGCCGCCGTCGAGCAGGCCGAGCGCCTCTCCGGCATGCGCCTGGAGGCAGCCTTCGTGGGCGTCGGCGGCAACCACGTCGAGAGCCAGAACTCCCGCGGGGCCGTGGCCGTCAGCGGTCCGCATCGCGAGGTCAGTCGCGAGGACATCGAGCGCGCCACCGAGGTGGCGCGCGCCGTCACCATCCCCTCGAACCGGGAGGTGCTGCACGTCCTGCCACGCGGCTTCGTGGTGGACGGGCAGGAGGGCGTCAAGGATCCGCTCGGGATGAGCGCCATCCGCCTCGAGGTCGAGACGCACATCGTCCACGCAAGCGCGACCGCGCTCCAGAACCTCACCAAGTGCGTGCGCCAGGCTGGCGTCAGGGTCGACGAGCTGGTCGTCAACTCGCTCGCGTCGGGTGAGGCGGTGCTGTCCGAGACGGAACGCGAGCTGGGCGTCGCGGTCGCGGACATCGGCGCCGGCACCACCGACATCGCGCTGTACATGGACGGCTCGCCGTTCCTCACGTCCGTGCTCCCGATCGGCGGGATCAACGTCACCGCGGACGTCGCCATCGGTCTCAAGACCGACCTGATCGCGGCCGAGCAGCTCAAGATCGCCCACGGCACCGCGAATCCGCAGTCGGTGGGCGCGGACGAGGAAGTCCCCGTCGAGATGATCGGCGGCGTGGAGGCACGCATGGCCAAGCGCGTGGAGGTGGCCGAGATCATCGAGGCCCGCATGCGGGAGCTGTTCGAGAAGATCGGCGAAGAGATGGCGCGCGGCGGTCACGCCCAGCGCCTTCCCGCCGGCCTGGTCCTGACGGGCGGCGCCTCGCTGCTCGCGGGTTCGGCGGAGCTCGGGCGCGAGGTCCTCAATCTGCCGGTCCGCGTGTCGTCGCCGGTCGGCGTCGGCGGGCTCACCGATTACCTCCTGGTGCCGGCGTACGCGACCTCGATCGGGCTCCTCCAGTGGGCGGCCCGGGTGGTCACCTCGTCGGAACCCGAGCGCTTCGAGTCGGCACCGGCATCGGGTGCCCTCGGCAAGGCACGGGACTGGGTGCGAAGCCTCTTCCCGTAGGTTCCGGGAAGTGGAAAACCCGGCGGTCCGTCCACAGGCCGTCCACCGTCGGCGGCAGCCGTTGGCGCCGCCGCGCACCCACGGATCGCAAGATTCTGCGAGGGAGTTGCCCGAATCGGGGAAGTTCGGCGGGTCAACCGCAAGGGGTTCGCGGCTATACTCGGGTCGATGAGCCGCACGTCCCCGGGAGGCCCGCCCGGCACCCATCGGAGCGTCGTTTGAGTGTCGACAGCCACCCCAGAGTCCGGAGGGAACCCCATGCCGCTGCGTTCTGACTCGGAGAACTTCGCTCTCATCCGGGTCATCGGAGTGGGCGGCGGGGGGAGCAATGCCGTCAACCGGATGATCCGCGCGGAGATGATGGGCGTCGAGTTCATCGCCGTGAACACGGACGCCCAGGCGCTGCTCCAGTCGGACGCACCCCACAAGATCCGCATCGGTGACAAGCTCACCCGGGGGCTCGGCGCCGGCGGCGATCCCGGGATCGGCCAGCGAGCCGCGGAAGAGGACTCCGAAAAGATCGCGGAAGCGCTGCGCGACTCCGACATGGTCTTCATCACGGCCGGCATGGGCGGCGGCACGGGCTCCGGCGCGGCGCCGATCATTGCGGAGATCGCCCGTGACGTCGGGGCGCTGTCGATCGGCGTGGTCACCAAGCCGTTCAGCTTCGAGGGCGCACGCCGTCGCCTCAACGCCGAGAAGGCCAGCGAGCAACTGCGTGACAAGGTGGACACGCTCATTACCATCCCCAACGACCGCCTCAAGGACGTCGTCGAGAAGAACACGTCCATCGTGGACGCCTTCCGGGTAGTGGACGACGTCCTGCGCCAGGGCGTGCAGGGCATCAGCGACCTGATCACCGTGCCGGGCCTGATCAACCTCGATTTTGCGGATGTGCGCGCGATCATGAAGGACGCCGGATCGGCCCTGATGGGCATCGGTCGTGGTTCCGGGGAGTCGCGGGCGGCGGATGCCGCGCGGCAGGCGATCGCGAGCCCGCTGCTCGAGATCAACATCGCAGGCGCGCAGGGGGTGCTGTTCAACATCACGGGCGGTCCCAGCCTCGGCCTGTTCGAGGTCGACGAGGCGGCCCAGATCATCAAGGAGACGGCCGACCCGGAGGCGAACATCATCTTCGGCACGGTCATTGACGAGCGGATGGGCGACGAGGTCACGATCACCGTGATCGCGACCGGCTTCGACATGTCGCGCAAGCGCGAGGCCCATCGCCAGGCGGCGCACTCCGCCGAGGTCAGCTCGTCAATCCGGACGAACCGCGGCGACCGCGATTTCCTGCGGGAGCTCGAGGAGCAGCGGGCGGCCGCATCCGGCGGATTGACCTCATCCGGTTCGTTCGAGTCCTCCGGCATGTCGGCCGTCCCGATCGTGGGTGACAGCCAACCCAGTCCGGTACCCGTCATGTCGGGCCAGGCACCGAGCGAGGGGGTTATGGCGGCCAGCGCTCCGCTTCCCGAGCAGCAGACGATCCCGGCAGGCGCTCCGTCGATGGATCGCACGGAGGCAGCGCGGCGCTCGACACCGGAGGTCGAGGACCTCGACATCCCGGCATTCCTGCGTCGCAACCGCTGACGGTCGGAGCCGGAGGGTTCGACCCCTGACGGTCGAACCTGGAGGTTTCTCGCCGGCTCCCAGCGCTGTTGCCGCGCTCGTTGCGGCCCGGGAGCGGGTTCTCGAGCGGATCGAGCGAGCGGCCGCGCGTGCGGGCCGCGACCCGGGGACGGTGGCACTCGTCGCCGTGTCCAAGATGGTCCACGTGGAGCGGCTGCAGGCCGCCGTCGCGGCCGGACTGACGACGCTCGGCGAGAACCGGGTACAGGAAGCCGCGGCCAAGGTCGAGGCACTCCCCGAGGTCGGATGGCACCTGGTGGGTCACCTCCAGGCCAACAAGGCGGCTCGCGCCGTGGCGCTCTTTGACGTGATCCAGTCGGTCGATTCGGTGGAGCTTGCCCAGCGCCTCGATCGACTGGTCGCCGATCGATCTGGCGGGCAGGGGCGGCTGGTCGGCCGCCTGCCCGTGTACCTCCAGGCAAACGTCGATGCGGACCCGGACAAGACTGGCTTTGCGCCGGAAGTCCTGGAACGGTCGCTTGACGAGATGGCGGCGCTCCCCAATCTCGAGCTGCGCGGCCTGATGACCGTCGGGCAGCTCGTGACCGCGCCCGAGGACGCGCGGCAGACGTTCGGGCGTCTACGCGAGCTCTCGTCGAGGCTGCGCTCGCAGCTGCCCGGGTTCGGCGCCGGCCTGTCGATGGGCATGACGGACGACTTCGAGGTGGCCGTCGAGGAGGGAGCCACGCTCGTTCGCGTCGGGCGGGCGATCTTCGGGGACCGACATGGGTGAGGGGAGCGCGGCTGGCGCCACGCTCAGCGTTCGGCTCATTCCACGAGGCCGCGCGGATCGGGGGGAGGGCGTGGAGACCGGAGGCGTGCTGCTCGTGCGGGTTGACGCCGCACCCGTCGGCGGGGCCGCGAACCGGGCGCTGCTGCGCCTGATCGCTCGGGACCTCTCCGTGCCCGCCTCGTGCGTCACGCTGCTGTCCGGGCAACGAGGGCGGCACAAGCGCCTGCGTGTCCAGGGGCCCGCGCCGGATCCGATCCGGGAACACTGGCCCGGCGTGGCGGTGAGCTAACGCTCGCGGCTTGGGCGCCTTCGTTGACGACCTCCGCCGCCGGGCCCGATACTGGGCGGCATCCGCCAGCGGCGGACGCTCTCAGGGCGATTGGCTCAGTCGGTTAGAGCGCACGGTTCACATCCGTGAGGTCACTGGTTCGAATCCAGTATCGCCCACCACCTCCCGCGACCGATGAGCCCGTCGACCGCGCGTGGGCGGGCGGGAAAACGGGCGTCGAGCGCTCGGATCGGAGATGCTGTCCGGTATGTGTGATGCCGGTCGGGCCATGGAGGGACGGGTCCGCTGGATCCACGCTCTTCGGCAGTGCACCGAAGACGGGGTGGGCGGCGCCGATGTGGCCAGGTCCTGCGCTTCGCACCTGCCACCCGGTCGCTCTCTCGCCCGTCACATTTCCACGCTGCGTTTCGACAAGAGATGTCGGGCGAAACCCAGCCGATCCGACCCAAAGGAACAAGGAGCTCCGCATGTCCTCAGGAATGAAGACCATCATCTATCCCGTCAAGGATCTGGCGCAGGCCAAGAAGCTGTACGGCAAGCTGCTCGGGGTCGAACCGTTGATGGACGCGGCCTACTACGTTGGGTACCGGGTCGGGGACCAGGACATCGGCCTGGATCCCAACGGCCACGGCCAGGGCCTGACCGGGCCGCTGGCCTACTGGAACGTGGACGATATCAACGAGACCATCAGGCAACTCATCGAGGCCGGCGCTACGCCGCTACAGCCTGTCAAGGACGTCGGAGGCGGCAAGCTGGTCGGATCCGTCACAGACGCTGACGGCAACCAGATCGGACTCATCCAGGCATCCTGACGGCCCGTTGTGACGACCAGTCCGCCGCCTCGCAACGCGGGACAGCGCAAGCAGGACGCACCGTGGCGCGAGGCCAACGAGCTCAAGGGCCGCGACCTGATGCTCGACGGAGAGTGGGCCGTCCCTCATTGAGCGGAGGCCGCCGCCATCTCCGGTCGGCGGCCGGCCTGTGCACGACATGTGCGTACGCGACCGACCCGGCACGCCAGTCCGGCATTGCGGGCCTGTTTCGGTCGATTGTGACCACGAGCTGCACAGAACCGACAAAGAAGGAGCCCGCGAGCCCTCAAATCGGTCGCGTATGCACACCACGTGCACATGACGCCGCTCAGACGAGAGCCAAACGGCGGCCGCCGTTTGGGGTGGTCTGTGGTTTTGAGGGGGTCAGCAGCCCGCCTGCATGGACATTCCGAGGCTGTCGCATTTGGCTCCCTTGCCGTTCGTGCCCGGGTCCGCGATGGGCCGCGGACGTATCTGGGTCGGCGTCGCTCCTCCGTTCAGCGTCGAGAGACGGCCTGTGATGTCGGTCAGGTCGTACGGCCGCAGGTAGCTCGCCGAGGTGTAGCTGCGGTCCGGCAGCATGGGGTACGACTCACCGAAGTAGCGATCGAAGATCAGCCGGAAGGTGTTCCAGCCGCTGATGGTCGGATAGAGGCTGGGTGTTCCGGCCGACGCCTCGCCAGGCAGGTACATCGCGTTGAGGATCCCGTACTTGATCTCGAGCTCCTCGGGTGTGGCCGTACCCCAGTCGAAGTGGTTCTTGTCCGCGGCGTAGCGGTCGGGGTATGGGCCCTCGTCGGACTGGATGACCACGATCGGGCGCGTCTCCTCGGGGCCGCTCAGGAGGTTCGTGACGATGTCGCGGATTCGGCCATTCGTGTATTGGAGCTGCTGGAGCGCCGCGGATGCCTCGGTGCGGTGCTGCTGCTCCTCGCGTGACGGATAGTCGCCGTTGGCCTTGAAGACGTAGGGCTCGTGCGGAATGAGGATGTCCGCGTAGACGAGCTTCGGCCCCGGCTCCTCCTCGACCCGGTTCAGCTCGCGGAACTGGAAAAGCGCGGAATCGCGGTGGATCTGGTCCTGCAACGGGATGGTGGCGAGGTTGCGAAGCTGGTCGAGAGTCGGACCGAAGGTGGTCTGGTCAAGGATCCCGTCGAAGTTGGACTCGGTCTCGTGCTGCGGGTTCTCATCGGCGATCTGGCTGGTCTTGGTCGGTCCGAACCAGGATCCGATCTGGATGTACCGGTAGCCGCGTGCCTGGAGGTAGCGAGCGGCCTCGGGTGCCTTGAGCATCTGGTGGACGGGTCCCAGGTCTCCGCTGGCGCGGCCCATGCGCGCCGTAACGTCATCCAGGCTGGTGAGATTCATCACGGCAGCGATGGAGAGCGATGTGCGCACGTAATTGGCGTGCGATTGGGGCGCGACGTAGAAGCCCTGCGAGGCCAGCCAGTCGGGGAGGTCGTTGTGCCAGCCGATCTGGTCGTTCAGCGAGTTGGCCGAGCCGTAGTCATCGAACACGAGGTAGTAGATGTCGCGGTCGCCGGGATGCGGTGTGCCGTGTGCCCGCGCGGCGGGCGGGGTGGCGTAGGCCGACAGCTCGTACGGCACGATCTGCACGAGGGTGAGGACGACCATGACTCCGCCGACCACGTTCAGGCCGACGGTCAGTCTTGCCAGCCAGCGAGGCCGCAGGAACAGGGCCGCGAGCAGCGCCACCAGCAGAACGACCCCCCACGCCGCCAACTGGACGTCTCGCGATACCTTCATGGGCTCAACCATCGACGCCAGGTGGCCGTATGCCGACCAGGCGATGATCAGCGCGGTGCCGATGATCGCGCCGCGCCGAAGGTCACGCAGGACGACGGCGGCGAACATGCCGACCGTCGCGGCCACCAGGACTGCGCGGCCGAGCGGCGGGATCACGTCGCGCGGCAGGACCTCGGTCGTGTTCTGGGCAAACAGGAACAGGACCGGGTATGCGGCGAGCAGCAGCGTATGCACCGGCAAGGGCCGAGTCGGCCACCCGGCGCGGTTCCGGGACATGGTGGCATCCTGCCAAGGTTTCGCGCGTTCGTCCACTAGGATGGGCGCAACTGCCCCTCGGCAGGCCATTGCGCCGTGATGGGAGACGTTGCCTTGCCTCATGTATTCGCGTACCTGGACCCAGGCTCCGCCAGCCTGTTGTTCCAGGCGATCCTGGCGACCGCGATTGCCGCGCCGATCCTGTTCATCAACTACATCAAGCGCGGCTGGCGCTCGATCACGCGCAGGCTGCCCGGCAACCGGGAGGAGCCCGGCACCGGAGATCGCACGCCGCTTTGACCCGGGCCGAGGGCGCCGCTCGGCCGGCGCCCGGTACCGATCGCGGAACAGGCGTTGCTCACCGGCAGACCTCGACAACGCGGGACCCCGCCTCCTGGCGAGACCCGAGCGGTTTCGTCTACCGGCGAGACGGGGTGATTCATCGCCAGATCGCGCGGTCGTTTGCGCCCGACTGGGAGGCCTTCACCCGGAGTCCACTGGCCGCGCGCCTCGTCGAGGAGGGCAGGCTGCTGCCGTGGTCGGAAGCAAGCCTGGATGCCGCCTTCGACGGAGATGCGGCGGCGGTCATCCTGCCGGACGCGCTCGACTTCATCTCCTATCCCTATGAGTGGACCTTCGGTGAGCTGCGCGACGCGGCACTCCTGACCCTCGACGTCGAGCTGGCCGCCCTGGAGCACGGTTTTTCCCTCAAGGACGCGTCCGCCTACAACGTGCAGCTGCGGGGCGTCCGTCCGGTGCTCATCGATCACCTTTCGTTCGAGCGCCGGGAAACGGAGACGCCGTGGCCCGCCTACCGGCAGTTCTGCGAGCACTTCCTGGCGCCACTGGCGCTCATGGCGAAGCGCGACGTCCGCTGCGGCCTGCTGCTGCGCAGCCATCCCGACGGCATCCCGCTCGATCTTGCGGTCGATCTGCTGCCCGGCCGGACGCGCCTGCAGTTGGGCTTGGCCACGCACCTGCACCTGCATGCTCGAGCTCAACGCGGGCACGGGGACGACGGGGTTGCCGCGAGCCGCGCCAGGCTCCCGGTGGAGCGCCTCAAGGCGCTCATCGGCAACCTGCGCTCGACCGTGAGCGGCCTGCAATGGGAGCCGGCGGGCACCGAATGGGCCGACTATGCGGAGCTCGACCACCCCTCGTACGGGTCGGCGGCCCCAGGCGCCGGCACGAAGGCCGGCCTGGTCGAGCAGATGATCGGCGAGGGGAGCGGGCGGACCTGCTGGGACCTGGGCGCCAACACCGGCGCGTACAGTCGCATTGCGGCGGCCCACGGATACCGGACCCTCGCATTCGATGTCGATCCCGCCGCCGCGGAGCGGCACTACCGTTCGCTCGCCGCCGAGGGCAGGACCGACACGACCCCCTTCGTCATGGACGTGGCGGATCCGAGCCCATCTTTGGGGTGGGCCGAGCGGGAGCGGTCCGGCCTGCTGGAGCGCGCCAACGCGGACCTCATCCTGGCCCTGGCCCTGGTCCATCACCTCGCGATCGGCCGCAACGTACCG
>JBBSGX010000103.1:0-8710 GCA_038253685.1 Candidatus Limnocylindrales bacterium | reverse complement strand
TTGGGACATGAGCCCGAACAGCTGGGTAAGCTGTGTCGAGAAGACCAACGGATCCGACTTCATGCGCGCGGCAAGACGGCCAATCAGTTCCTTGGGCAGCAAACCGGCATCCTCCGCGAAGAGACAGAAGAGCAGCTTGTCCAGGAAGTGCGCGACGGCTTGAGCATCATTGCCCCGGTCACGCAATGAGATCGCCAGCTTGGCAAACTGCTTCGCCGCCTCCTCGGTCAGGTCCTGCCGGGTGAGGGTCGGACGCAAGCGCTCCGGCTCGAGGAATGCTGCCCGCAGGAGGCGCATCGGTTCGGCTGGGTCGGCTGCAAGGTCATCGAGCGTGAAGCGGTAGACGTACTTGGCAGTGCCGGTGAAGTTCGTATGGATCTCGAAGCGCTCCATGTCCGACACGATCAACAGCGGCGGATTGTCGAGCGCCTCGCGATATTCGAGCAGCTGCCGGTACGCAGCGACGAGGTCTTTGCGCGGACCCTTGTATTCCCACGCGAAGCAGTCTTTGCGCCAGACGTCAGCGAAACCGTCTCCGCCGCCCGTTTTGGCGGCGCCCTTCTCGAATACGAAGCGGTCACCCGTCGTATCGTCGTCGGTAGGGGTGGGCCATCCCAGCATTCGGCACAGATCGCTGAAATGCGCTTGGGAGGCCTGGCGCTCCGTGAGGGTTGAACCCTTCCATTTGGCTGCGAATTCGGAAGGGGTCACGGATTGACTCTAGCGGGTGTGACTGAGCTGATCCCGTATCGTGTCGGCGTGACCGCTCCGATCGCGCTGCTCGCCTTTTTTGCCGGCGTGGTGCTCGTGATTGCGGCTACCGAATGGCTCCTCGATGGTCTCGTCGGGGTCGCTGCCGCGGTTCGCGTATCGCCCTTCGTCGCCAGCGTGATCCTGTCCGGGATGGAAGCCGAGAACATCGCGGTAGGTCTCGCCGCTGCACAGCGAGGCTCGGCTGAAATCGCATTGGGGACCGCGTTTGGAGGGGCGATCTTCCTGCTCTCCGTGGCGCTTGGCGTCGGTGCGCTCATCGCCCCGCTGGACGTGCGCCTGCCGCATGGCATCGTCCTCTTGGTGCCTGGTGCGGCCCTGCTCGCTGGGCTCCCGGTCCTCTTCAGTGATACGCCTCGCTGGACTGGACTGGTGCTCTTGGCCGCTTTCGGACTGGCGATCGCCTATCTAGTGCGCGCGTCACGCGATCACCGCTTTGTCGACGATACGTCGCTCCGCGAGGCAAAGGAGCGGCCCCAGGCGATCTGGCGGACGCTGCTGCTGACGATCGCGGGCATCGCCGTTGTGGCCGTCGGTGGCGAGCTCGTGGCGTTCGGCGCCGATGGCCTGATCACTACTTTCGGTCTGGCCGCGGGGTTGGTGGGCATGGTTGTCACGCCAGCCGCAATCGAAGCGGAAGAGATCATCCGCCAAGTCATTCCCGCTCGGCGCGGGTACGCGGACGTTTCCGCTGGGAATGCCGTGGGAACGGTCCTCTACTTTGTGCTGTTCAACCTCGGGTTGGTCGCGCTTCTGACGCCGGTTGTGGTTCCGGAGCGAGTTCGCACCCTTGACTGGCCCGCGCTCGTGATCGTCGCCATCGTGGCTTCACTGTTCCTCGTGAGAGGTCGTGTCGGACGGGCTGAGGGGGCAATCCTCGCGGGCCTGGGCGTGCTGTACGCGGCGACGCACGTCGTCGTTGGCTGATGGCGGGAGCTTACCTCGACCATTCAGACTGGTTACGCCTGGGCACGAGTCGCCACGGCCGTTGTTAGCCAGTCGTCTAGGCGTCGTGTCCCTCAAAGCCTTCCGATGACGCCCACGCGGTAGCAGCGTCGAGCGGTGCCGCCGAAGACCTCGGCGTGTTGCCCGTCATCGAGATCCACGAACAGCTCAAAGGCTGCGTGCAGCACCTGTGCATAGCTGCCCGCCACCAGGCAAACGGGCCAGTCCGAACCGGACAGCAAGCGCTCGGGACCGAAGACCCTGAGCACGTGGTCGACGTACGGCCTGAGATCGTCGAGAGTCCAACCTTTCTGCCAGTCGGCCTCGGTCACCATGCCCGAGACCTTGCACCAGGCGTTCGGCAGGTCGCCGAAGGGCGCGATGAGGCTCGCCCATGGTTCGAGCTCACCGGACGCGATGGGCGGCTTGGCGATGTGATCGATGACGAAGCGCAGCAGTGGCAGGGCTCGGACGGTGTCCAGCGCCGCGGGGAGCTCCCTCGGACGCACCAGCAGGTCGTAGGTGAGGCCGGCCTCCTGCACCTCGTGGAGGCCACGGCGAACGTCGTCGCGTCGCAACCAGTCGGGATCCGGCTCGTCGTGGACCTGGTGGCGGATCCCGACCAGCCGCTCCCCTCCGGGGTGGAGGCGCAGCACGCGCAGCACGTCGCGGACGTCCGGCTCGGTCAGGTCCACCCAACCGACAACACCGACGATGAACGGGGTGTGGGCAGCGGTCTCGAGGAATTCGCGCGTCTCCTCGAGGCTCGAGCGCGTCTGGACCAGGATCGTGCCAGCAACGCTGTTGGCCTCGAGCTCCGGTCGCAGGTCCCCAGGGTCGAAGCGCCGGCGAATCGGCTCGTGCGGGCCGGTCAGCGAGGGGTAGTCGGCGGTCGCCGGGTCCCAGAAATGGAGGTGCGCGTCGATGAGGACACCCCGGGAAGGCATCATGGTCCGGTCCAGTTGATGGCCACGCCCCGCGCCGGCATCGGACGCCGGATCCCAGAGAGGAGTCGGCAATGCTCCGAACCAGCCTCACGCATCCGGAGATCCTGCGGGCCCTGGCCGAGGCCGGCCACGGCTCGACCGTGTTGATCTCTGACGGCAACTTCCCGCACGCGACCGCGCCGTTCCCGGGGGCCACGCGCGTCTTCCTCAACCTTGCGCCTGGGCGCCTCACGGTCTCCGAGGTGCTGGAGGCCGTGCTGACCGTCCTTCCGGTCGAGCGGGCCGCATTGATGGATCCGGCCGACGGCAGTCCCCCACCGAAGGCCCATGCGGCCATCCAGGCGCTGCTGCCCGCGGATACGCCGGTCGACCACATCCCGCGCTTCGACTTCTACGCTGCGACGAACTCCGATCATCTGGCCCTCGTCATTGCCACCGGCGACCTGCGGCCGTACACGAACGTGCTGCTGACCGTGGGCGTCATTCCGGCCTGAGCGGGCGCCGCGGTCAGGCCGGTTCGCGTGTGGCCCACTCGGCGCCGTCGGGGAAGCGATACCGCTCCAGAGAAGCCGGCAGGATCGAGGCGTAGCCGGGCGCCGCAGGCAGCCGATAGCGCGCCCGCTCGACCCGCACCGGCTCGCCGAAATGCTCGTGGAGGTGGTCGACATACTCCACGACCCGCCCCTCGTGGATGCCACTGACGGCGATCGCATCAAAGGCGGCCAGGTGGACCACGAGCTCACAGAGGCCGACGCCACCCGCGTGCGGACACACCGGGACGCCGAACTTCGCAGCCAACAACAGGATCGCAACCACCTCGTTGATGCTGGCCACGCGGCATGCGTCGATCTGGCAGAACGACAGTGCGCCGGCCTGGAGGAACTGCTTGAACATCACCCGGTTGTGGATGTGCTCGCCGCTGGCGACGCCGATCGGCGCAACCGCCTTCGCAATCGCCGCGTGGCCGAGGATGTCGTCCGGGCTGGTGGGCTCCTCGATCCAGAGCAGGTCGAACTCGGCAAGCCTGGCCATCCAGCTGATGGCATCGGGCACGCTCCAGACCTGGTTGGCGTCGACCATCAGGTAGCGGTCCGGCCCGATCACCTCGCGCACGATCCGGCAGCGCTTCACGTCCTCGTCGAGATCCCGCCCGACCTTGAGCTTGATGTGGGTGAAGCCGTCGGCGATCGCCTCGCGGCTGAGCCGGCGGACCTTGTCGTCGTCGTAGCCGAGCCAGCCCGCGGACGTGGTGTAGGCGGGGATCCCTTCGGCCAGCAGCTTCTGCTCGCGCTCTGCCTTTCCCGGCGCCTGGGCCTGGAGCATGGCCAGCGCATCGTCGGGCGTGAGGACGTCGACCAGATAGCGAAAGTCGACCAGCGAGATGACCTGCTCCGGTGAGAAATCCGCCAGCAGCTTCCAGACGGGGACGCCGCGCACCTTGGCGAACAGGTCCCAGACGGCGTTGAGCACGGCGCCGACGGCCATGTGCATAACGCCCTTTTCCGGGCCGAGCCAGCGGAACTGGCTGACGCCGATCAGCCGCCGGTAGAACCCGCCCATGTCGGCGAAGAGGGCCTCGGCGTCTTGCCCGACGACCCACGGCGTGAGCGCCTCGATGGCGGCGACGCAGATCTCCGTGCCCGGGCCGATCGTGAAGGCGAAACCGTGGCCCTCCAGCGCCGGATCGCCGGTGCGCAGGATCACGTACGGCGCCGAGTAGTCAGGGTCCGGGTTCATCGCGTCGGAACCGTCGAGCGTGCGCGACGTGGGGAAGCGCACATCGATGGTCTCGAGGCCGGTGATCTCGAGCCGTTGGGGCATGGCGGCGTGCTCCGTGCAGTTCGTTCCCGTGGATTTCGCGGCACCCGGGCCAGACGTGCCGCGTGCCGCAAGAGTAAGGCAAGCCTGCCTGCCGGTCGATCGGATCGCCGATGCTTCAGCGCGAAGCACCTACGTCGAGACGCTCGTCCGGGCACCCATGGCAGCACTCCTCGACCACACCCAGCTGCTGGAGCTCCACGAGCGGTGGGACCTCCGATTCACCGGCATCGAGTACCTGCTGCGCGCAGCGCCCGACGACGTCCAGCGATTTCTCTACACGACGCGGATCGATTTCGGCCTCGCCATCTCGGGCACGGGCGAGACGATTCGGAGACCAGACCGTCGAAGCTGGGCAACAGCCGGACGTGCTGTCAGTCCGTCAGGGGCTTGGCCGCCGTGAGGTCGTCGATGTCCGACGCCAGCGCCCAGGCCTGCCAGCCCTCGACGTCGATCGCCGTCAACTCGGGCGCCAGTACGTTGACGACGCGGTTGCCGGCCGCCGGCTCCGTGCCCCACCAGCGCGCGAAGTCGGCGCCCGTCGTCGGTCCGTAGGCGTGGATGTAGGGCCGCCGGTATGCCTGCCGGACGCCTCGCGCCGCCACGACGAGCGGCAGCTGCTCGGCCGAGAGCAGGTGTAGCGTCCCGCGCATCGCCCACGTCTTGATCAGGCTGCGACGCTCGTTCACGGCATCGCGCCCCTGGGCCCGCCGCAGGTTCCGTGTCCGCGCACGCAGCGACAGTTCTGCCCCGGCGCCGAGCTGCGCATGGACGCCCAGGACGTCGTCAGCGATGCGCTCGATCGAGTCGGCGGACTGCGGATCGACCAGGTGGTGCCGAGCCAGTCGGCGCTTCCAGCGCGTCTGGTCGATCGAGCTGAGTCCTCATCTCGCGGAGGCCGCCCAGCTGCGCTTCCAGCGTTGGCCTCACATCAAGATCATGGAGGGGGACAGCGCGGCGGTTCTGCCCACGTTGCTGGCCGACCTCGCCGGACCCTGTGTCTTCTGGCTGGACGGACATTTTTCGGGCGGAGTCACGGCTCGCGGGGCAGTCGACAGGCCGATCATGTCCGAACTGACCACGATCCTCAGCCGGGACCAGTCTGGCGACGTGCTCCTCATCGACGACGCGCGGTTGTTCGGCAAGGGCGATTATCCGACCGTTGAGGCCGTTCGGTCGGTGGTGGACGCGATGCGCCCTGGCTGGGCTCTCGAAGTCGGCGACGACATCATCCGCATCCATGAACCTCGAGGATCAGCGGATAGCTGACCAAAACTGTCAGGAATCCCGGTATGCTGCGCCGGATGCGCGCGAGCCGACTCGTTTCGATTCTGCTGCTCCTCCAGACGCGTGGCCGTCTGACGGCCGGCGAGCTTGCCGATGAGCTCGAGGTCTCGGTCCGCACGGTGTACCGAGACGTGGAGGCGCTCAGCGAGGCCGGCGTGCCCATCTACGCGGAACGCGGCCCGCACGGCGGCGTTCGCCTGGTCGACGGATACCGCACGCGGCTGACGGGCCTCACCGAGGAGGAGGCAAAGACGCTCTTCCTGTCCGGACTGCCGGGGCCGGCGGCCGAGCTCGGCCTGGGCACGGTGGTCGCCGGGGCTCGATTGAAGATGCTGGCTGCCCTGCCGCCCGAGCTGCGTTCGCGAGCGTCGCGCATCAATCAGCGTTTTCACCTCGACGCGCCCGGCTGGTTCCAGGAATCAGAGAGCACGCCGAGCCTCCAGACCCTCTCGACTGCGGTCTGGGAGGACCGCCGCATCGCCGTGCAATACCGGCGCGGACGTGATCGCGTCGTCGATCGGGTGCTGGAGCCGCTCGGGCTCGTGTTGAAGGGCGGCATCTGGTACGTCGTTGCCGGCACGACCGGTCAGCCCAAGACGTACCGGGTTTCGCGGATCGAGAGCATCGAGCTGCGAGACGACCACTTCGAGCGCCCCGAGGACTTCGATCTCGGGGCCTTCTGGACCGACTCGATCGCGGCGTACGAACGCAGCGTCGAGCGGCTCGAGGTCGTCGTCCGGGTCCGGCCGGATCACATGGATGCCCTTGCCGAATCGGTCGGAAGGACGGCCATGCGGGGCGCTACTCCCCTGCCCGACGAGGACCCGGACGGCTGGTCCCGTCTGCGGATCAAGCTCGAGTGGCCCGGCGAGGCCCACGAGCAGTTGCTCCGGCTCGGATCGGCGGTGGAGGTGCTCGAGCCGGAGGATCTCCGGCGCCGCATCGTCGAGGCC
Organism: Candidatus Limnocylindrales bacterium; assembly: GCA_038253685.1. Lineage (GTDB taxonomy): Bacteria > Chloroflexota > Limnocylindria > Limnocylindrales > CSP1-4 > JAFMJV01. The sequence goes on along the minus strand of JBBSGX010000103.1, from coordinate 1,989 downwards.
GCACAGGGCGTCCTGGAGCGCTACGGCCTGGCCTCGCGGTAGGTCGGGACCCGCGTCAGTGGTCGCCTTCCGCGGCCAAATCGGCGGCGCAGGTTCTGGAGGGTGGAGGTGCGCGCCGGCGTCCGGAGGAGGTACGCAGACCTCACGGCCTCCTGGATCTCGCGCTCACGATCTGCCTGGATGACGACGTTGACGAGCTGTTGAGACATCACGGCGGGCTCCTGCGGTGACCCTTTTCCTACCTTCGAAGCCTACCGTTCGTACCTGTCAGAAAGTGTCAGGATCATGGCTGGAATCCGTGCGCTCATGCCGATACCTGGCCGTGCCCATGCCCCTGGCAGACTGGCCGCCGGCGGATGGGTGTTGAGGGCACTCCGAGGGTGCGACGAGGGTTTGGCGGCGCGCGGCACCCCGGATCAGGCTCGCAGGCGGATCAGCGAGACACCGTCGCGGATCGGAAGCATCACGCAGTCGATGCGCCGATCGGCCGCAACCATGTCGTTGAATGCCGCCAAAGCGCGCGTGGACTCATCGCCGTCCGTCGGTTGCAGCACGCGCCCGCTCCACAGCACGTTGTCCACCACGATCACGGCACGCGGCGAGATCATCGGGAGCACCGTCTCGTAGTAGTCGCGGTAGCCGGTCTTGTCGGCGTCGATGAAGACCAGATCGAACGGGCCTTCGAGCGACCTGATGGTCTCGAGCGCCGGACCCTCGCGCAGTTCGATCTTGTCAGCGTGCGGGGAGGCCGCGAAATGCTCCCTGGCCTTGGCGGCATGCCGCGGGTCGATGTCGCAGGTGATGATGCGGCCCTCGGGCGGGAGAGCCTCCGCCATGGAGAGCGCCGAATACCCGGTGAACGTGCCGATCTCCAGGATGCGACGCGCGCCCGTGATGCCAACCAGCATCTCCAGGAAGCGTCCCTCGAGCTTGCCCACCATCATTCCGTGGGCCTCGGAGAAGGCGCGGGTCGCCTCGGCGACTGCCTTCAGGTACGGAGGCTCGGGGGTCGTGTGAGCCTCGGCATACGCCTCGATTTCAGGACTCGTCAGGGGCTCGACCATGGGTCATTCTCCCGTGCATCTGGGGTTGCGCCGCTGCAACGAGCCTAGTGCAGACGCGTCACAACGGCTTCGGCGCTGACTACCGTGCTGCGTACACCACCGGCCCCGCCGCTCCGATCACCCTGGCGCCCATCGGTGGCCGTCGCCCGATACCATCGGACGGTGGATCCCATGGACGGCTCGGTACGCATCGCCTGGGAGGTGGACGGTTACAGCGCGATCGACGTCTATGCGCGCTGGCGCCCGCGGGCCGAGCTCGCGGCCTTCGCTCGGGACGTGGCTGACGCGGCGCTCGTCAATCGAACCCTGGCCGATCTCCGCTCGGCCCTCCGTCGCGAGCATCCCGGCGAGTTCGAGCTCGTTCCATACCCGCATGAGCGCTCCGGTCCGAGGGTCGTGGTCCGCCTCAATCCGCCGCGAGGCGAGCCCAATCCCGACCCGTATTGAGCGCTCCGTGGCAGGCGCTTCCGCAGTCTCCGCCGAATCCAACGACCCACGCCAGTAGGCGCGGGTCGTCTTTCAGATGATGATCGTGATCGGCCGGAGCGCGAGGCACGCGCTCGACGTCCCCGATCACGCGGCTGTGCCGGCTCGCATGTCAGTGCTGATGTTGCCCGCGCGGGGCATGGTGGCGAGGTTGCTCGAGCCGCGGGACTGATCAGCTGTTTGCGGCAGCGACGTCGACCACACGTTGGCTACGTCTCTCCGATGGATCCTACGATCCGTAAGGCGATCGTTCGTCACGCTCGGCTCACCTCTAACCCCACGATCTTACTCCTGCCGAGCAAGAGGTCCGGGATGAGCTTGGGCCGCGCCCGAAGGCGGCGGCGGGCTCAACCGGCGGGCAGCACTGCCGTGAAACGCGCGCCCCCGGCTGGACGATTCTCGGCGCGGATGGTGCCGCCATGGCGCTCAACGATCCAGG
>JBBSGX010000102.1:0-8752 GCA_038253685.1 Candidatus Limnocylindrales bacterium | reverse complement strand
CTGGTTCGCAAACGGCAGGTCGTGCATCGGCAGGAAGCCGGGTCCCATGATCAGCGAGATCCGGGCAACGACGGTGAACCTGCGGCAGACCGGGGACTGGAAGTCCGCCCACAGGTCGACATGGACGGGCGCGGTGGTGTCGCCGAGGGAGCGGCCGTGTTCAAGGCTCGGCCGTGGCGACGGGAAGGCGGTGTGGCGACGGTGCCGGTACCGTTCGATGGCTTGGAGCCCGTGAGCACCAGCATGGCCACGAGCAGGATCCCGGCCAGCCGCGATGAGGCATCACCGGCGACGCCCAGGCCGGGCGTGCCGCGGCCTCCTGCTGCTTCCGCTTGGCGATCTGTGCGGCCTGCGCTCGCGACGGGGCGATGGTCTCGTCATCCGGCAGCAGGATATGCGGTGGCTCGGGTGAGGGTTCCGAATCGACCCGGCGCGTCAGCGGGCCACGGGCGCTCTGCACGTGGCCATGGTTGGTCTCAGGCGGGCTCGCGCCGGAAGATGCCCACGGCCCAGATCACGATCAGCTCGACGATCGTCCAGCCGACGAAGGCCACGATGGCCGCGATATCGAGCACTGAACCCGAGGCTTGCAGCGAGTTCGTCCGGAGGATCCCCTCGAACGGTGCGACGAACAGTTGGCTGATATTGAGGATGCCCGACACGAGGTCGTTGCCTTGCCTCGCGTCGATCAACAGCAGCACGAAACGTGCTGCGATGACGACCTGGATCAGCCCGAAGATGAAGACGATGACGCGCCGCGTCAGCTCTGTGCCACCGGGGCCCGACCTCGTGATGCGGCGGCTGTCCGTCCGCACCGTTTGCTGACCGGCCACCGTCGGTTCCTCGGTGACGACCGTCTGGTCGACCTGGTTGATGCTCATGCGCTTCTCACCTCACTTCTTCAGGACATCCGGGGAAGCGGGGCACCAATGCCACGCCGGGCGACGCTCCGGCCACTGCCGTGCTTGCAGTAGAGCACGCTTCGGTGATACTGTCAACTGTGGTTGTATCAATCAACTGTAGGACACAAGGGTAGATGGGACCATCACTCGGAGCTGTTCTCCGGCAGGCGCGGGATGTGCGCGAGCTGTCCGCCGCGGACGCGTCCCGGGCGGCCGGCATCTCCGCGGCCTACCTGAGCAAGCTCGAGAACGATGCGGTCAAGAACCCTTCTCCGCACGTCCTCCACCAGTTGAGCGAAGCCCTGGCCGTCCCCTACGACGAGCTTATGCGCCTGACCGGCTACCGCGTGCCCGGCAAACCTGACTCGAACCCCACCGAAACCGTGAGCGCGGCACTCTTCGCCGACGTCACGGACGACGAGCGCGAGGAGCTCCTCGAGTACCTCGCGTGGTATCGCACGCGACGACGATCCAGCCGAGGCGCGATGGCCTGACCCGAGGGGATCCACCCGGACGCCCTCCTGGGGCTTCGTGGAAGTTCGCAGCTGCCGGGCCCAATCCGGCGGCATCGTCGGAGGAGTGATCGATGTTGGCGCGATATCGGAATCTGGTGACCCCGCTGGCGCTCATTTGCCGCGGGCATCCTGATCTACATGGAGAACCCCTGGTTCAAGCCGGAGCCAGGCTCTGCACTTCGCACCGTGGCAACGGTGGCCTTCTGGATCCTGTCGATCGTGGTGTTGGTCCTGATGTTCCAGGACCGCAAGTCACCGCAGGCCCAGACCGTCGAGATTGAGGGCCCGGCTTTCGCGCGGTACCTGTTCAGCAATTCGCGCGCGGGATTGCTGTGGCTGCCGATCAGGATCTTCCTCGGCTTCGAGTGGTTCGTGGCCGGTTGGGAGAAGTTCACCGGCACGGGCTGGACGGACGGCGGGTCGGCGCTGCTCGGCTACTGGCAGCGAGCCGTGGCCGTGCCGGCTCCACCGGCCAGGCCATCGATCAGCTTCGAGTGGTACCGCGGCTTCCTGCAGGTTCTCATCGACAACCACGCCGAGGGCTGATTCGCCTGGCTGATCACGCTCGGCGAGATGGCCATCGGTGTCGGCCTCCTGGTGCGTGCGCTCACCGGCATCGCGGCCTTCTTCGGCGCACTCATGAACATGTCATTTCTGCTCGCCGGCTCGGCTTCGGTCAACCCGATCATGTTCACCTTCGCGGTCGGGCTGATGCTCGCCTGGAAGGTCGCCGGGTACTACGGCGTCGACCGCTATCTCCTTCCGCGGCTTGGTGTCCCGTGGCGCGCGCCGGTTGAAACAAGTCGCCCGACCACCACGCCCGGCGCTCCGGTCGGCGCCTCGCCCTCGGGTTGACCGGGCGCCTCTCCCGGGAGTGCCGGGGCGAACCTCATGGAGCCTGTGGACGGATTTGGTCACGTCCATGATTCGGGAGCGCTACCTGCGCGAGCGCCAGAGGTAGAACATCGCCGCGGCCAGGGCCACCAGGACGCCGGCGAGGACCACGGAGACGACGGCCAGAACAAGCGAGAACCCTGGGCCTCCACTGGTCGGAGGTGGCGTCGCCGTCCCGGAAGGCGTGACGCCGGGCGTGTGCAGCGCGGGCGTCGACAACGGAGGCAGCGTCTGTCCGGAGGGCAACGGGGCGGGCGGGTGGCGCGAATGCGCTCGAGCAGCACGGCACGCCGCCAGTTGAAGAGCGCTCCGATGACTGCGACGAGCAGGGAGACGAGCACGAGGATGGGGAGCGGGCCGTTGTACTCGGCGCTTCCCAGCACGGACGGGCCGGGGAGCGGCGCACCGACCGCGAAGTGCTCCAGGTTCTCCACGAGAACGAACAGGGCGATCGCGCTCGCCGCCAGGGCGAGCCACAGGCGCAGCATCGGCCGCAGGAGCGCGGCGGTGGGCTCGTCCCGGGGGGCGCCGCATTTGCCCTCGAGCTCGCGGACGCGTCCGGTCAGGCGTACGCATTCGCGGAGGCCGACGACGGTGAGCGCACCGGTGAGCAGCACCACCGTGAGCATGGTGAAGTTCCAGGGGCCGCCGTGGCCGCTGCGCCGCAGCGCGTCCCCGTAGGCATTGCCCCAGGTGTGCAGGAACACGAGGTGGTGGCTCAGGACGAAGGCCACCAGTTCAGCGTTCCGAGCGCCGCCCAGCGGCGAGCGCGGGTCAACATCGCCGTGAGTCTGCTCGGAGCTTCTTCACGGACGCTTATTTCGAGGCGGTGCGTACGCCACAATCCACGTGCATGACCTCCCCCCGGATGCCCGAAGGCCGCCGAGACACGTCCGCGTCCGACGCCGGCGGCCAGCCCATCTCCCCGGAGCTCCCGTCTGACCTTCCGCCGACCCCCGCAGCCGGCCTCACCGAAGCGGAAGCGGACGCGCGGCGAGCTCGCGGGCTGGGCAACGACGCACGCATCGGGACCGGACGCAGCTACTGGGACATCCTGCGCGAGAACGCCTTTACGGTCGTCAACATCCTGCTCGTTCTCATCGCGCTGGTGCTGATCGCCCTTGGGTTGTTCGGGGACGCCGCCGTCACCGGCGTGCTCGTCATCGTCAACATCGTGGTCGGACTCGTCCAGGAGGTCCGCGCAAAGCAGAGTCTCGATCGCCTGAGCGTGCTGACCAGGCCGACGGCGACCATCGTCCGCGACGGGGTCGAGCGCACCCTCGACCCGCCGCTGGCCGTGCTGGGAGACCTGATGGTCATCCGCCGCGGCGATCAGCTGCTGCTGGACGGGCGCGTCACCGATGGCAGCTTCCAGGCCGACGAATCGCTGCTCACCGGCGAGTCGGACCGGATCCCGAAGAACCCCGGCGACAGCGTGCTGTCGGGCAGCTTCTGCGTGGACGGAGAGGCTCGCTACGTCGCGACCCAGGTCGGGGCGCAGAGCTTTGCCAACCAGCTGACCGCCGGAGCGCGCGCCTTTCGCGAGGACAAGACGCCGATCCAGCGGGACGTGGCTCGCGTGTTGCGCTCCATGAGCCTGCTGGTCGGACTGGCGGCGATCCCCTTGGCCTTCGTGCTGATCCGCGACAACGGCGGGTCCCTGCCGGCCGTCGATACCGCGCGTGCGGCCGCCGTCCTAATCGCACTGATCCCGCAGGGACTGGTGGTGATGGTGACCGTCACGTATGCGCTGGCGATCGTGCGGCTGGCCGGCAACAAGGCGCTGATCCAGCGATCCAATGCCGTCGAATCGATGAGCCGGGTCAGCGTGCTGTGCCTGGACAAGACCGGAACCCTCACCACGCCGAACATCGAGGTGGCCGAGGCCCTGGCTCTCGGGGTGGAGTTAGAGCTGGCCGAATGGCTGGGCGCGTTCGTTTCGAGCACGTCGCTCCAGAACCGGACCTCGGATGCCATCAGGGCTGCCTATCCCAACGGCAGGGTCTGCGTTGCGTCCGAGGAGGTGCCGTTCTCTTCGGAGCTGCGCTGGAGCGGCATCTGCATCGAGGACGGGAATCTTGCGGGGCTGCTGGTACTCGGCGCGCCGGAGGTCCTGCGGCCGCACCTTGCGGGCGAGGGTCACGCCGAGCTGGACGCGTTCGTGTCCGATCGTGCCAGCCAGGGATTGCGCGTGGTGGTCTTCGCGCGGCGTCGCGGGGGAGGTGTGGGCCTCAAGGGCGCGGACGGAGAGCCGGCTCTGCCGCCGGACCTCGAGCCGATGGCCGTGCTGGTGCTGCGGGAGCAGATTCGCGCGGACGCGCCCGCCACGCTGGCGCGCTTCAACGACGCTGGCGTCAGCCTGAAGCTGATCTCGGGGGACAGCCCGCAGACGGTGGCCGCGATCGCTCGGGAGGTGGGCCTGTCGCTCGACGGAACGGCGGTGTCCGGGCTAGACCTGGAGAACCTGGATGATGCGGGGCTGGCCGCAGCCGTCGCGGCCGGCTCGGTCTTCGGACGGGTGCCGCCGTCGCTCAAGGCGCGGCTCGTGCTCGCCATTCGCCGCAACGGCGACTGGGTGGCGATGGTCGGCGACGGCGTGAACGACGTGCTGTCGCTCAAGCAGGCGCACCTCGGCATCTCGATGCAGAGCGGCAGCCAGGCGACGCGCGCCGTGGCAGACATCGTGCTGCTCGACGACTCATTCGCCGCGCTGCCGGAGGCAGTCATCGAAGGGCAGCGGATCATCGCCGGGATGCACGACAGCCTGCATCTCTTCCTGACGCGGGCGATGTACATGGCCCTCGTCATCCTCGGCGCGTCTCTGCTGGGCCTTGCCATTCCCGTGACCCCGAGGCACAACACGGTGCTGGCGTTGCTCACCGTCGGCGTGCCCGCGCTCTTCCTCGCCCTGTGGGCACACCCGGCCCGTCCCGGCACCGACGACCTGCGGCGCATCCTGCGATTGGTCGTGCCGCCGGCCGTAGCGCTGACCGTGCTGGGACTGCCGCTCTACTGGTGGGCGGCTCGTGACGGCGACATCGCCGGGGCACGCACGGCGTTCACCACGTTCGCCACCTTCTGCGGCCTCGGCCTGCTCGTGCTGCTCGACCCGCCCATCGGCGACTCGTTGAGCGGCGCCGACCACGATGGCCCCGACCTGCGGCCGACGATACTGGCGCTCGGCCTGCTCGCGATCTATGCCGCCTTCTTCGTCGTCCCTTGGACGCGTGACTTCTTCGAGCTGACCCCGCTGCCGCCGGCGGAGTTCGCGGCCATCGGGATCCTCGCGGTCGTCTGGGCGGCGGCGGTGATGGTCGCCTGGAAAGGCCGGGTGTACGACCGGGTCGGCGCGACGTGGCGCGCGCTACGCCGCGACCTCAAGCGGGCGAGATAGAACGCGAGCCCGAAACGCTCAGGCCGTAACCTGGGTCGCGACGACACGCAGCTCCGCCTCCACCTCCGCGACCTTCGACAGGACCCCCTCGCGAAGGCGGTCGAGCCCCTCGTTCACGGCGCGCGACGTCGAGCCGATGGACGTGAGCTGGACTTTCAGGGCGCGGATCGCATCGAGCTGACCGCGAATGCCGGCGAGCGCGGACGCGATGGCGGCCGAATCGACTTCGACCTGCCGCTCACGAAGAGTGGCCAGGGCGAGGAGCCGAGCAAGGCGGACGGCTGCCTCCAGGACCGCCTGGTCGGGCGCCTCCGGGTCGATGACGCAGTAGACGTCCGATTGGCGCACGTCGAACGGCGTGATCCCGGCCGGAGCGTGCTGCGGCGTGAAGATGACGAGACCGACGCAGGCGCCGCGATTGTTGCGTGCATCCGTCAGCTCGTCGCGCATGGCTCGCCCGGACATGGTCCGGTCCTTGCACTCGACCACGACCCGGAGGTCGGCGCCTCGAGTCATCGCGCTGTCAACCGTAAGCAGGAAGTCGCCCTTCTTCGAGCGCATGACGTCGCCTGCCGCGTCGGCAGTGCGGTCGAGGAGGTCTCCAGTGCCGCGGGTGACGTTGCCGAGCATGGTTCCGACCAGCTCCTCGAAATCGCCGCCCTTGGCCGCGGACTTGGCCCGCTGGGCACCACGCGCGGCCGCGGCCGCCTCAATAGCCGTGAGTCGATCGTTGAGCTTTTCGAAGCCCTCGCTGACCTCGACGCGGAACTGGTGCAGCGGCGAGCCCATGCGCGTCGGGTCCATCAGCTGGGCGAGGCGGGACGCGTCACCGTCGAAGTAGGTGCCGAGCAGGGTGCGCATGCGCCCGATGGCGGAGTCGCGCTTGTTCTCGTCGAACAGCTCGCCCACAAAGGAGCGCAATTGGCCGCGATCGCCCAGAAACCGCTCCAGGGTGCGAGGCAGCCGGCCGTCCCCGTCCGCGAAGTTCTGGCGCAGTACCTGGTCAAGGGCGGTCGCGGCGCGCTCGTTGGCGGCCTCCGTCCGCGTCATGAGCGACTCGAACTCCTTGCGAACCACGTCCACGTTCAATGACACACCAGCGTCCTGGAGCGCGACCAGGCCGATCCGCAGCGCGCGCTCCACGACCAGCGGACGATCCTCTTCACCTCGCCCCGCGACGAACGCGGCCAGCGACGGCTCCGCGAGCGTGAGGTGCTCCACGATCAGGCGATCGCCGCTCACGATCACGGAAGCGGCCGACCGCGGCGTCGGGGAGGGGAGTTGGACCAGTCGGGCTCGTTCCATGTCCCGAAGATTGAGACCCCGCCTGTGACAGCTTGTGTGTCACGACTTCGAGACTCACCCGAGAAACCCGGCAGTTACGACTGGCAGGCTCTCCGCCAGGCGTCGAGCTCGAGGTGCTTGCGTATCGCCGCGATGCCGAGCTCGGCAGCCTTCGCGCAGAATGCCGAGCGCGGGATCTCGTACGCGACGTTGAACACCGCCTTGCCGGCATCTAAAAACGGCGCGTAGTGCCCGCACTCGTGGTACTGGAAGCACTGTTCGTTGACGGCAAAGTCCCAGGTCCCGACCAATGCCGGTATCAGCGGCAAGGCGTTCTTCAGCCCGACGGCCAGTCCCCGACGATGAGCGGCGCGAGCCAGCCAGTGGTCGAGCGCGAGCCGGTCAGCCCGCGTCAGATCGAAGCCCGTGCGGTGAAGGTAACTGTCCGCCCAGTCGTATTCGACCCCGTCGACGCCCTTGGCGGCGCACCGGTCGAGTCGATCTTGCAGGATCGGCGCGACGACGTCCAGGCGGCGGATGTCGACCCAACGCTCGTCGGGCCAGCCCGGCACGTCCCTCCCGAGCACGGCCGATGGGTATCGGTGCGCGTCCGGACGGTAGGACTCCCACGTGCCGGCGTCCACGTAGCAGACGGCATGCCGGCCAGCGTCATGGAGTGCCTGGACCACGCTCGCCTTCGTGGTGAACGCGTCGATGTCGAAGACGGTGGCGTCGACCGAGGTGTCGATGCGACCGCTGAGCTGGTACTGCCAGGTATCGGAGGAGCTCGGCGTCCAGATGGGATCCGCGCCGCGAGCGCGGCCAACGCCGAGCATCGCCACCAGGAGGCCCAGGGCCAGGGCCGCGAGCAGGGCGTGCATGTGCCGTCGTCGCATGCCATCACGTTGCAGCGCGGCACCGACGAGGTCAACCCTGACCTTCGGGTGACGCGGGCTGGTAGCCTCTGACGTCATGCGGCTCGTGATCGCTCCCGGCGCCTCCGGCAATGCAGCCAGCATGCAGGCCCACGTGGACGGCCTGCGGACGCGCGGCATTGATGCCAGCGCCATCGACATTCCCAAGAAGCGTGCCGAGGACGCCGTGGCGGCGTACCTCGCGCTCTCGGGGAGCGGGCCGGACGTCGCCATCGGGGGCCAGTCCTACGGCGGCCGCGTGGCCAGCCTGCTCGCGGCGGACGGTGAGCACGACTTTGCCGGGCTGGTGCTCTTCAGCTACCCGCTTCACCGCCCCGGCAATCCGGAGTGGGAGCCGCGCAGTGCCCACTGGCCGCAGATCCGCTGCCCGGTGCTGTTTCTGAGCGGCGAGGCGGATCCCTTCGCCAGCATCGAGCTTCTGAGGCGCGCGATCGCGGAACGCCTGCCCAGCGCGCAGCTGTTCAGCTACCCAAGCGTCGGCCACGGTCTCAGGCCGGTCCTGGACGCAGCCCTCGACCGGACCGCAGCGTTCCTCCAGGGGCTTGAGGCGAAATCCTGAGCTCCGGTCGAGGTGCAACCGGCAAACTGACCAGGCTGAAGCGGCGGGTCACGTGCTCCAGCCGCGGCCAGGCATCAATGGAGGGGCAGCGTCACCGTCTGGCTCTCGATCTGGCCGCCTGTGTCGGTTGCGGCGATCACGACCGTCATCGGGCCAGATGCACCGACCGATTTCAACCACACATACGAGCTCGAGTGATCACTCGCGACCCTGGCGAGACGCACCACGTACGGCTCGACGCCGGTCTGGGTAATGGTCAGCTTCGGAGG
>JBBSGX010000101.1:0-8757 GCA_038253685.1 Candidatus Limnocylindrales bacterium | reverse complement strand
GCGAGCCTACGTTCGTCAGCGACACGCGGCGGATCTCCGCATCGTGCTCCGCCGACACGACGATCGTCAGGCCGGTCACGATCGAGCCATCGCGACGGGAGAACTCGGCGTGATCCTCGGAGTAGTTGACCTCGTAGCTGTCTGCTTCCGTGCCGCTGGGTTGGTGACCCGCAGACCATACCGCGCCGGTGTGCGTGTCGCGCAGGAAGAGGTAGCTGCCCCAGCAGTCACGGGTCACGTCCTCGCGCCAGCGGGTCACCGCCACGTCGCGCCAACGGCTATAGCCGGATCCGGCGGCAGTCACCATGACCGCATACCGCCCGTTCGACAGCAGGTGCGTGCGCGGGATCGCGTCGTGGGGCGACGTAAAGCGACGAAGAACCGGCGGCACCAGATCTCGCACGTCGGCGGCGCTCCTCACCTCTTCGGCACGTGGCCGGGCCACGAGTACGTCGCGCGGCATGCGCTCCTGAAGCAACAGCTCCGTGGCCTCGACGATCGGGTCAGCATGGAAGCGCTCCACCATCGCGCGGTGATTGAGCACGTTGCCGAGGGCCACCAGCGCCATCCCCTGGTGATGGGCCATGTAGCTCTTCACGATCGCCACCGACGCCCCTTCGGGGAGCCGGCGCGCCGTGTAGTCGAGCGCCTCCCGAAAGCCGTACCGCCCGTCCGCTCCGGCGTTGCTCAGCCGGGCGAAGTTCCGGACCGCGGCCTCGGGCTCGATCATCGCCGCCAGGGCCGTGGCGTACGGAGCCACAACGACATCCTCGCTCAGGCCCCGCTTCAAGCCGAGGCCGGGCACTCCGAAGCTCGAGTACTGATATGTCTGCTCGAGATCACGAGCGTTGAATGCCGACTCGGAGATGCCCCAGGGCACGCCGAGCTCGGTCGCATAGCTTATCTGGCGGGCCACGACGAGCTGATACGTGTGGTCGAGTAGGCTGAGCGCGGGTGCGCGCATCACGAGGGCCGGCATCAGGTACTCGAACATCGACCCGGACCACGAGATCAAGGCCGAGCCACGACCGACGGGGGTCAGCGCCCGACCGAGCCGGAACCAGTGGTCCGGGGCGACATCGCCCTTGGCGATCGCGAGAAAGCTGGCGAGGCGGGCCTCGGATGCCAGGAGATCGTAGTAGCTCGGATCCAGTGTTCCGTCCGGGACGCGGAACCCGATCGACAAGAGCTTGCGAGTCGGATCGAACAGGAAGCTGAAGTCCATCTCCCGGAACAGCTGCTGGGCGTGCTCGGCGATCGACTGGAGTCGTCGAACGAGCTGCACGGCGGCGGGCGATCCATCACTGAGTTCGCGGACCGCGGGATCGGACAGCTCGGCGATCGTCGGGAAAGCCGCTATCTGGGGAGCGCCTTGGAGCAGCGCAAGGTCTCGAACGTGGCTGTCCACAGCGCTACGAGCGGCCTCGGCCCAGGCCTCGAGCTCACTCTCCGCACTGTCTCCGCGCTCCGCTGTGAGAGCGGCCGCGACGTCGGAAAGCGTCTGCGCATGCGCGGAAAGCTCGCCCAGGCGGGCTGCCCAGGCTTCGGGAGTCGCGGGGACGATGGCGTCTGCCTCGGCGGCCACCTCGAGGGCTTCGCGCAGATGCCGCCGGGTGAGCGTCTGGCTTCGCCGGTGATCGCCGATCGCAGCGGCAGCCCTCCGCGTCAACATGACCGAGTCACCGATCCCGGAGAGCGCTGCCACAACGGGAATCGGCTGATCGATCATCTGGCGGCAGGCATTGGACAGTGCGAGCAGGTGCCCGGCGAGATTGCCGCTGTCGACCGACGACACGTAAGCAGGCTCGAGCCGGTGCAGGTCGCGCGTGTCGTACCAGTTATACAGGTGCCCGCGGAAACGTTCGAGACTGTGGACGGCCGCGAGGGTCGCTTCCAGGCGATCGACCATCTCCAAGGTCCCGATCCAGCCACAGTCGCGAGCCGTCACGGTGGCTAGCAGGTACATCCCGATGTTCGTCGGCGAGGTGCGATGCGCAACGACCGGCTGGGGATCGTCCTGGAAGTTGTCGGGCGGCAGCCCATGGTCTTCCGGGCCGACGAAGGTCTCGAAGAACCGCCAGGTCCGGCGCGCCATCAGGCGGAGTTCGTTGACGTCGGTGCCCGACAGCTGCCGTGCAGCCGATTCAGGGCGTGGCATGCTGATCCATCTGGCGACGAGAGGCGAGAGCAGCCACATAACGATGAACGGCGCGGCGATCAGTCCCGCGCCTGGATTCAGGGCGAGGACGAGCGCTGTGGTGGCTGCAGCGATCGCGACTCCTCCCGCCATATGCCGGTAGAACCCATTGAGGTCGAGGTCGAGGTCCTGGCTGGCCGTCGCCTGCGCGGCGGTCGTCCATTCGAGGAGGTTCCGCCGGGTTGCATACACCCGCGTCACGGTTCGAAGGATCGCGTCGACCATCAGCCATGCCTGGTGCCCGAGGAACGTCAGCCCGTAGCCGACGTGGGCCACGGCAAGCACGAGGTCTGCGCCCACGGCTCGGAAGTGGCTGCGCTTGGAGATGCCCTCCCGTTGTGGCAGGAGGCCCGCCAGGACGGGGAGCGCGGCCGGGATGATCACGGAGGCCAAGACAAACGCGGTCCACAGGCCGGCTGAGATCGACGGCAACGTCCAGGCCGCGATGAGCGTGGCCAGTGTGAGCGGGGCCGACACCGTCCGGCGCAAGTTGTCGACCATCTTCCAACGGGCGATGGCGGGGATGGAGATCCGGCTCCGCCGGCCTGCGGCGTCGCGGGCCCGGCCAAGGATCCAGGGCAGGAGTTGCCAGTCGCCCCGCGCCCAGCGGTGCTGACGGGCTACCGCCACAAGGTAGTTCGATGGGGATGCATCGAACAGCTCGATATCGGTCACCAGCCCGGCCCGGGCGAAGATGCCCTCGAACAGGTCGTGGCTGAGAAGCGCGTTCTCGGGTACACGGTCCGCCATTGCCGCGCTGAAAGCATCCAGGTCGTATATCCCCTTGCCCGTGAAGCTTCCCTCCCGGAACAGGTCCTGGTATACGTCGGAGACGGCGGAGGCATATGGGTCGATCCCGGCCGGTCCGGAGGAGATCCGCTGGAAGATCGACGCCTCGTGCTCGGCCGGGAGTGTCGAGGTGATGCGTGGCTGGAGCACGCCGTAGCCGTGGGTGACACGGCCGGCCCGGGCGTCGAACGTCGGCTGATTGAGCGGATGGGCCATCGTCCCCACGAGGCGCCCCACCACGCCGCGCGGCAGCCGCGTATCGGCGTCGAGCGTGACCACGTAGCGCACATCCCCCGGTGGGGTGGACGCGGCCCGTCCTGTAGTCAGGATGCCGGTCGTGGAACCGCGGAGAAGGGCATTCAGCTCCTCGAGCTTGCCACGCTTGCGCTCCCAGCCCATCCAGACGCCCTCGGCCTCGTTCCACGTTCGCTTCCGGTGGAAGAGCAGGAACCGGGCGCCTCCCCCGGGCGCCTCGCCATGGCGCTCGTTGAGGCGGTCGATGGCGGCCTCCGCCGCCGAGATGAGCTCGTCGTCTCCGGGGACGTGCTCGCTGGTCGCGTCGAGCCAGTCCGAGAGCAGGGCGAACCGAAGATCGCCCTCGCTGTTCCCAAGGTAGTGGACCTCCAGGGAGCCGACCTGCACCTCGACATCGGTTTCGGTGGTCAGGAGCATCGGCACAACGACCAGCGTCCGCAGTCGAGGCGGCACTCCACCGTCAAGCTCGAGCCGCGGCAGCGATCTTGGGCCCAGCACATGGACCACCGCCCTGTTGAGAAAGGCGATTGCCAGGTCGGAGGCCGGTGCAAGCCCGAGGATCGCGACGAGGAGGATGCCGGTCCCTGCCTCGCCCGCAATCGTTGACAAGACGAGTGGCACGGCGAGGATGAGTCCCGTGGCCAGCCCGATCGTCCCGAGGTAGCCAGTCGCGGCAGCGCTGACGTAGGCGCGCCGCAACCGGCCAGCCAACGGTACCCGAACGCGAAGGGCACGCTCGAACGCGACGCGGCCATCGGAGATCAGGTAGTAGCCGGGGTCGCCGCGGCGAGCTTTCTGGGACGGTTCGACGTCTGTAGCGGAATGCGCGGCCTCCGCCATCGCGGCGGCCTGACCGGCGACCTCGACCTCGGTTCGGCCCGAAACCCGTGCGAGATCTTCGACAGCGTGCCGGTAGCGATCTCGAGTCGCAAAGTCCATGTCGCTGAACGAACTTCGTGCACGAAGGACCTCGTCGACCAGGCTGACGCTTTCGACGAACTGGGCCCAGTCGAACCACGAGATCAGGCGCATGCTCGTGATCACGTTTCGGACCGTCACGGTCATCGTCGCCTGGCGCTGGTGCTCCAGGCGGACCATCTCCTCTGCCGTCGTACCCTGGGTCGCAAGGAGCTCTTCCAACCAGCGCAGAGCGGGGGTGACCGCGGGATCCTGATCGCGTAGGCGCTGGAAAAGCTGGACCCGGCCGGCCGTCGGGATCGCCGTGGGCGACAGCCGACGCAGGGATGCCGCAGCGTCCTCAGGGCTGCCCGTGCCGAGCCCGAGCAGGCCGTCCACGAGCTCATCCGCCGCGTGCCGCGCTGCCCGGCTGCGCACGATCTGCTCGGCAAGGCGGCGGAGGTTCTCGACGAGGAGGATCCGGAGGCTGATCGCGATCGCCCATAGCTCGCCGATCGTCAGCGGCTCTACGCCCTGGTAGGCCCGCACCATGCGCCGCAGGCTCTCTGGGTCGAAGCGGCTGTCCGTGTGCGCGATGTACGCCCAGGCAAGACCCAGGACCCTTGGGTAGCCGGCGAGGTGGCCGGCGGCCAGCTTGGGAAGCTCGCGGTAGTAGTCCGCGGGAAGGTCGTCGCGGATCTCACGGATCTGCTCGTCGACAATGTGGAAGTTGTCGACGAGCCATTCGGCCGCCGGCGTGATCGACCGTTCGTCCTTGATCACGCCGGCCAGGACGCGGTACGACTCCAGCAGGACGCGGCCATTTTCGGCGACTCGGGGCCGGACCGCGTGTCCCCGACGGGGCGTGGCGGTGATCGTCTGGGCGGCGGCAAGAGTCTGCGCGTGCTGCTCCAGCCGCTCCACACTGAAGAGCTCGGCGAGGATCGGCTCTTCGAGCTGGGCTTGTGGGCGAACTCGTGCACGCACACGACCCGGTGGGTCCAGGAGGGGCTGGTTTGACGTCATCTTTCCCCTCTGCGACTGCCTCACCCGGTCTACCCCTCCGACGGCAGCGAGTCGATGATACCGACCTCCTCGGCCAGCCTTCCTGTATGTAAGCCGTCCCTCTGGTGAGGCGAAGCGTGTCCGCCTGGCTTGATCGCGCGGGAGGCAGCTGGCCTGATACCCAAGGCGACGTGTAATCAGAGTGTCAAGAACCCCTGGTGCCCTTTGCAGAGCGCTGATGCAGCGTCAAGCAACCGCTAATCACCGGCATCCCCGCCCAGCGACGGCCGACGAGGCGCACAACCGCGTGGTACGCCCTCGATCCTCGGGAGAGTCCACCGACCCGACGTGTTCCCCTGCCGCATGGAGCCATGACGTGGTGCGCAAATGCCCTCAGATTTCGCGGTCTCGTGCGCGCGCGCCTTCCAGCGGCGGCCCGGGGCTTGCAGACTCTGGCAGTGTCCGGCCGCGACCCAGAACGCGGCCGGGCTCCATCTTTCGTAGGGCCAGGTCTGGAACCGGCTGCAACACCCCCCGGGCAGCCTATTGGGCCGCGCGAGACATTGCAGACAAAGACCCCCACACGTGGGCCTGAGACCGGGCCTTTCCTGGTAGGCGCTGCGCTACCCGAGGCCGATGGATCACCGCCAAACGACGCGACGGAGCAACCAATGCAAGCGCACGGGCATTGACACGCTGATGTACCTCGACCTATCGTCCGCTTCGTCGGAGGCCCAACTGCGCCGTTCGTGCCAAGGATCGTCGTGCACTCACGGCGTCCAAATCTTGACGAACGTCTTGCGTCGCGAGCCTCCACTAGCAAGCGGGTGTGATGCATGGATACTCAGACGATCATCATCGTCGTCATCATCGTCTTGGTCGTTCTTTTTGTACTGGGATACTTCGGACGAGGAAGGATGCGCGGGTAGTTCTGCGCGGGGGAACGCGCCCGGCCTCAGCGCCTGAAGCGGCGCGGCGCTCCGATGGCCAAGGGCTTAGGAACGGGCCGCGCCTGAGCTAACGTGGCTCTTGCAAGTGCTGGATCACATTGCGACCAATGACTGCGCGGGGTTCGGCAGCCGCGCGAGGCGGCATCGGTTGCAGTGCGGGCAATGGGGCCTCGGGTGCGACCTGGATTGGGTCATTGGTGGACAGGGCGTCTTCAAAACGGTGGCTGGCAGCATCAGGAACCAGTCCCCCTGGCGTTCACGTCGTCGGCGACGGGGCTCGAACAGAAGACGTTGGCGGGCTCTCGATTCAGCAAGGCAAGTGCAAGGCTCTGGCCCCCGTGGCAGTTGCTCGCCCCACGCTCCCGGCTCAAGCTGACTCCCATGGATGTCTCCGATGTCGAAACGGCTCGCCGGCGACTCGAGGAAGCACGGCGTGTCCGTGGCGATGGCCGCGATGGAGCATCCTCTGCTTGGTTGGAAGCAGTCGAGGACTATGTGAGCAAGTGCGAGGAGGAGTACGTGCGCGCCCTTGAGCGGGCGCATCTGAGCCGGGCCCAGCCAGGATCTCCGAACGGCTGGTCCACGCCTCCAGATGGAGAGGCCGATGGCCAAGCAAGGGGTCGCAGGCCGCACTAGCAAGCCGCATACTCCGCTGATGCCAAAGCAACCACGCGCCAAGGCCATCACCGGGGCGAAGCTGCGCGCGGAATCAGACACGTTCGTGGCGCAGCTGCAGCGGCTCCTTCAGCTCGAAGCCGAGAAGCGGGACACGCCGCCGACGGATCCTCGTTTCCTGGGGCTGGCGATCGAGGTTGAGGATGCCGCCTCGGCCCTCCTTGACGATGCACGAGGACAATTGACTCTGGGCGATGCGGCGCTCGAGGCTGGCCTGGATGAACCAATTGCCGTGATCTCACCGAACCTGTCCGCGATCGAGCTGATCTCGGCGTGGCGCGATGCCGAACGGAAGCTCTCCGAGCTTCCTCCTCGGTCGGAGGAGGCGGGCAGCCTTCGACTGACGATCGACGCCTATCGAAGAGCCTACCAGGCCACGTTCAAGGAGCGTCGCGACCGCTCCCAATAGGACTTGCGGATCGAACCCCCGGGCCACCGGCGACGCGACCAAGTTCTCGAGTGGCGCTCCGGCCCGTCATTCGTTCAGACAAGAACCCCGACGATCACGAAGCGGGCATGGAGGTGGTAGCCCGGTCGAGTACCCGTGACGCCGCACGATCCCCCAATCGCAGACTGGGTCTCCGTCCATGGAGTCTCGCCCATCCGCTTCGAGAATCTCGCGCTCCGACCACTTGCGGTGGGTCATCTGTTGCCGGGGCGCTTCGCGCGCAAGAGACAGAAAGGACGCCGGCAACACAGGCAAGCGCAAAAACGTCGCGCCCCTGCGATGCCGAGCGACAAGCGCGCAGTGACACCGCGAGGCGGCTGGTCTATGGTGTCGTCGGGCCCATCTGGGCCGATCAAGTACACGGAGGGCACGTAACGTGACCGACGACCGCATCAAAGGTGACTGGGACCAAGCCAAGGGCAAGATCGAGGAAGAGGAAGGCAAAGCGACGGGTGACCGCTCGACCGAAGCCTCGGGCAAGCTCGACCAGATGAAGGGCAAGGTCGAGGAGAAGGTGGGCGACGCCAAGGACGACATGCAGGATGTCGAGGAGCGAAACCGCTAGGGCTTCAGCGGTCCGTCCGGGATGAGCGACGGCAAGTCGCTCGTCCCCAACATCAAGGGAGGACCATTCAAATGGGCATCATCGCCTGGATCGTGCTGGGAGCGATTGCTGGGTTTCTGGCGAGTCTCATCATGGGTGCCCGCGAGGGGCTCATCATGATGGTCGTGCTGGGTATTGTCGGTGCGCTCGTGGGCGGTTTCGTCGCCGGGACGCTCCTGCATGCTGCCGATGTCACCGGGCTCAATGTCGAGAGCATCATCGTCGCCATCATTGGCGCGATCATCGTTATCGCGATTGGGCGCGCAGTGTCTGGCGGACGGGTGCGTGCCTAGGGCATCTCGACGGCTTGGCGGACACACGGCAATCTGTCGCAGCGGCGCGAGTCCGAGCTAGCGCAGCGGAAGTCTGCCTCGGCACCGCGGCACACCCCACAGAGCGCTACGAAAAGTGCGCTCCTGTTTCACATTTAAGGAATCGCGGCCATCCTGGAGCAGCGATTCCTCAGGGGCCCGAACGGCTCTGGAGCTGCGGCACCCGTTTCGTAGGTGACGCAAGAACGTGCATTGGGTTTACCGCTCACAGAGGCGGGTTCACAGCAAGCACGAGGGTCGACGAAGATGGCGCAGCAACATGACCTCGACGGTCAGGGTTCGAATGAAAACGAGCACACGGCCGGCGAAACCGGCGACACCGGAAGCAATGCGACGGCAGCCATGAACAAGGTCGGGGAAACGACCTGGAATCCCGGCGGAACAGGCAATACCGCGAGCGTCCCGACAGGAACCACTGGCAAAAAAGGCGGCCCAGACCACCTCGTGGCTAACTTCGTATGACTGACTAAGACACTGTGACGTAATAACTTGACGTATGGGGCGTGCTTGGGTATGCTCCGGGGGTGATCGACGAGGGTGCCATCCAGACGCGCTACGGGGCGCTTGCACCAGCCCTTGATGAGCGCGCCCGGCGGCTCCTGCTG
>JBBSGX010000100.1:0-8934 GCA_038253685.1 Candidatus Limnocylindrales bacterium | reverse complement strand
GACAGCGCGCCGTCGAGACGATCGTCGGATGCCCACTCTGGACGCGACCAGGATTCCGTCCGTAGTTCGAGTTCCATGTCGATTGGAGTCCAAAGCAACTCGAAGGCGCTTGACAGTCCCGGGGAACCTGCGGCGTCATAGAGTCCACGGAGATTCGTCGAGAGGCGCGCGAGGGAAAGCTCGCTGCCACGGTATGCGTCGATCTGCTCGACCACCTCGCCAATGAGCCGTCGCTGCCAACCCTGCATCGGGGACAAGCTGACCCAGCAGCGCCGCAATCGCGGTGGCCATGGCGCGCGCCGGAGCCGAGTTCGTGACTTCGGAGCCGGCCCGGACAGCAAGAGACCCGGCCGGGAGACGTGCCCCGGCCGGGCCTTGAAGCGCGGCGAATGCCTTGGCCGCGGCGCGGCACCCGCCTTACTTCTCGATGGGCATGTTCACCATGGAGCCCCACTCGGTCCACGACCCGTCGTAGTTGCGGACGTTGGGGTAGCCCAGCAGCTCGTGCAGCACGAACCACGAGTGGCTGGAGCGCTCCCCGATGCGGCAGTATGCGATCACGTCCTTGTCGGGGGTGACGCCCTTGGCCTCGTAGAGGGCCTTGAGGTCATCAGCGTCCTTGAACGTGCCGTCTTCCTTTACGGCCTGAGCCCACGGGATCGACTGGGCGCCCGGGATGTGGCCACCGCGCTGCGCGGTCTCCGTCATGCCGGGAGGTGAGATCACTTCGCCGCTGAACTCAGCGGGAGAGCGGACGTCGACAAGCGTGAAGCCGGACTGCCCAAGGCGCGGGATGATGTCATCGCGGAAGGCGCGCAGCGCGAAATCGGGCTCAGGGACGTCGATGTTGGTCGGACTGACGTTCGGCGCGTCCGTGGTAACCGGCAGGCCGTTATCGAGCCAGTACTTGCGACCGCCGTTGAGGATGCTGATGTTGGTGAAGCCGTGCAGCCGGAGCTGCCAGTAGGCCCACGCGGCGAACCAGTTGTTGTTGTCCCCGTAGAGCACGATGTGCGTGTCGGGGCCGATTCCCGAGTCGCTCAGCAGCTTGGCGAGATCCTGGCGGCTGGTGATGTCGCGACGGATGCCGTCCGAGAGCTGGCTCGTCCAGTTCCAGCCCACCGCGCCCGGCAGGTGGCTCTGTTCGTAGGCTGCGGTGTCCACGTCGACCTCGACGAAGCGGACGTTGGGGTCGTTCAGATGCTGCTGTGCCCATTCCGGGCTGACCAGGGCGTTCCTCGCCGCGTAGTCGCTCATGAAAGGAACCCTCCTTCGCGTGGTCGCTGAAAAGAGAATGGCAAGGCCGAATCAGGGGAGCTGTCGCGCAGGCGACATCGAGCGCGTCCGTCGTACCGCTGCCGGCCTAGGGGATGGCCCCTTCCTCCACGGCAAAGGCACGAAGACGCTCGGTACACGCGCCGGCCAGTCGCTCCGCCTGGCGCAGGATCCAGGGGTCGACGCGGCTGCTGTCCTCGATCACCACGAAGGCCCCCTGCGGCCCGTCCTCGAGCCTGATCCCGTCCACGTTGCGGTAGTCGACCATCCAGTTCGCCTGGAGCTGGACGATGGCAGCCACGACCACGGGCCGCGAGAACGACCAGTCCACGTAGTCGGCGTTGAGCCGATCCACCAGGTCGCGCAGCCGGACCGGCTCGCCGCGCTGGATGCGTGCGAGCAGGTGCACCACGCGGAGCTCGGCGAACGGGTCTCCGGGCTCGGCGACGGTCGGTGGCTGGAGATGGGGATCCGGCAGGCCGGGATTCTCACGCAGGAGCAGCACGGGTCGTCCGGTAACGCTGGGCTTGATGGTCTGGGTCTGGCGATTCTGACGGTTCGCGGACGGAGCCTAGCACAGGCCCGGCCGATGGCCTGCCGAACGGACGGTCAGTGCCGCCCGGTTCCGGCGACCGCCGCCCGCATCGTGCCGGACACCGCGAAGACAGCAGAAACGAGCACGAGCCCGCCCGAGATGACCAGCATCGTGCGTGCCCCGCCGATGAGGTCGAGCAGCACGCCCCCGGTGAAGAGGCCGATCGGCGAGAGGCCCAGCGAGATCGTCCTGGCGGTGGAGCCCACGCGACCGAGCAGCGCGTCCGGCGGGATCGTCGCCCGCAGCGTGATGTAGCTGATGAGCACGAGCGCACCGGTGATGCCGGCCCCAAATGCCGCGAGGGCCTGGACTGCGGCCGAATCGACAAGCGCGAACAGCACCAGGGAGAGGCTGCTGCCCACGTTGGCGACGAGCATGAAGAGCCCGAGCCGTCCACGCGAGAAACGGCCGGACAGGATGGCTCCGAGCAGATAGCCGACCCCGTACCCGGAGATGACGAAGCCGACGACACCCGACGGCAGATGCCGGTCCACGCTGAGAAGGAAGATCACGGCCGGCACGAGCGGCGCACCGATGACGCTGACCAGTCCCCAGAAGGCGATGACGGTCCGCAGCGTCTTCTCGCCGCGGATGTAGCGCAGCCCCTCGAGGATCTGCTCCACGATGTGGGTCTGGATCGTCGTTCGCTGGCCCTGGAGAGGCCGGTGCACCAGCGACAGGGATGACGCAGAAACCAGGAATGAGATGGCGTCGATCGCCAGCGTCGGGCCGGGTCCGATGATCCCGACCAGCACGCCCGCGATGGCGGGCCCGACGATGAAGCTCAGGCTGAAGATCGCCTCCGAGTAGCCGTTTGCGCGTCCGACATGGCCGGGGCCCGCGAGGTTGGGCACGGCCGCGGTATACGCCGCGAGGAAGACGACGCGCAGGGCGTTGATGGGCGCGGTCACGAGCAGGATCACGCCCATGGTCGGAACGCCGAGGGCGAACGAGAGCGGGATCAGGGCCGTCAGAAGCGCCCGCCCAACGTCCGACCAGAGCATCATCCGACGCCGGTCCCAACGGTCTGCGAGTGCTCCGGCGGGCAGTCCGAGGATCAGGTCCGGCAGTGTCTGGAGCACGCCCACGGTGCCCATCGCGACACCGGACCCCGTCAGGATCACGACCAGCAGCGGCAGTGCCGTGAAGGTGACGGCATCGCCGAAGGCGGAGATGCCCTGACCGAAGAGCACGATCTTGAAGTCGCGGTTTTTCCAGAGCCCGATCGGCTCCGGCATGGCTGCCGGAGCGGCGTCGGCAGGAACCGCCGGCTCGACGCTGCTCACTCCCGAAACCCTAGCAGGGCGACCGTTCCCGACGTGAACTCGTGAAAGCGATTGCGCGCGACTGAACCAGAGGCCCTCGATCGATCAGGCGGGCTCGAGGCGCAGGGTGGTGCCGAGGACCGGTGCCGAGACCATCTGCGGCGTGGCCGGGTCGCCGGGGTACTTGGCCTCGAGGGCGTGCGAGCAGGCCTCGATCGTGACCGCATCGTCGGCCGGGATGGCGCGGACCGGGATGCGCCGGCCGCCGGCGTGGATGGCGGCATGTGGCTCTACCCTGATCTCCTGGTACCAGCGGCCGCGCTCGCCGAGCCAGGAGCGGACGAGGACTGCGCCGTCGATGACCACGATCCAGATGGTCGTTCGCCGGGGGTCGCCGCCAAGGCGCCACGTCTCGATGTCGACCTCGATCTCCCGGTCGAATAGCTCGAGTGTCTCGGTGTCGAAGGACCCGCAGTCCGTAGCGTCCAACGAGCTACTTTGCCTCCGGCTCGATCTCGACGCGCTCCTCGCTGCTGCCACTCGGTCCGTGGCGCACCGCGAGATACGAGCCGGGCGGCGTGTCACGGAGCAGCGGCGTGACGACCTCCACGATTCGGTCCGCATCAGGACCGAGCATGGTCATGCGGAAGAAGCCCGGAGCCAGGTCGTTGGTATCGTAGCTGCCCCCGCCGCTCGCCTCCAACGTCCGCATGACGCGGTTCTCCAGCTCGAAGAGACGTTGCTGCTCTCGCTCGTTCTCGAAATTGGGATCGCCGAGGCGGATCCACGCCACAACCGACTGCCGATCCTCTGCGATCGGTTCGTCGGAAGCGTCGGTCTCGTCCTCCCCGTTGCGCCCGAGGATCCTGCGCAGGAAACCCACTGCCGCCGCTACCTAGAGCAGCTCGCCGTGGGCCGACCCTGTGGGTGCGCCCTCGGGTGGCCGAGGCTCCTCGCCGGGGGCGAAGGTGGGAAGTCTCGGGGTGCCGTTGACAGGACGTGGAGGAGTGCCGTTCCTGCCGCTCTGCTCGGAAGCTGCCACGCCCGCCTCCAGCACCGGCAGCGCCGGGCTGACCTGGCCCTCGATGGCACCGACCCCGTACGGCTGCCACTTGGCAGGATCCTGGAGGCGGTGCGCCTCGAGGTTGCCGCGGGTGTGGATGTCGGCGAAGCCGCGCGGCTCGATCCACATGCGCTCGCCCTCGAGCAGACCCAGCACGCCCGACTGACCTGGTTCCGGGCGCGGGCTCTGGCAGTAGCGGCAGGCCGAGCGGTCGTGCTGCTCGTAGGCTAGCGGCTCCTCGTAGGTGGTGATGTATCCCTCGTAGTTGCGCAGCACCACCTTGTGGTCCGAGTAGCTGATGAGGTAGTTGGGCATCACCGGGATCTTGCCACCGCCACCGGGCGCGTCGATGACATACGTTGGGATCGCATACCCCGAGGTGTGGCCGCGCAGGCCTTCCATGATCTCGAGGCCCTTGCCCACGGGCGTCCGGAAGTGGCCGCTTCCCTCGACGAGGTCGCACTGGTACAGGTAGTAGGGGCGGATCCGGTTGGCGACGAGCTGGTGCACCAACGCGCGCTGGATGTTGACGCAGTCGTTGACGCCCGCCAGCAGCACGGATTGGTTGCCGACCGGGATGCCGGCACGTGTCAGCTTGTCGACCGCGCGGCTGACCTCGGGCGTGATCTCGTTGGGGTGGTTGAAGTGCAGGTTGATCCAAACCGGGTGGTATTGAGCGAGCATCTCGCACAGGGCGTCATCGACGCGCTGCGGCAGGAAGACCGGCACGCGAGAGCCGATGCGGATGATCTCGATGTGGGGGATCTCCCGCAGCCCGCGAATGATCGACTCGAGCAGCTTGGGCGCGAGCGTCAGGCCGTCACCGCCGCTGATCAGCACGTCGCGCACCTGCGGCGTGCGGCGCAGATATTCGAGCTGGGCCTCATGGTCCCGGCGATTGAAGTTCTGGGTCGCGTCGCCCACGATGCGCGACCGGGTGCAGTAACGGCAGTAGCTGGCGCACTGCGTGGTGACGAGCATCAGCACGCGGTCGGGATAGCGGTGGACGAGGCCCGGGACCGGCGAGTGGCGGTCCTCGGCGAGGGAGTCCTCCATCATGGCCGTGAAGGCCTGCTGCTCGCGGCCGAGGGGGATCACCTGGCGGCGGATGGGGTCGTCGGGGTCGTCGGGGTCGATGAGGCTGATGAAGTACGGCGTGATGTCGACGCGGAACTTGTCGGGCGCCCCGAGGCCGTCGCGTTCTTCGTCGGTGAGGTTCAGGACCTGGGCGACTTCGTCGAGCTCATTGACACGGTTGGAGAGCTGCCAGCGCCAATCGTTCCACTTCTCGTCGGGCATGTCCGCCCAGAGCGGCGCACGGCGGCTGACAGCGGGTCTGCCGTCGGGGCCCAGGGCACGGGCCGGGTCGCGCGGGTTGACGAAGGGAGTGCCGGCGGAATCTGGACTCGCCGGATGGCCTTCTGCAAGGTCGGCGCTGGTCAGGCTGGTCTCCACGCTTGGCTTGGCCTCCTCGGCTCGTGCATAAAGCCTATGCACGCTGGATAGTTGCGCATCATAGCGCAGCCCTCGACGGGCGCTACTGGTACCAACGCCTCAGGCCCGTCGATCGCTTTGATAGACTCGCGCTCGATGGAGAAGCTCGCGCGGCTCGGCTACGTCTTCGCCTTCCTCTTCTTCGGGGTCGTGATGGTCTCGCTGTACGCGGCCTTTCGCGCCGCGATCGAGAACGGCCACTGGCTGGCGTTCGTGACCGCCATCGGGATGGGCGCCGGCATGGTCGCGATCTTCTTCAAGGTCGGCATGGTGCCGGACCGCCGCTACACGGCCTGGGTCCGCAACCTCATCACCAACATCAACGCGCGCTACTTCTTCAGCCTGCTGCTCGTGCTGTGGGTGGCGGGCATGGGCTTCCTGGCGCTCCAGAACCTGAAGGCAACGCAGGTCGGCGGACTGGCACTCATCGGCCTGTTCGCGGGCATCTTCATCTTCATGGGGTTCATCTGGTCGGTCATCGGCGAATGACCGGCGGGCGCCAATCTGGCCAGGGGCTGACTGAGTACGCCCTGATCCTGTCGCTCATCGTGGTGGTCGCGGTCGCGGCGCTCGTCTTTCTCGGTACGAACATCAGCGCGATCCTCTCCACCATCGCCGAGCACATCTGAAGGCCATCGCACGGGCGAAGGCGTCTCTCAAGCCACCACCGCGACGCGGACGGCGTGCCAACCCGTCGAGCCAGAGGGCAGCGGAGCGGTCACGTGTCCGTCCTGGAGCTGGCCGTCCGCGCTCGTGGCGCGCACCACGAGCCGAACGGTGGACCCTGCCGCCGTGGCAGGCAATGTGACATCGGCCAGCCACCGGACCCACGTGAGCGACCCGAGCGGGGGCTTGGTGGCGTCGTCCAGCGTCGTGTCCATCCAGGTCGTGCCGTCGTCGGGGGACAGCTCCACCCTGGCGATCCCGCGATTGCCGCTGTAGGCGACCCCGGTCACGGCCAGCGGGATGCCGGCCTGCACGGTGGAGCCGAAGGACGGCGAATCGATGCGGGACATGTTGCGCACGAACGCCCCCTCATCCCAGCCGCGCTGCTCCCAGTAGCCCTGCTCGTCGTGGTCGGCGAGCTGGATGCGCGTCAGCCACTTGGGCTGCTTCATGCCGAACCGCCCGGGAATGAGCACGCGGGCCGGGAAGCCGTGGTCGTTCGTCAGGGGTGCACCGTCCATCTCGTACGCGATCCAGACGTCCGTGCCCCTGGCGACATCGAGCGGCAGCGATTCAGTGTAGCCGTCCGCGGCCTGCCACAGGATGAAGGAGGCCGCCTGTTGGACGCCGGCCTTGTCCAGGAGATCACTGAGCCGCACCCCCGTCCAGTGCTGGTTGCCGATCAGCGATCCGCCTGACGGGACGTCATTGCTGATGCACTCGAGCGTGCGGTAGTCGGTCTGGGCGGGCAGAGCACGCAGCGCGTCGAGCGTCCAGTCGGTCGGGTTGTCCACCAGCCCGTCAACCCGGAGCCGCCAGCTCGAGCCGTCGACGGTCGGGGAGAAGAAATTCTTCTGGACCACGTAGAAACCATCGACCGGCGTCAGGGCCGGGGTGGGGCCGAAGCGATCGGCGCCGCCACCGGGAGCGACGCTCGACCCGGGCACAGGGCTGGAGCCAGGCGCGGGGCTGTGGGCAGGCAATGGGCTGTTCTCAGGTGAGGCGCCCGCTGGACCGCCCTGTCCGCCTGCGTTCAATGGACGGCCAACCCGACCGAACTCGGCGAGCACGGCAGCGGCAGTGCCGGCAAGGGAGAGCCACCCGACCGCCAGCAGGGCACGGCCAAGGAAAGTCCGCCGTGGCAGCGAGGCCGCGCCATCGGACGTGCCGCCCGACGCGCCGGCGGCGTCCGCAGCCGCGAAGCCCGGGCTCCGTGCCTCTCGCAGGCCGATGAGCACCAGGCCGTAGGCCAGCGCGGCCAGGACCAGTGGCACGTGGAACGCCAACCGGTCGCTCAGCAGCGATGACCCGAAGAACCCGGCCTGGAAGATCGGCAGCACCACGACCTCGGCGATGATCAGCGCCACCACGGCGACGACCAGCGCATCGGCGACCGGGCCTGCGCGGAGGCGAAGCCTGCTGGCACGCAGCCCGACGAGCGCACCGGCCACCGCGACCCCGACGCAGACGCCGGCGAACAGAAGGCCCTTGGCGAGCGGGCCGAATGTCTCGATGCCTTTCGAGAACAGATCGAGCGGGATGTACCGCGTGAAGCCGTCCGAGACGGCCTCGAGGAACCCTGGCTGGCCGGTGACGAGCATGACCCCCAGCAGGATCGCGAGCGCGACGCTGCCGGCAAGGAAACCGGACAGGATCGCGCGGTAGCGCTCGACGGTGGCGTTGCCGATCCGCGGCTCGCCGATAACCACGCGCTCACTCAACTGGGATCACGCCGCGCATCGTAGTCCCGACGCTCGTTCGGGGCCTTCCGGGCAGGCCGCTGGCATCATGGATGCTCATCGCGTTCCGGACCCGATCCCCTGCGCCCCGCGGGGCTTGGACGGGATCCCGACGGACGTCAGGAGGATCGATGCGAACCGTTCACGTTGCCTGGGACCCGGACTCCGAGCGATTCACCGCGACCGGCACCCATCCGGAACAGGCGATCAGCATCAATGCGCCGCATGCCTCCCACGAGCACGCCGCCACCGGCTTCAGCGCGACCGAGCTGCTGCTCGCCGGCGCCGGCGCCTGCGCTGCGTGGGATGTCGTCGGGATCCTGCGAAAGCAGCGCCAGGACCTCGTCTCACTCGAGGTGCGCGTCGAGGGGCACCAGGATGAGCCCCCGCCGCATGCCTACCATCGCATCGGGGTGCATTTCCAAGTCAAGGGCCGCGGCTTGAGCCAGGCAGCTGTGGAGCGTGCCGTTCGCATCAGCATCGATCGCTATTGCTCGGTCATCCAGACCATCCGTCCGCACGCAGAGGTCGAGGACAGCGTCGAGGTCCTCGAGGTGCCGGCGGCGTCCTGATCCTCCGCTTCTCCAGACCCGCACAACCCGGGAGGCCGTGCTGACTCTCTTCTCCAGGCTCGGCCGTTTCTGCGCCCGTCGCCACTGGTGGGTCATTGCCGCCTGGGCGGCCGCTGCCCTCGTCGCACTGCCGCTGGCACCCCGCGCGTCCGGCGCGCTCCAAGCCGGCGGCTTCTCGCTCGACGACCTTGGGTCGGCCAGAGCCCGGCACCTGCTCGAGTCGGCGGTTGGCCTGCCGCCGTCGGCGCTCGTGATCGTCATCCAG
>JBBSGX010000099.1:0-9064 GCA_038253685.1 Candidatus Limnocylindrales bacterium | reverse complement strand
TGTCGTCCGCGGCGGTGGGACGCAGCACGACGAACGCGATGACTGACCCATCCGCACCGGTGGCGGCGGCAACCGCGGCGTCATCGATGCGGTTCTCGGCGAACTGTCCCACCGTGAAGCCGAGTGCCAGGCCTGCCTGCCGTCGCCAGACCTCGTCAACCGCGGCCATGCCGTGCCTGATCGCGACGCCATCGGTCAGGTCACGCAACCCGCGACGTGACCACGCGATCGCCACACCGCCTTTGCGCGACCGCGTCACCGTGTGGCGCACATTCGCAACCCCTGGGCTCCTGAGTCGAAACGCCGAGGGATTGACGACCGCCTCCATGCCGACGAGCACGCCATGCCAGCCCATTGCCTCGAGGCGATCCAGGCCGTCCTGACCGGCCTGGTAGACGACCGGCCTCCAGTCGAGCCGCCTCGCTTCGGCGGCCCAGTCGGCGACGGCCTTCCACGCTCGCGACGACTCACCGCATGGATCCCCGAGAACGACTGCGGTGCGCCCGGCCCTGGCAAAGGCGAACGCGGCGTCACCGGCCTGGTCGGCCACGGCGGACGCGGGAGGGAGCAGTCGATATGGCTGGAGAGAGCCGGTGCCGCGAGCCGCCAGGATGCGGCGAGCTCGGGCGCGTTCGTCGTCCGGCCGCCCGTCGGGCACGGCTCGGAGCAGGAGCAGGCCCCCGGTCACCGTGGCGAGGCCTGCGGGGGCGACCAGCCCGGCCGCGGCGCACAGCAAGCCGATCGCGAGCACTGAGGTCGCCGCGATGACCGCGTTGCGACTGGTGCCGGCTTCGTAGCGGCTCTGCGAGAGCAGAAGGGCGCCGAACGCAAGTGTCGTGACCGCGGCCAGCGGCAGCGCACCGAACACGATACCCAGCATGAACGAGGCGGCCGCGAAGGCCCCGAGAGCCAGTCGGCATACCCAGACCTTGCGACGCCAGAGGCCAAGGGCAAGCACCAGGCAGACCACCGGGACCGCGACGAGCAGCCGAGGGTCCGTCGAGGCCGAGCCCCTCGCCACCCCGACCGCCAACCACAGGCCGGCCACGGCGAGAACGACCTGGGGCAATGCCGCCACTGCTGAAGCAAGGAGGACGCGCATCGGGCGCTGTCCTCGCATCCCGGACGGTGTGGCCGAGCTCACGGCGAGGCGGAGCCCGCAGCACTGCGCGTCGGTGCGGGAGATGGGGTCGCGGGAATCCCGGGAACCTTGGTCGCCTGCGCACCCGCGACCGCCCCGAGCGCCTGTGGCAGGTCTGCGCGAACGGCGATCCACGAGTGGGCCACCGGTGTGTCGACCGTCAGGCTCGGGATGTTGGCGGCCTTGATCTCAGCCGTGAACGCGACGTACTGGTCACCGTAGAAGGGCTGGCCCGGCGAGCCCGACACATAGAAGAAGAGCTGAGAGCTGACGTCCGGGGTCAGCAATCGCATCAGCAGGATGGGTGAGTGCGCGGCGATTCGGTTCTGGCTGCCACCGGGCGGCCCGAATGGGCGCCACGCGTTGACCGTCTGCGGGGAGTTGATCGCTGCCGTGTAGTACCCGCCGAAGCTGACGGCCTGGTTGAAGACGTCCGGATGGCGGGTGACGAGCATCGTCGAGCAGAAACCGCCCTGCGAGAAGCCGAGCACCGCACGGTGATGAGCATCGGGGATCGTCCGATACGTGGTGTCGACCCAGTTCGGGAGCGTGCTGATGAGATAGGTCTCCACCATCGAGGTCCCGTCGAAGGAATCGACGCACTCCGTGTCGACGTAGGGATCGCCCCTGGTTGCCGCAAAGACGACGATCGTCGGCGGGATCTGGCCGCTCGAGATCAGCCCGTCGAGCATGTTCTGGATGCTCGTTCCCTGCTGCCAGTCGGTGAACCGCCACGGGACGAAGTAGACCACCGGATAGCTGAGCGTCGACGTGTCGTAGCCACCCGGCAGGTACACCGTCACGGACGCCGTGCTCGATCCGCCGGTCCATGGCGCTGGAAGCTCCGCCGTCACGATGCGTCCAGGCTGCGAGGGACCAGGACTCGGCGACGACCCGCGAGTGGGCAACGGGCCCGGCAGGCCGGGCGTGCCTGAGGCCGGCGCCCGGATGTCTCCGGGCTGCTGCGAGGCTGATGGTCCGCCGCCGAAGAGCCCGAAGCCCCCACCGCCGACATGGAAGAGGGTGTCCGGGCTGTAGTCGATGAGATTCGCCAGGGCCGCAGTGGACCCGATGACGAGCGCGGCGATCACAAGGGTGGAGAGCACCCGGCGGTTGGCAACGTGGACCGGGCCGCCGGTCGCGACCAGGCCGCGGGTCCGCCTCCACGTCAACCGCAGCGACGAGCGCACGGCTTCACCGATCGTCGCCATGGCCCATCCAATGACCAGGCCCGTGACCAGCAGCGTCAGGATCGTCAGCACCCATCCGGTGGGATCGAAGGAGCCCTGGTCGCCGTGCGCTCGGAGCGCCAGATCGGTCTCCTCGCGGAAGGTCGGCCCGAAGATCGCCGCGAGCGCAATCAGGCCGAACAGCGCCGGCGCGCGGCGCTGGCCGGTAACGATGCCGGCCGCGAAAGCGGCCAGGCCCGCGGCTGTGAGGCCCGTGATCAGGACCGCGCGGTCCGGATCGAAGCCGACGAAGACCAGCAGGTCCTGCTCGGACTGGATCGAGCCGAGAACCCACATCGCCACGGGCACGGCGATGCAGATGAACAGTGAGATCGCCGTCGCGATCAGCTCGCCGCGAACCCTGGGCGAGCTCAAGCGAGCCACGGCTTCCACGTGTCGGATCGTGCTCCCGTGGCGAGGGCGTACCGGTCTCCATCAGGCAAAGAAACCGCAACAGAGGTGAACGGAACAT
Organism: Candidatus Limnocylindrales bacterium; assembly: GCA_038253685.1. Classification (GTDB taxonomy): domain Bacteria; phylum Chloroflexota; class Limnocylindria; order Limnocylindrales; family CSP1-4; genus JAFMJV01. Next base: position 6,222 of record JBBSGX010000099.1, on the reverse strand, counting down.
CAAAGAGCAGCCGGCCCCGGCCCGACAAGGCCGCGACGGATCTAGAGGTGGAGACTGTGAATGAAGAAGTCGACCACGTCCTGCCTCACGGCCGCCCGGCTTGGACTCATCACTCCGCCCGCGGACGACAGGCCGTGCCCGGCGTTGTGCACGATCACCAGCTGCTCGGGAACGCCGGCCATGCGCAGCGATCTGGCCATGACCCTGGACTGGATCATCGGCACGTCCGTGTCGCGGTCGCCGTGGACCAGCAGGAACGGCGCCAGGCCGGACCGGACGTGGTAGCGCGGGCTGGCCGCCTTCCAGAGCCGGGAGGCACCGAAGATATCGGGCAGGACCTTCTCGTCGTAGGGCGCCAGGTCCTTCAGCGTCAGGTCGTGCACGCCCCAGAGCGCGGCTACCGCCTGAACGCGACTCGAGACGCCCGAAAAGCCGCCGCTCACGAAGTAGCTGCTGCCATCGTCCACGCCGAGCATCGCCGCCAGGTGACCGCCGGCGCTGGGCCCGAGCGCTCCGAAGCGACCGCCGTCGAGCGCCAGGGTGCGGTGGTGGAAGCGCAGGTAGCGCACGCCGCACGTCAGGTCCTGGACCTGGGCGGGAAAGTGGTTGGCCGGCGCGAGGGTGTAGTCCAGCGCCGCCACTGCGAACCCGTTCGCCCGGAGCTTGGCAACCTGGCGATCGCCGGCCGCGCTGGAGCGTGATCCGTGCATCCAGGTGCCTCCATGGATCCAGATGACCACAGGCGCATGCGCGTAGCGAACCTTCGTCGGGTAGTAGAGATCGAGCAGGAGCGCCGACTTGCCGTCATGGCAATAGGTAATGTCTTTGGCGACGGAGCCGGCAGGGTGCGGATTCGGAGACGCAGCCGCTCCCACGGACGAACCCAGCATGAGGACCAGGGCGAGTCCGAGGGTCGCGGCCACCCCGCGACACGAGTGGCGCAACATCACGGTGCACCGTACCCCGCGCGTCAAGGAATGTCGTGCTTCTCCTCACCATCTTCGGCCTCGGAATCCTGGAGCTGTGGTTCGCCGTGCCTGCGGGCTTCGCCCTTGGCGTTGACCCGCTCCTCGTCTGGGTCTGCACGGTGGCGGGCGCCGTGCTGGGCGTCGCCCTGGTTGCCGTCGGAGGTGATCGCCTGCGGAGCTGGTTCCTGCGGCGACGCGGTCGCGAGGTCGTGTCCGGCGGAGGACGGCTCTACCGGTTGTGGATCCGCTACGGCGTGATCGGGTGGGGACTCCTTTCGCCGCTGCTGGTCGCACCGCCGATGGGCACGGCGATCGGACTGGCACTCGGCGCGCCGCGGCGGTCGCTCTTCATCTCCGTGAGTGCCGGCGCGATCCTGTGGACGACGATCCTGGTGGCCGCCGCGGCCCTCGGCATCCGCGCCGTGCACCTGCTGGGTTGACGAACGTCGCCCGCGCCCAGAACCGGGGTTCGTCACCGCGACGGGGTCTGGTTCGTCACCCAGCGTGCAGGACAGCCCCGCCATGATCCGCCGTGTCGGCAGTCGTTCCGACCCGGACCATGCGCGAGCCGGGCGCACGAGGAGCAATGATCAGATCGCGTAAAGAGCGCGGAATTGGACGTCTCGTTGCCGTCGTGTTCCTTGCCGGCGTGGTGCTGGTCACCGGAGCCGTGTGGACCAACACGTTCGGCGCCGGCGATCGCTTCGACGGCCTCATGACTCGGATCAGGCTGATCGTGGCGCCGCCGCCGGACCGGCCGATCCAGGCCACCGTCGACGTCACGGACCCGCCGCCCACCCCGACTCCGGCACCGATTCTCACGGCCGCCCCGGGTCAGACGCTCATCCCGACTCCCACGCCCGGACCGACGCCGGTGCGCAAGGCGGTGGACTTCAAGCTGCACACCACCCCCAGGACGATGTTCGCCTCCGAGGTCACGGATGTCTTCTGCGCCCCCGCCGGCGTGCAGATCGTCCTCGCGATCGACGGGAAGGCGGACAACTCGGCGGCGTTCCAGCGCGAGATCGCGGGCAGGATTGGGGAATGGGAAAGCCGTCGCGACTCCAGGAACGGTGGCTGGGGACCTGCCGCAATCGCCCAGGCGCTCGCGGCCTATGGTGTTCCGGGCTACCAGATCCGCGCCTACGAGGGCCGTGACAAGGCGCTGCGGGACTCAGCAGCGGCCATTCGCACCATGAACGCGCCTGTGCTCATCATGGCGTGGCGCGGCGCGCACACCTGGGTCATGACGGGGTACACAGCGGACGCCGATCCCACCGTGTTCCCCGACGCGACGGTGACGGGCACCTACATCTATGACCCGTGGTATCCGTTGATCTCGTCGATCTGGGGACCGTCGGACCCGCCGGGAACCTTCCAGAACCTGGACGAGATGCGCCGCAACTTCCTCCAGTGGAACCGTCCCGAGGGCTCCTATCCGGACCGCGACGGCAAGTACATCGTGGTCGTGCCGACGGTCCCGATTCCCCGAACCTAAGCGCCAAGGTCGGCGGGCACCGGCGCGTCGCCCGCAGGTTCGAGAGGGGCGCGCACCGTCCTCGTCCGGATGACGACGGCGGCCGCGAGGATCAGCACCTTGACGCCCTGTCCGGCTGTGAACCCCAGTGGCAGCGCGACGACGCCGCGCGTCGGCACGAGCAGCTCGACCGTCGCCACAGTCACGACCAGGCCCGAGATCGATGCGACGACCGGCAGGATCGTGTTGTGGGTCGCGAAGATCGCCCGGCTCAGCAGGTGGGTGATGCTCTCGAGCGGAATGGAAAGCGCGAACGCCCCGATCACCAGCGCCGTGGTGGCAACGTTCTCCGGCACGAAGGCCTGGCCGCCCAGGAAGAGCGTCACGACCTGGCTGCGCACGAGATAGAGCACGACCGCGGCGCCCGACGTCAGCAGCGTGATCGTGACCAGGTTGGTCACCACCATGCGGATGTATCGCGATCGGTCACCCGTCGCCGCGGCCGCCGACAGGACAGGAAACGCCGCCACGGAGAAGGCCACGCCGATCAGGCTGACGGGAACACTCTGGAAGTTGCGCGCGAAGCTCACGACGCTGACGCTGCCGGCCACCAGCGTCGATGCGACCGAGGTGAAGAAAAGAAAGGTGAGAGGCTCGATCGGCTGGCTGAGCATCTTGGGGAGCGACAGGCGGAGGTACTCGCGAAACGCCGGGCTGCCGATGCCCAGCTTCGGTTGGAAGCGGATGCCGATCCGGCGCGCCTCCACGATGCGGACGCCCAGGTGCAGCAGCGCCCCGACCAGCGTGCCAACCGCAGCACCGTAGATGCCGATGCGCGAGCTGAGCAGGATCGCCCCACCGACGATGCCTCCGTTGTAGAGAAGCGGGGCGAGGCCGTAGCTCAGGAAGCGCTGCCGCGAGACGAGCATCTCGCCCAGCGCGAATGACGCCGCAAAGATGAGCGAGGACAGGCACATCACGCGGAAGAGCTCCGTGTAGAGCCCTCGCTGGCGATCGTCGAAGCCGGGCGCGATGAACCCAACCGTCGCGGGCGCAATGGCGAACAGCAGGAGGACGGCGATCGCCATGACCAGGATGGCCCCGGTCAGAACGGTGCGACTGAAGCCTTCGGCGGCGTCGGGGTCGGCGCGGCGAGCCGTGGTGAACACCGGGACGAATGCAGCAGTAAGGCCCGACACCACGAGGATGCTGAGCGTCAGCTCCGGCAGTACCAGCGCGGCGTTGTAGGCGTCGAGATCACTGCCTGCCCCGAACGTCCGCGCAAACGTCCGGTCCCGCGCGAGACCCATGAGGTAGCCGCCGAACGTCAGCACCGACAGCAGCAACGCTCCGCGCGGGAAGAGCGCGAGGATCGGCGCGAGCAATCTCGATCTCAGTGAAACGGCTCCCTCGCTCGGAACGCCAGCCCGGGCCCGGTGGCGCTCCCTCCTGTGACGATCAGGAACGCAATTCTGCTGTGGGCAACGTGGCCTCGGTCCGCCTCCAGCGCAGGCCGAGCCAGATCGCCGCAAGGGCCGGGATTGCCAGCCAGATGAGCAGGGCAACCACCCCCAGCGCCGCGACTGGCAACCAGCCTCCCGAGTCCAGGTCCATGTCCGACAGGTCGCCTCGGATCAGGCCGACCTCATCGCCGATGGCGCGAATCCGGGTTCCGAGTGCCGACAGGTCCGCCGTGCTGCTCGCAATCGATGCAGACGACGACGCCAGCGAGGTGGCGAGTCGGTCCGTGTCGCCTGCCACACCGTTGAGGCTGTCCGCGAAGCGGGCGAAGGGCTGCTGCCCCAGGATCGACAGGTTCGTGATATCCACGAGGTTGCGCGCTCCGGCCGACACCGTTTGCGCCAGCGTTGCCGCGTCGCCAAGCGCGCTGCCCGTGTCTCCCAGGCTCGTCCCAGCGTGGTCCATCGCCAGGCCGGCGGTGTCGAGCGCGGCAGAGGTGTCATCCAGGAGGACCACGAGTCGGTCCCGTTCCGTCTCGAACGTCCCGAGCACGCCCTGGAGCCGGGTGGCGGCGAACCCGACGGCTGCCCCGAGGACGGCGAGGACGACGAGGCCCGCGATGCCATACGCGAGCAGGGCATTTCCCAGGCGCCATCGATCCAGATGCCGGCGCCGATTGCCCGCCTGACGGCCTGTCATCCGGGCGATACTAGAGCCATGAGGGTCTACGAGGGATCACCAAGACGCGATTACGAGGAAGTGCTCCCCTCCATCGGCGCGGCCGTGGATTCGGAACATCTCAACAGCCTGGTGCTCATGGAACTGGCAGAGGGCTTCTTCGGCACCGCCATTCGCTCGACTCCCGACCCGCGCACCACCGCCGACATCTGGGTCGTTTCGAGCAGGTTCGACTGAACTACAACGACGACGAGCTCGCAGCCGCGCTCGAGCGCGCGTTCGAGCACCGCGGCGACGCGCCGGCCGGCGGTCTCTATGAGCGCGCCCTGCGGTTGATCGGCCGTTGGATGGACCGCGAGCAGGCGACACAGGTGGTCGCCATGGAGCAGGCCGGCAGCTTCATCGTGCGCGTGCTGCCGCCCTTCCCGGGCGAGAACGCCTACACCCTCGCGGAGTTCACGCCCACAGATCTCGATCGCCTCGAGCGGGAGGCCGGTTCCGATCGGGGTTAGTGCCCGAAGATCCTCGAGAACAGCGCACGGACCACGGTCACGTTCATGAACGTCGCGTAGGTCGGTGGCCCGCCGCCGCTCGCGTACCGGGTTGGCCCCAGCACGACACTCTTGAAGTTGGAAGAGTGGCCCTGCTCGGCCAGGGCATAGAGCGTGACGCCGTCGCTCAGCTGCAGGTTCGTCTCAATCCCGCTGTCCCCCAGCACGGTCTGTGCGAGCGCCGGGATCCCGTCGATGCCCATCCCCAGGACCTTCTGGATCGTCACCGAGATGGTCAGTTGCTGGCGCCGAGCGCGGTCGTAGTCGGAGGTTGTGTGACGGCTGCGGCAGAAGGCGAGCGTGTGGATTCCGTCAAGGTGATTCACCCCGGCCTTGAGCCGGAGGCCGCCCTTCACGATGTGAGAGGTTGGACCGCTGGTGTCCACGAATTTTCGCGCCAGCGTCACGTCGATCCCGCCGATGGCATCGATCAGGTGCGTGACGCTGGTGAAATGAGCGAGCGCGTACCGATCGATCTCGATGCCGAACGCGTACTCCATCGCCTTGACTATGTCCTCGAACTGCTGAGCGCGATTCGCACCGTGGCTCAACTTGTAGTCCTGGAACAGGCCGGTCACCTTCGGCCCGTAAACCATGCCGGGAGCAATGGGCACGTTTTCCATGTCGCGCGGCAGGCTGATCATCGAGACCTTGCCGTTGGCAGGGTCGATCGTGACGATCATGATCGTGTCCGTGCGCTCGCCGCTGAGGTGACCCCGCGCGTCGGACCCCAGGACCAGCATCGTGAAGCGGGCGTCGCTGCCGGTGAGCTGATCGAGGCCGGCAATGGGGGTGCCCGGAACGACGGCGGTCGGGGTTGCCCCCGGCGTGGCGGGCACCGTCGTCGGGCCGCCGCCATTGCCCGTGGCGCGCGGGCGTTGCGACTTGCCCGGCTTCTGGGTGGGCAGGCTGCCGCTGGCGACGGGCTGCGAGCCCGAGGGGCTCGGCGTTGGTGCCGCGCTCGAGCAGGCCACCACCGCGAGGGCCAGTGCCGCTGCGAGCAAGCCTCGGCGTAGATCGGTCATGTGCCGTGTTCCTCGTTCGTCGTTCGGTCGGTCAGGCCGCACGGGAAACTGGGCACATCCCT
>JBBSGX010000098.1:0-9080 GCA_038253685.1 Candidatus Limnocylindrales bacterium | reverse complement strand
TCTCGACGAAAAGACCCAGATCCAGGCGCTCGATCGCACCCAGCCGCTGCTGCCCCTGCGCCCGGGGCAGGTCGAGCGGCACAGCCACGACTCCACCCGCCACGGCACGACCTGCCTGTTCGCGGCACTCGAGGTGGGCACTGTAGTGCGCCGTGGAGGATTGGTGATGCCGGCCTTGCCTGCGCCCGCGCACAGAACGATGCTGTGAAGGGCACACTCTCGTCGATGAACGATCGCCCGCCTTCGGCATCTCCACGGTCAGGAACTCGTCTGGTTCGACTTCGATCCCGCTATGTTCGTTGGGATGGCTGCGCGGCATCAGGAAGGCGGCCCGGATCTCGCCGCACAGCTCACGGAATGCCGACGCGCCGCCTGGCAGTGTGACGCTTACCTCGTCTTTCGCGACAGGCTGATCCCAAGCGGCGTCAGCCAGTCTGTTGTCCTGTGGCAGGAATCCGGCGACGACTACGTCGTGGATCTCGATCGCGACGGCAACCCAGTCGGCATCGAATTCCTGGCGCCCCTACCCGCCGCCTCCGCCAGCAGCGGACCTTCGCCGCTCAGCAAATTTGACCCACGACTCCTTCGTTTGGCGCACGACACGGCCGTTCTCGGACTGGAGGACCCTGTGGCCGCGGTCGCCGGCGACCCGCGTTTCGGACATCTCGACGCCGGCACGTTCGTGGGCCTGTTGCTCGAGGGCATGCTCAACGGCTTCTACACGGAACTCGAAGACATCGAGCGCGGGCTGGACGAAATCGATGAGCGGGCGCTCGGGCGTGAGCCCTCAGACGCGCTGCTCGGCGATCTGGTGTCGGCGCGGCACCGCATCGCCGTCCTCCGGCGGACGCTTGCGCCACAGCGCGAGGTGTATGCGGCCTTGGCGCGACCCACCGACGACGAAAACCAACCCATTGGCGCCCCGTTGCCGGAGCTGACGAGCAGGTTGGAGCGCACCTTGATGCGGTCGACAGCACCCGCGATTCCGTGCTCGGCTCATTCGACATCGTCATGACTCGCACGGGCCAACGCACCAACGACATCATGCGAGTCCTGACCGTTGTCTCGAGCGTCCTATTGCCGGCGGTAGTCGTTGGTGGCGTGACGGGGATGAACTTTCACCCAACCTTCTTCGACGAGCCGTCGTACTTCTTCATCGTCGTCGCCGGCATGGTCGTCCTGGCCGTAGCCACGCTCTTGTTTGCGCGCCGCCGCGGCTGGCTTTGATCAGTGCAGGCGGTACGCCAGCGTGGCGAAGTCGAAGAAACCCGTCGAGCCGGTGCTCTCGCCGGTAACGAACACGGCGGATCCATCGGAACGGATTGCCAGGGCATACGCGTAGTCGTTGCCGGGCCCGACGCCACCGTATCGCCTCACCCAAAAGCTCGGCGCCGGTCGACGCGTCGTAGGCAACAGTCGCGTAGGCAGAGGCGCCGCAGGTAGCGATGCTCGCTCCCGTCACCAGCACCATAGATGCGTCAGGGCTGACCGCGATGGCGTTTGCGTCATCAGTGTTGTCGGCGGGGCCGTTGTAGAGGCGCTGTAGGCCACCAGCCGAGAGCGGTCGCCTGGTCGAACCCGTGGCCCGGGCCGTCGTAGGACTTCGACCATCGGGCCGCGCCGGTCGACGCGCGGTAGGCCACCGTGGTGTAGTCGTAGCCGCTAGCGTTCCGGTGCCACCACCGGTCACGAACACCGTGGAGCCGTCGGCGCTCACGGCCACCGACGTCCCGCCGTCATCGCCCTTGGCCGGGCCGTTGTAGCGCGACTTCCACTTCGTATCCCCCGCCATGGCGGGCACGAGCTCCGCAGGTCGAGCACGAGGGCCGGCCTCGGAGCGGTTGGCCGCGGCCACCGGATTGCCCCCGATGGCATGGCGCATCTGCAACGCCGGCGCAAGCGCCCATGTCGACACGTGACGCCCCCGTGCTCCGCCCTCCGTGGATGCTGTCCCTGCGTGCCGGCGTCACGCTCGCGGCGTCTCCCGCACCAGAGGAGACCGATTTATGGCGACCCTGAGCGAGAAGAAGCGCGATTCGCTGAAGTCCTCGCAGTTCGGCCTTCCGGACGAGAAGAAGTACCCGATGCCTGAGAAGTCTCATGCCCGCAACGCCAAGGCCCGAGCCTCGCAGCAGGAGGAGAAGGGAAATCTCTCAGGCGCTGACAAGAAGAAGATCGACGCCAAGGCGGACCGCATTCTCGACAAGTAGCTCGCCAGGTGGTGCGTTTGGGACCGCGCGGGCACGGTGCACAGCGACTGATGGACACGCCCCTCATGCCCTGATTGTCCGCCCCTGCCGCTCGACCCGCCGCGTTGGGGGCGCCGATACTGCTGCCGTGACCAGCGTCGAGACTGTGCTCGGATCGGTTGACGTGGATGACCTCGGCGTCACCCTCGTCCACGAGCATGTCCTTGTCGATTGGGTCGGGGCCGAGCTGACGAGCCGAGACCGCTACGACCCCGAAGCCGTCGTGCAAGTTGTCACGCCGCACCTGCGGCGGGCGCGGGAGCTGGGTGTTCGGACGATTCTCGAATGCACGCCCGCCTATCTCGGCAGGGATGTCCGTCTCCTGGAGCGACTGGCGAGAGAGGCCGACCTCAACATCCTCACCAACACCGGCTACTACGGAGCTGCGGAGGACCGCTTTGTGCCGGTCCACGCCTTCAAGGCCTCGGCCGAGTCGCTCGCGGACGACTGGATACGAGAGCGCGAGGAGGGGATCGAGGGCACGTCGATCCGACCCGCGTTCATGAAGATCGGCGTGGACGCTGGCCACTTGAGCGAGATCGATGCCAAGCTGGTCAACGCCGCCGCGATCGCGCATCGCGCGACCGGCATGGCGATCCATTCCCACACAGGCGATGCGGTCGCCGGGTTGGCGCAGCTTGACCTCCTCGAGAGCCGCGGGGTCCCGCTATCAGCCTTCGTCTGGGTCCATGCCCAGAACGTCGTCGATCCTGCCGTTCTCGTGGGGGCAGCGGCGCGCGGCGCATGGGTCGAGCTCGACGGCGTGGGGCCGGAGACGGTCCTGCGCCATGCGGAGCTGGTCATCGGGCTCGCGGAACGAGGTCATCTTGGTCGTGTTCTCGTCTCGCACGACGCAGGCGAGTACAACGTCGGCGAACCGGAGGGCGGAGCAGCATCGTTCCGGACCTATGAAACCGTCCTCGCCGCCTTCGTGCCCGAGCTCAGGCGCCGCGGAATGGACGACAGCGAAGTTCAGTCGCTATTGGTCGACAACCCGCGCGCTCTCCTGACGATGCACGGGCCCGGCGATCAGCCCTCCGTCAGCTCCGGCACGGTGGAGTGGCGGAGGCGGCCAGGTCGGCAAACAGGAGCTGGATGACTGTTGGGGGGATGTCCCTTTCCCAGGCGGCACACTCGTCTGGCGACGATCTCGTCGGCCGCCATTGCAGGTTCGGGGCCACCGCGAACCTCGATGAGCTCCTTGATCCCCACGATCAAGAGCGCGGCAAATGCAAGAACGATCACCACATACTTGGTCGCGAACCGCATGGCCTGATCCGAGGGTCGCCGTGCCTCAGCGAACTCGTGCGCCTCGTCGACGTCTTCGGTACCCCTGTGTGGGACCCCCGCGCCCGCCGTCGGCTGGCTGCGCCATCCGTTCAAGTTGCGGGCCCTCGGGACTCGTCATGTCTCCGCCCAACAATGCGTGCGGATGCGCTCGTGAACGTTGCTTCGGCCCATCTGTGTGATGCGGTGTATGCGCTACGACGACGGCGCTCGTCAAGTTGGGCGAGAGCTCAGGCGGTCTCCGCTCCGAACTCGTGGAGCCAGGGGCACTCAAGTCGACCTACAGGTCGGGGCGTCAGTACTCACCCAGATTCACGAGCGCCACCATGAGGATGATCGTCGCGACGGCAAGGCCCACGAGCAGCAAAACTGCGAGGGAGACCACCAGCGCGTTCCCGAGCCGACGTGCAAACAACATCCAACCGAGCGTAGCGACGGCCCCGTTCCCCACCGATGGCCAGGATGTACTGGGGACGAAGCGGTGCTTGTACCGGCTTGGGCGCCACGCCGGGAACGTGACCGGCCTGCCAGACCCATGAAGTGGTGCGCCGATGCCTGCAGATTTCGCGGCGTGGTGCGCGGATGCACTGCCTCTGGCCGAGCCAGTCGCAGACTCCATTGCTGTCCGGTCGTGCTTCAACCCGTGGCCGGGCGCCTTCGTTGGAGCCGCTCTCCTGGCGGCTGAGCGACGCCCGGCCGTGGCCCAGACCGCGGCCGGGCTCCACCCTCTCCCCGGTGATCAGGATAAGCCGGGCGGCCGGTTCCTGATATGGAACGGCGATGAAGCCGAAGCCTTTCTCGCGCGTATGACCCGACATCGCGGTCCACGAACGGACAGGCCACGGGAGTGAGCGAGGACATCGAGTCAGCGCGCAAGGATCGCGAAGAAGCGCACCGCCTCCAGTTGACAGGATCCAGATTCGACCCGACCGGCTGAATTAGACGCGGCATACTAGTCCTATGCCAGACGCGAGATCGCGGAAACAGGACGTGACCGCTGCGGGGCTGCGTGCCGAGTCGGACACGTTTGTGGCGCAGCTCGAGCGGCTCGGTGAGCTGGAAGACCGGAAGCGCGATCTTCCCCCCTCCGATCCTCGTTTTCTCGCGCTCTCGGTCGAAGTCGAAGAAGCGGCCCGGGCTCTATTGGCAGACGCTCAAGGGCAAACCGAACTCGGGGATGCCGCGCACCTTGCAGGGGTCGACGCACCCATCGCCAGCATTCCCGCGAATCTGTCCGCCGCGCAGATCATCGTCTCCTGGCGCGAGGAGGAACGCAGACTTGCCTCCCTGGACGCTGCTTCTGAGGAGGCGGGCACGTCCCGGCTGATGATCGACGCCTACCGCAGGGCCTACCAGGCGCTCTTCAAGAACAAGGACCAGTCCTAGCCTTCGCACTGGCGCTGCGTTGCGCGGCTCATCGGCGCTCATCCCACGACTTCGTGAGCTGCAACGCTGCCGCAAACGGGCATGCCGCGATGTGACGCCAAGAGACACCGGCGGGCGAGAGGATGTCGCCGCGGCGGGCAACAGCAGCCGCAGGGACGCCGTTTGCGGTTCGTGTTCGTTGGGTGAGCACGGCCACTGTCGACTGCCGGGCAGGGCGTCCCTCCACCACGTGCTGAGAGGAGAACTCCCATGTTCCAAAGCGCCTGCTACTGCTTGCGCTCACCGTTTCACTCGTAACCGGCCTCGCTGCGCCGGCTGCAATCGCCAGGACGCCGGCGCGCGGTCCGGAAGTTGCGCCCACGCTGAACACGCACGCCTCAGATACGTTCACCAACCTTCCGGTCCGGGGAAGTACCGCGGACGGTGGCCATTTCACCGGTAGGTTTGACGCTCAGAGCTTCCGGGTCCGAGAAGGCAAGCTCGTCGCGCTCGGCAAGCTGTCGGGACAACTGAAAGATGCCAATGGCCACTCCGTCGGTGACGTGAACAACAAGTCGGTCGCGATGCCGGTGAGGATTGGTGGCATGGCCACCCGCACAGCCCGGCCCCGGCAATCTCCTGGGCAACCTCCTGTGCGCCATCGCTGGGTTGCTCGACGGCTCAGCACCGCTCGCGTCTCTGGCAGCAATCCTGCGTGCAATCAAGTACATCGTCAGGAACCTCTGACCCACCGAACGTGCCCGGCAGTCCGGTCGGAGGGTCGCGATGCGACCCTCCGACATCTGTCCCTTCCGTGCGTGCACGAAGCGTCGCGCTCCAGACCTCCGGCTAGATTGCAGCGTAGCCGAGGTACACCACGCCGGACCCGAACGTGCGCGTTTCCAGCAGCCTGAGCCCGATGGGACGGTCGAGTACAGGGAAGAACGGCGTGCCTGCCCCGAGGATGACGGGATGGACGAGGAGCCGGTACTCGTCCACGAGGCCGCGCTCAATGAACGCTGAGGCGAGCGTCGGGCCACCGACGGCAAGGTCCCCGTCGAACTCCACCCTGAGCCTGGCGAGTTCCTCGCCAACGTCGCCTGTCACGAGGCGGCTCTTCCACTCCACCTTCTCGAGGCTCGTCGAGAAGACGACCTTCGGCTTCGCGTTCCAGACCCGGGCGAAGTCGAGCATGGACTCCGTGGCCGATGGATCGGACTCGGCTGTCGGCCAGTACGCCGTCATGACCTCGTACAGCCGCCGCCCGTAGAGGAACGCGTCCGCCCTGCGCGCCTGGTCGTTGAACCACGTGTGCAGCTCCTCGTCGATCAGGACCCAATCGAGGCCGTGATCCTGCGTCTCGACGAAGCCGTCGAGCGAGATGTTCATCGAGTAGATCAGCTTCCCCATTGCCACCTCCAACTGTTGATCCCGCCACCAACCGCGCGGCCCCGTGTGACCAGGGGCGGATACTGTCAGTCGTGACCTGGTCTCAACCGAACCCAAAAGCGAAGGCATTCCGCGTCGCTCATACGGTCTGGGCGACTGTGAGCATGGCCGGCCTCGGGTACATCTGGCTCAGCGCCGCGAGACGTCGCCGAGACCGCTGGCTGGCGGCAAGCATGGCCTTTCTGTCGCTCGAGGGCATGGCGCTGGTGGTCGGCCGCGGGAACTGTCCGTTCGGCCCGATGCAGTCGCGACTTGGAGATCCCGTGCCGTTGTTCGAACTCGTACTGCCGCCGCGAGCGGCCAAAGCAGCGATCCCGTTGCTCGTCGTTGTTACGGCGGCCGGTCTCCTTGCCGTCGGGATACGTGGACCGCGTGAGTGATTGCGCGTCGCATCGTCGACGGTGCCGCGGCTGGCAACCGCATTCCAGGGCTGCTACCCGCGCAAAGCTGGTTGACCGGGGGTTGCGTGCTCGATCGCCCCGGCCTCGGCCGGTGCTGCGGGCGACGGTTGACGAGCGCGCGCACACTGGATGAGCGCGTCCGGCACGGAACTCACTCCGCAGCCGTAGGAGCAGTTCTGCGCGCGAACGAAGTGGGGGAAATCGAGATGCGCATGCACATGGCGCGAATCGCGATCGGCCTGATCGCAGTCCTGCTCATGATGGTCGGCCTGCCCGGACCTGAAGCCGCAGCCGGCCCGGGTCGCCCCGACGTCATCGTGATCGTCACCGACGACGTGCCCGCATTGGATGACCGAATCTGGCAGTTTCTCCCCACGATCCGTGAGCTGTTCGTCCGCCACGGCGTTGAATTTACCAATTTCCAGGGCGAGTCCCCGCTGTGCTGCCCAGGCCGCGCGGGGTTCCTGACCGGCCAGCACACGTGGAACCACGGCGTCACGCACAACGACGTGAGGCTATTCGATCCCAGCGTGAGTCTCGCGACCGAGATGCAGCAGGTCGGTTACCGCACATTCCTCGCCGGCAAGTACTTCAACCGCTACCCCTTGATTGCCCCGAGCCTCCCGCCGGGCTGGAACGGTTTCCACGGGTACGCCGGTGGCTACTACGACTACACGATGTGGAACAACGGCCACGCACCGGGCGAATTCCATGGCACAGCGCCCAAGGACTATTCGACCGACGTGATCGCGGCGAAGGCCCTCAACGAGCTGCGGAAGACACCGCCCGGCCAGCGCATCTTCGGGTGGATCTCACCCTATGCCTCGCACGGTCCGACCACGCCCGCGCCGCGCTACCTGCACGACGCGCGCTGCGATAATGTCCCCGCCTGGGCGCCCGCCAACTACAACGAGCAGGATGTCTCGGACAAGCCGCAGTACATCCAGGCTGCTCCGTTGCTCAAGGCGCCCGCCTATAACCTCACGACCACCTGTCGCACGCTGCTTGCGGTGGACGACCTGGTTGCAGCCGTCCGCGATGAGCTGGCTCGCCAGGGACGCCTGGACAACACCGTCTTCATCCTCACCACGGACAACGGCATGAACGCCGGGGCGCATCGCCTCCTCGCGAAAGGCACACCGTATGCGACGCCGATCTCCTTCTTTGTGTCCTGGCCTCAAGCCCTCGGAACCAGGCGCCGGACGATCGACGAGCCACTCATGAATATCGATCTGGCACCCACCGTGTGCGAGCTGACCGGCTGCACCATGGGGCCATACCCCAACGGCCAGCAGACCCCAGATGGGCGTAGCTTCGCCCGGATTCTGCTCGATCGATCCAGGACGTTGGGGCGTGACGCGCTGGTCCAGGACATGCCCGATGGCACACTCCAGGTTCCACCCTGGTACGCGGTCGAAACCACTCGCGCGTCCAAGCTCGCCGGGATTGGTTGCGAGTCCGCGCCCGGCCGAGGCTGCCTATGGCACTACGTCGAGTACGCCACCGGGGAGAGGGAGCTCTACGATGTCTCCAACGGTCCATGTTGGCGCTGGCACGAGCACCGATCGGGGGATCCATGCGAGCTGGTGAACCTCGCCGGCAACCCGACCTACGCGCTGATCCAGAAGGCGCTGGCGCGGCGACTCGATCGGCTCAAGCAGGAGCGCGGCACGGGTCAGGTTTCAGCTCGAGGCTAGCTCAGCGCGCCGTTGGATGAGCTCGGCGATCCAGTCACGAAGACGTCCGAGATGTTCGTCATAGTGATCGCCGCCGGACTTGCGGATCCACCATGCACCTTCATGGTTGGCTGAGCGAGGCCGTACCACTCCTGCACCATCCTGGTCCGGCCGGCGTTCGCCTGGAGCCACGCGACATCCCATGGCTGGTCCTGCATGGCTTCAAGGAGGCAGCGTTGAGCGCGTCGACATCGACGTCGTGACCCTCGTACGTGCCCGCACGAATCGTCTCGAACTGGACCTCGGCCTCGGCGAGCCAGGTGCCGAGAAGCCGACCACGTCGCGGACGGTCCAATCCGGATCCCGTTGGTAGCCGGGTTCCAGACACTCCTCCGGGGTCAGCTGCCGTACGAGATCGGCGAGCTCGTACCAGCCTCGCCGTTCGGCCTCGATCTCCGGCGCATAGGGACGGCCTGTGGCCGCGGCGGTCGCGGGCGGCCCGAGGTCCTCATGGCGCTTTCTCGAACGAGCCCTCGAGCGGGAGCCCGGCGTCCTCCAGTCGAGCAGCCCGCCCGGATCGCCGCATAGAGCTCGTCCGGGGAGTCGAAGTGCAGCGAGCCCGGGATGTGCTTGGCGTCGAAGGCCCAGCGGTT
>JBBSGX010000097.1:0-9089 GCA_038253685.1 Candidatus Limnocylindrales bacterium | reverse complement strand
CGCGCGGATCCGGCGGGCGCAGCAGTGCCAGCAGCGCCGTTCTTAGCCGGTCCTCGTCGAGCGAGCGCAGCACGCGGCCGCGCTCGACCAGGCTCGTGTGGCGGGTCTCCTCGCTGACCACCACGGCGATGGCATCGGTCTGCTCGCTGATCCCGATCGCGGCACGGTGGCGGGTGCCGTACCGCTCGCGATGGATGGAAGTCTCCGAGAGCGGAAGAACCACGCCCGCAGCCAGGACCCTGTCGCCGCGGATCAGTACGGCACCGTCGTGCAGGGCGGTGTGCGGCGTGAAGATCGACTGCAGGAGCTCCTGCGAGAGGTCGGCATGCAGCATGACCCCCGACTCGGCCGCGTCCTCAAGACCGGTGTCGCGCTCGATGACGATGAGGGCGCCGATGCCGTGTGCCGCCAGCGCCGAGGCAGTGCGCGAGACGATGGCCGCGACGCGCTCTGCGTGGGCCGCACCCGACGGTGCCATCACCCAGCTCAACGAGCCGACGCGGCCGATCCGCTCCAGCGCGCGGCGCAGCTCCGGCTGGAAGATGACGACGAGCGCCAGGAGGCCGACCACGGCTCCGGTCTGGAGGATCGCGGTCAGGAGCCGCAGGTTGAGCGCCTGGGCGATCACGTAGACAACGTAGAGAAGGATCGCGCCGATGACGAGCCGGACGGCGCGGGTGCCCTGGATCAGGCTGAACAAGCCATAGATCAGGAGAGCGGTGAGGGCGAGATCGAGCAGTGACGTCGGCTCGATATGGAGGCCCCCGACCAGGTCGAGAAGCTGCTGCATCAGTCGGCCGATTGTAGCAGCGGGCTCGGGCTGATCAGCCGCCGGGAGCGGTCAGCCCCGAGAGTCGCGGGTCGTCGCCCCGATGGATCTTGGCCAGCTCGCGGAGTGCGGAGACCGCATTCGAATCGTTGTCGAAGGCCAGCAGTCGATCGAGCAGCAGAAGTCGCTCGACGGCGCGGTCGGTCCAGCCGGCCTGGAAGTAGATGCGCGCCATCTGGAGGTGCACGCTCGGCGCACCGAGGGAGAGACCCAGTCCGCGCATGCACGCGTCGAGCGCGGAATCGAGCTGGTCGCGGTCCGCATAGCCCGCCGCAGCGCCGACATATGCCTCGATGGCGGCGGCGTTGTTGCCGGACTGCTGAGCCTTCTCGGCCGCGATCAGCAGCCGCTCCGGGCCACCCGCCCACGCTGCGGCATTGGCGTCGGCCTCGGCCTCCACCTTGAGGCGCTTCTCCTCGGCCTCGAGCTCCGCGACGTGCTGGAGGATCGCCGCGGCGTCCGAGCGCTTGCCGGATGCCAGCAGCGCGGCGGCCTTGCCGTTGAGCGCCTGTGGGTCGTCCGGCGAGCGGCGCAGTGCCTCGTCATAGGCCGCGACGGCTTCCTGGCCGCGCCCCATCTGGAGGAGCACCGAGCCCATGTTGATGAATGGAAGCGGCCGGTGACCGGCGAGCTTGGCCGCCTCCTGGTAATGCACCAGGGCATCCTTTGGCCGGCCCTTGAACATCGCCACGTGGCCCTGCTTGAGGGCCTCCTTGTACCGCTCGAAAACCGGCTCAGCCATCAGGCGTCAGGGTATCGCGTCATCCGCGCGTTGCGGCAGTCCTGCTACCGCTTGGTGTACTGCGGCGCCTTGCGGGCTCGCTTCAGGCCGTACTTCTTGCGTTCCTTCATGCGCGGGTCGCGCGTCAGGAAGCCGGCCTGGCGAAGGGGCACGCGGGATCGATCGGGATCCGAGGAAAGCAGCGCGCGGGCGATGCCGTGGCGAATCGCGCCGGCCTGGCCCTGGTAGCCACCGCCCTCGACCTTGACGAGGGCGTTGTAGCGGCCCTCGGTGCCCGTCACGCGGAAGGGCATCAGGATCTCGGCGAGGTTGACCGCGTTGCCGAAGTGCTCCTCGAGGGTGCGGCCGTTGACGACGATCTCGCCCTCGCCTGTGATCAGGCGGACGCGCGCGATGCTGGTCTTGCGCCGGCCGGTGCCCTGGTAGAACGCGTTGGTGCTCATGAACCGGACGCTCCTGCTGCCGTCAGCGGCTCCGGCCGCTGCGCTTCATGCGGGTGCTCGGCGCCCGCGTAGATCTTCAACTTGCGCAGTTGCTGCACACCCAGGCGGTTGCGAGGCAGCATGCCCTTCACAGCACGACGGATGACTTCCTCAGGCCGACGCGAAAGCAGCTCGCCGAGCGTCTCCTGGCGGAAGCCGCCGGGATAGCCGCTGTGACGAGCGTAGACCTTGGTGGCCAGCTTCTCCCGGCCGACCGAGATCTTGGCGGCATTGATCACGATGACATGGTCGCCCGTGTCGAGGTGCGTGGCATACGCCGGCTTGTGCTTGCCTGCGAGCAGGGTCGCGACACGCGAGGCAAGGCGGCCCAGGGTCTGGCCGTCGGCATCCACGACGAACCACTGGCGCTCGATCTCACTTGCCCTTGGCGAATAGGTCCGGGTATTCATTCGCTTCCTTAGTCGTTCCTTCTGCCGGACGCCGATCCGATGACGACCCGCCGCAGGCACAACCCCTGCGGAGGGGCGATCGCTCCGGCGAAGGCCCGTCCCGGTGAACGCAATTCGTTCACCAGCTCTTCCTCGGTCGCCTCGCCATGCCCGATGCGCAGCAGTGCGGCGACGATGCTCCGTACCATCTGGCGCAGGAACGCGTCTCCGACCACGTCGATCGTGACCGTGCGACCCGACCTGCGGACCCGCACTCCCTTGAGCGTGCGGATCGGTTGTCGATGCCCTCCGCCAAAGGCGGAGAAGTCGTGCCGGCCGACCAGAGCCTGGGCGGCCTGCTCCATTGCCGGCACATCCAGTCGCTCGCCGACCGCGAGCGCAAACCGCTCGCGGAGTGGACTCGACGGACCGTTCCAGATGCTATAGCGGTACTCCCGGAGGCGAGCCGCCTGACGCGGCTGGAACCCCGGCGCCACTCGCCCGATGCGCCCGATCGCAAGGTCCGGGGGCAGCATCGCCCCCAGCGACCGACCGAGCTCCACCGCGGAGAGCCGTCCCGCATAGCTGAAGGCGACCACCTGCCCCGAGGCATGCACCCCGGCGTCGGTTCGTCCCGCTCCATCGATCCGGATGCGCTCGCCGTCATTGAGACGGGTGAGCGCCTTCTCCAGCTCTCCCTGGACAGTGCGGCGGCCAGGCTGGGCCTGAAAGCCGGCAAAGTCCGTGCCGTCGTATTCGACCCGTGCGCGATAACGCACGAGGCCGCCCTTTCGGGCGGACCGCTTGGCCGTCCGGGCTTCGGTGGAACGAGCCACCGTGCCGCGGTCGGCGGGCCTAGACGAGCTCGAGCTGGACGATCGGTGCTGCGTCGCCGGCGCGCTGGCCGAGCTTCACGAGCCGGGTGAACCCGGAGCTCCGATCTCCATACTTTGGCGCGATCTCGTTGAGAAGCTTGTCGATGACGAGCGGCTCGTTGGGCAGCTCGGAGATGATCCGTCGCCGCGACGCAAGGGAGCCGTCCTTGGCCAGCGTGATGATCCGCTCGACCTGGCCGCGAACCTCCTTGGCACGTGCCTCGGTGGTCTTGATGGTCTGGTAGCGCAGCACGGCAACGATCAGGCTCTTGTAGAGGGCCTTGCGTGGGCCGGTCTTGCGGCTGAGCTTGCGACCATCGATGCGGTGGGCCACGCCTCAGGCCTCTTCGTCGTCTTCGTCGTCGAACGACGTCTCGACGTCGCTCTCGAAGGTGTCCTCGGAGCCCTCGTCCGGCGGCAGGAAACCGCGCATCCGGAGGCGTTCCTTCATCTCGTCGAGCGACTTCTTGCCGAAGTTGCGCATGCGCAGCAGGTCCTCGTCCTGGAGGGCCAGCAACTGGGCCACCTTGACGATGTTGTTGCGCTTCAGCGAGTTGTAGGCCCGCATCGGCAGGTCGAGGTCCTCGATCGGCATGTCAAGCATGTTCTGCGGCAGCGACGGCCCCCCGCCGGCGGCACGGTCGACGTCCGCGAGGGCCTTGCCGGCGTTGGTGAAGAGGCTGAACTGAGCCACCAGGATCCCGGCCGCCCGCGAGAGCGCGTCTTCGGGGGCGATCGTCCCGTCCGTCTCGATCTCGAGGGTCAGCTTGTCGTAGTTGGTCATCTGGCCGACGCGGGTGTTCTCCACGTGGTAGTTGACCTTGCGGACCGGCGTGAAGATGGCGTCCACCGGGATCACCCCGATGGGCAGCTGCTCGGCGCGCTCGGCGGCCAGGTAGCCGACGCCGCGCTCCACGGTCAGGTCGAGCTCGATCGTCACGTCGTCCGAGTCGAGCGTCATGAGCGGCTGGTCAGTATTGACGATCTCCACGTCCGCGGACTCGAGGATGTCGGCGGCGGTGACCGCGCCGGCGCCCGTCTTGACCAGCTTCAGCTGGACGGGATGCGTGGCGTAGCTCTTCAGTCGCAGCTTCTTGACGTTGAGGACGATCTGGGTGACGTCCTCCTTCACGCCCGGGATGCTGCTGAATTCGTGGTACACGTCTCGGATCTGGATCGAGGTGACGGCCGCGCCCTCGAGGGACGAGAGGAGGACGCGCCGCAGGGCATTGCCCAGCGTCACGCCGTAGCCCGCCGGCAGCGGACTGGCCTCGTACTTGCCATATGACTCGAGCTCCTCGACGGGCTCGATCTGTGCGTTTTCGAGTTCGATCATGGGGCGGGCGTTACCTCGAGTAGTACTCGACCACGAGCTGCTCGTTGAGTTCGGCAGGCATCTGGTCGCGACGCGGAAGTGCGGTCACCGCGCCGGTGAACTGGTCGGCATCGACGCTCAGCCAGTCCGGCCGCTGGGCGCCGCGCAGTGAATCCTTGACGTTCTTGAAGTATTCGCTCTTGCGACTGGTGAGCCGGACCTCGACCTTGTCGCCTTCGCGGATCTGGTAGGAGGGGATGTTCGTCGGCCGCCCGTTGACCATGAAGTGGCCGTGGTTCACGAGCTGGCGGGCCTGGTTTCGGCTGGAGCTGAAGCCCATCCGGTAGACAACGTTGTCGAGCCTCGTCTCCAGCAGCCGCAGGAGGTTCTCACCGGTCACGCCCGGGCGAGATTCCGCAGCGTCGAAGTAGCGCTTGAACTGCCGCTCGAGCACCGAATAGACGCGCCGAACCTTCTGCTTCTCGCGCAGCTGGACGCCGTACTCGGACATCTTGCGACGCCGCATGGCGTGCTGGCCGGGCGGCGTGCCGCGCCGCTCGAAGGGGCACTTCTTGGTGTAGCACTTGCTGCCCTTCAGGAAGAGCTTCATGCCCTCCCGACGACAGAGTCGCGAAACCGGACCGTTGTATCGAGCCATCTGCCGCCCCTAGACCCGACGCCGCTTGGGCGGGCGGCAGCCGTTGTGCGGGATGGGCGTGACGTCGGTGATGGCGGTCACCTCGAGGCCGGCGGCCTGGAGCGAGCGGATGGCCTGCTCACGACCGGCGCCCGGACCCTTCACGAAGACCTCGATCTGGCGCATGCCGTGTTCCATGGCGCGTTTGGCGGCGCCATCGGCGCTCATCGCGGCCGCATACGGCGTGCTCTTGCGGGAGCCCTTGAACCCGGCCAGCCCGGCGCTGCCCCAAGCGACCACGGCACCGATCGGGTCGGTGATGGTCACGATCGTGTTGTTGAACGTTGCCTGGATGTGGGCGTGTCCCACCGGCACGTTCTTGCGCTCCCGGCGCCGTGTCTTGGCCGCGCGTTTGCGTTCCGCCATCGTCCGAATCTGCTCCTGCTGCGTCAGTGTCCGCGCGTTCCGGGTCCCAGGCGAGAGCCGTTCGCGCGAGTCTCTTGGGCTACTTCTTGCGCCGGATGCCGACGGTCTTCTTGGGACCGCGCCGCTGGCGTGCGTTTGTCTTGGTGCGCTGCCCGCGGACGGGCAGGTTGCGCCGGTGGCGGAGACCGCGGTACGACCCGATCTCCTGGAGGCGCTTGATGTTGAGCGCCACTTCTCGGCGAAGGTCCCCCTCCACCTTGTGCCGGCGGTCGATGATGTCGCGGAGCCGGTTGACCTGCTCCTCGGTGAGATCCCGAACACGCGTGTCGGGGTTGACGTTTGCCTGCGCCAAGATCTTCTGGCTGGTCGGCAGGCCGAGGCCGTAGATGTACGTGAGGGCGATCTCCACGCGCTTCTCGCGCGGGATATCGATTCCCGCGATCCGTGCCAACGTCTAGCCCTGCCGCTGCTTGTGCTTGGGGTTGCTGCAGATGACCATCACGGTCCCGTGGCGCCGAATGATCTTGCAGCGCTCACAGCGAGCCTTGACGGACGCTCCGACCTTCACGATTGCTCCGTTTTCCGTTACTTGAGGCGATAGGTGATACGACCGCGCGAGAGGTCATAGGGCGATAGCTCGACCCGAACGCGGTCGCCGGGGAGGATCCGGATGAAGTTCATCCGGAGCTTGCCGCTGATGTGGGCCAGGACGCGATGCTTGTTCTCCAGTTCGATGGCGAACATGGCGTTGGGAAGCGGCTCGATGACCGTTCCCTCCACTTCGATCGCATCCTTCTTGGCCACAGGCGGACGTTGACTCCCCTACTGAATGGTGAGGTGGACACTGCGCCGTCGGGGCCGATCGAGCCGGCCGCATGGCGCGGACAAGTGCCGGGCGGCACCCGGCGCGCGAACGGAAATTGTATCAGAGCGCCGCGATCTGAGGCAAGCACGAGATCCGGTTCGAGCCCGAGACGCCCATTCCGGTTCAGAGCGACCGTCACGAGGCCTTCGCGAGCTGGACCGGGGGCCGCTCGTCGTCCGCCCGGTGGCTGTTGACGGTCAGGATGCGCGGGCCTTCGGGCGTGACGGCGATGCTGTGCTCCCAGTGCGCCGCCAGGCTCCCGTCCCGCGTCTCCACCGTCCAGCCGTCTGGGCGGACGCGAACCTCGTGGCTGCCGAGCGTGAACATGGGCTCGATGGCCAGGCACAGGCCGGGCTCGATGCGACGGCCGCGGTTCTGGGTGCGGAAGTTGGTGACCTGCGGTTCCTCGTGCATCTCGGTGCCGATGCCGTGGCCGACGAAGGAGCGCACGACTCCGTAGCCCTGTGCGAGGGCCACGTCCTCGATGGCGGCCGAGATGTCCCCGAGGACGTTGCCGGGCTGGGCGGCCGCGATCCCGGCCAGCATGGCGCGTCGAGTTTCCGCCACGAGCCGGCGCGTGGGCTCTGGAACCTCACCCACGATCCAGGTGCGTGCTGCGTCGCCGTGCCAGCCATCGACGATCGCGCCGGCATCGATCGAGACGATCTGCCCGTCGCGGATACGGCGCTTGCCGGGGATGCCGTGCACGACTTCCTCGTCGATGGAGATGCACAGGGAGTGCCGGTACGGCGCCAGGTGCCCCGGCACGCCGATGAACGAAGGGATTGCGCCTGCATCGCGGATCAGGCGCTCCCCGATGGCGTCCAGCTCCCGGGTGGAGATGCCCTGCTCCAGCGCCGCGCCGACGCGGTCGAGGACGTCGGCAACGAGGCGCCCGGCGACCGCCATGCGCTCGATCTGTGCCGCGCTCTTGATCGTGACTCGGCGATCCTGGGAGCCCATGTCAGCGACGCTCCCCTGCCATGGCGATGGCGTGCAGCAGCTCCTGCGTGACCTCGTCGATGGGGCGATCGCCTCGCACCGCACAGAGCGCACCGCGCTCCGCGTAGTGATCCACCACCTCGTACATCGGCGGCAGCTGCTTGTCCAGCCGGGCGCGGATGGTCTCGGGCTGGTCGTCGGGGCGCTGCTCCAGCGGCGAGCCGTCGACCTCGCAGATCCCCTCCTGCTTCGGAGGACTCCAGATGACGTGATATACGTGCTGGGCGGGCCCGGTGCAGACACGACGTCCGGCCAGCCGGGTGATGAGCTCGTCGGGGGCGACCTCGATGTAGAGCGCGCCGCGCACGCTGGAGCCCTCGGCAGCCAGCATCTCGTCGAGCGCCTCCGCCTGGGGCCGTGTGCGCGGAAAGCCGTCCAGGATGGCGCCAGCCTCCGTGTCGGGCTTCGCGAGGCGGCCTCCGATCACTCGCAACGTCACCTCGTCCGGTACGAGGGCGCCGCGTTCCATGTACTGCCGCACCTGGCGGCCGAGGTTCGAGTCGGTGCGGAGCGCCTCCCGGAAGAGGTCGCCCGACGAGATCTTGGGCAGTCCGAGCGCCTTCGAAAGCCGATCTGCCTGGGTGCCCTTGCCGGCGCCGGGGGCACCCAGCATCACGAAGATACGGCGATCATCTCCGCCGGATCGCTTCGCTGTACGGCCATTCGACGAGGGTTTCGCGGCCTGCTCCTGCGCGGCCCTGGTCAACGGATGAAGCCCTCGTAGTTGCGCATCATCAACTGCGCCTCGAGCTGCTTCATCGTCTCGACGACAACCGACACGACGATGAGCAGGGCCGTGCCGCCCAGCGTGAAGGAACCGACGACGCTTCCGGAGAAGGGTTTCGCGACGAGGATCGGGGCTACGGCCACGATGCCGAGGAAGATGGCGCCCGCGAGGCTGATGCGGTACACGACCTTGGCCAGGTAGTCGCGCGTCGGTGCGCCGGGGCGAATGCCCGGGATGAAGCCACCGTTCTTGCGCAACTGGTCGGCCGTTTCGTCAGGCTTGAACGTGAAGGCAGTGTAGAAGTACGTGAAGCCGACGGTGAGCAGGAAGTAGAGCGCCACGTACAGCAGGCTCTGTTGATCGAGCAGCTGGATGATTCCCGTGGACACATCCTTGATGAAGCCTGCGTCCGAGGCCTGGAAGTAGCGTGCCAGCTGTACCGGGAAGAGCAGGATGCTGATCGCGAAGATGATCGGGATCACGCCTGCCTGGTTGACGCGCAGCGGCAGGAAGGTCGCGCCACCCTGGTACATGCGGCGTCCCCGCACGCGGCTGGCGTACTGGATCGGGATCCGGCGCTGGCCTTCCTGGATGTAGACGATCACCCCGACAGCGACGATGCCGAGGGCTGCGAAGGCGAGGCCCGCCGCCACGTCCGGGTTCTGGAGGAACGTCGCGAGGCCGCTCGGGATGCGCGCGACGATGCCGGCGAAGATGATGAAGCTGATGCCGTTGCCGATGCCGCGCTCCGTGATGAGCTCGCCGATCCACATGACCAGCACCGTGCCGGCCGTCAGCGT
>JBBSGX010000096.1:0-9184 GCA_038253685.1 Candidatus Limnocylindrales bacterium | reverse complement strand
CCCGTCCTCGAAGCCGCGATGCTGGCCCTGCCCCGCACCTATGCCCGCGTGCGAGCGCCAGCCGGCACGACGGTGGCGATCTGGGTGCGCGGGGATGCCGGAGGAAGCTGGACCCTGGAGAGACGCGCGCGGCGATGGCGGCTTGTCGCGCCCAGATCGGAGGCCGCGGCGCCGACAAGCAGGGAGCCCCGCGCGTTCACGGCGGACGCCGAGGTGGCGCTGCCGGAAGCCACGGCGTGGCGAATCCTCACCCGGGCGGCCGGGGCGAAAGACGGCGCCGCTGCCTCGACCCAGCGTCGTGACGAGGCCCTCACCTCTCCCCTGCTGCGCGCGGCCGCGGTCATGACGACCACGAGATAGGGCCGCATGCCACCCGATTCGCTGGGGCGGCCCAACGTTGCGCTCGGCGACCAGGTCATCCGCAACGAGGTTCGGAGTGGCGGCACCTGGCACCAGTCACCGGTCGCGTCGGGCGTCGACGTCCGGTACATGGCCGAGCGACGTGCCTTCAACGGCCACGTCGTGATCGCCTGGGCAGACTTCAACGGCGGGATCTGCGTCTCCCGGAACTGACCGCCGGGTCTAGCCCATCAGCTCCAGGTTGGCCAGGCTCGCCAGCAGCTTCTTGATGCCGCGATCGGGAAACGCGACCGTGACCTCCTCGTCGTCGCGCGTCAGTTTGGACGTCACGACAGTGCCGTCCCCGAACGCGCGATGGCGCACCCGGTCGCCGTCGCGATAGCGGCGTTCCCCTGGGACGATCGGCCGTGGCGGGATGGTGCCGGGCTTCCGCTCCCCGTCGGCGGGTTGGAGCGAGCGGGACGCGTCGTCGGGCTGGGGCACCGTGCCACGGCCGTAGTACGCCTCGCGCCGCGCGGCAAGGTCCCGCGAGGTCCGGAACGACTCGCCCTGCCGCGGCGCTCCGGGCGGCGGCGAGTAGCCACCTCCGGGCGGCAACTGTCGCGGCCCGAGCGATGACAGGGCTCGGCGCCTGACCAGGCGGGCACTGCCTGCCCCGCGCTCGAGGACACCCGAGAGGTCGTAGCCGATGAGCCGCTCATCTTCGGGTCGCTGGTCCTCGTCTCCCTCGTCCTGGACGACGAGCCGGGGACCGTGCATCAGCTCACCCGGGATCTCCAGCAGGAAGCGCGAGGGAACGGAGAACCCGCCGCGGCCCCAGGTCGCGCGCTGCGCGGCGTGGGTCAGGTACAGGCGGTGGCGCGCCCGGGTCAGGCCCACGTAGGCGAGGCGCCGCTCCTCCTGCATCTGGCGTGGATCGTCGAGCGCGCGGGAATGCGGGAAGACGCCTTCCTCCAGCCCCGAGATGAAGACAATGTCGAACTCCAGGCCCTTGGCCGCGTGCAGGGTGATCAGTGTCACCGCGTCGGCGTCGACCTGGTAGGCGTCCTGGTCGGCCACCAGCGCTGTCTCTTCGAGCAGGCGGTCGAGCGCGTCCTCCGGCTCGAGGTCGCCATAACGATCCACGACCTCCCGTAGCTCGAGCAGATTGGCCCAACGATCCTCGCCCTCCTGCGAGCCGTCCATGAGCATCTGGCGGTAGCCGGATTCCTCGAGCACGAGGTCGAGCAATTCCGGCAGTGCCACCAGTCCGACCCGCGTGCGCAGCCGACGCACCAGCTCGGCGAACCCCACCAGCGCGTTGCGGGTCCGCGGGACGATCTCGCCCTGGCCCGCGGCGGCGGCCTCGATCGCCTCCCACACGTTGCCGCCCCGCTCCGCGGACAGCGCGCGCAGGCTTTCGATCGTTCGCTCGCCGATGGCCCGCGGCGGAACGTTGATGATCCGCTCAAACGCCGCCACGTCGTGGTCGCCCCGCAGCACCCGCAGGTACGTGAGCGCATCCTTGACCTCGCGCCGTTGGTAGAAGCGCGTCCCGCCCACCAGCTGGTAGCGCAGCCCGTAGCGCAGGAACGCCTCCTCGATGGCGCGGCTCTGCGCGTTGGTCCGGTACATCACCGCGATGTCCCTGAGGCGATACGTGCGTTCGTCGCCGTCGTCGGCGCGGCGGGCGAGGATCGAGCCTGCCGAGCCGCGGCCGGCCACAAGGGCCTCAACGTGGCGCGCGATCCATTCGGCTTCCTCGTCCTCGCGGTCCGCCTCGAAGCGCTCGATCAGCACGCCGCGCGGGTTCTGGGTCCACAGCTTCTTGTCCTTGCGGCCCTCGTTGCGGGAGACGACGGCGTGCGCTGCGTCGAGGATCAGCTGGGTCGAACGGTAGTTCTGCTCGAGCTTGACGACGGTCGCGTCCGGATAGTCACGCTCGAAATCGAGGATGTTGCGCAGGTCCGCGCCGCGCCAGCTGTAGATGCTCTGGTCGTCGTCTCCCACCACGGCCAGATTGCGATGCCGCTGGGCCAGGAGCTTGACCCACAGGTATTGCGCGCGGTTGGTGTCCTGGTACTCATCGACGTGCAGGTATCGCCACCGCTCCTGGTAGCGCGTCAGTACGGCCGGGGCCTGCTCGAAGAGCCGCACGGCCTCGTTCAGGAGATCGTCGAAGTCGAGGGCGCTGGCAGACGTGAGTCGCTCCGCGTAGCGCACGTAGGCCTTCGCGTAGAGCTGCTCGATGTAGCCCTGCGCCTGGTGAGCCGCCTCCGCTGGACCGAGGAGGTCGTTCTTCCAGCGACTCACGGCGCCGAGCACGGCCGAGGGTCGCAACTCCCCCGTGCCCTGAAGCTCCAGCTCACGCAGGACCTGCTTCATGACCCCGGTCTGATCGTCCGTGTCGTAGATGGCGAATCGCGGATCGAGCCCGATGGCCGCGCCATCGCGGCGCAGGACCCGGGCACAGAGGGCGTGGAAGGTGCCCATGGCCACGTCCCTGCCGCCTTCGCCGACGAGCGCCAGGATGCGCTCCCGCATCTCCGCCGCGGCCTTGTTGGTGAAGGTGACGGCGAGGATCTGCCAGGGGTGGACGCCCCGGACGCCGACGAGGTACGCGACGCGGTGGGCGAGCACGCGCGTCTTGCCCGAGCCCGCGCCGGCAAGGATGAGCAGCGGGCCCTCGGTCGTGGTGACGGCGCGTGCCTGCTCCGGGTTGAGGCGCGAGACGATCTTCTTGGCGAGCGCCTCCGCCCCGGCCGGGGCCGCCTTCGGCTTCCTCGGCGCCCGCGCGGCGGAATCGGGGCCGGCCGTGGCCGCGAGGGTGGCGAACCAGGCGGCATCCTCGCCCGGTTCGAGATCTGGCCCGTCCTCGCCGGCCGAAGCCTTGCCTGTGCGCTTGCGACGCGTGCTCTGGCGTGGATCGGGCGCATCGTCGACGGACGACTCGGCATCGGGCTCGGGCGGGGGTTCGGGCGGGGGTTCGGGTGCGCTCTCGAACTCCCAGGCAAATCCCTCCTGGAGACTGTCTGGCACCTACCGATTCTAGACGTCGCGGTTCATCCGGCAGTCCACGAACCGCGTCAGCACCGGCCGCACTCGGTCGGGCGTGCCCCGATAATCGGCGGGGATGGCTGACACCAGGCTCGAGCGGCTCACCGGAACGATCACCTTCCTGTTCACTGACATCGAAGGTTCGACCCGCCTCATCCAGCAGGTCGGGGACACGTGGCCCGGCATGCTCGCGGAACACCACCGGCTGATCCGGGCGGCAGTCGGGACCGCCCGTGGCGTGGAGGTGAAGACCGAGGGCGACGCCTTCTTCGTGGTCTTCCGCGCGGCCGTCGACGGCGTGGCGGCGGTCGTCCAGGCGCAGCGCGACCTGGAGGCGCATGCCTGGCCGCTCGGCACTGCGCTGCGGGTCCGGATGGGCCTGCACACGGGCGAGGTCGGACTGGCCGGCGACGAGTACGTGGGGCTCGACGTGCACCGCGCCGCGCGGATCTCGTCCGCCGCCCACGGCGGCCAGGTCCTCATCTCGCAGACGACACGCGACCTGGTGTTCGGGGCCCTACCCGCTGGCGTCACGCTCGCCGACAAGGGTGAACACCGGCTCAAGGATCTCGACCGGCCGGAGCACCTCTACCAGCTGGTGATCGCCGACCTTCCGACCGACTTTCCGCCGATCCGGTCGGTTTCCGCGCGCTTCGAGATCCTTCCGACGCAGCTCACGAGCTTCGTCGGCCGCCAGGCGGAGGTGGGCGGCATCCGCGAGCTGCTCGATCGAACCCGACTCCTGACGCTCACGGGTCCCGGAGGCACGGGCAAGACGCGCCTCTCGATTGAGGCTGCCGGCGCCGCGTCCGGGATGTTCCCCGACGGGATCGCGTTCGTGCCGCTGGCGCCGATCTCCGATCCACAGCTGGTCGCAGGGACGATCCGTCAGACGCTCGGGCTGAAGGAGGAGGTAGGCCGAAGCTCCGTCGACACCGTGGCCGACCGCATCCGCGGTAGCCGCCTCCTGCTGATCCTCGACAATTTCGAGCAGGTGCTGGGCGCGGCGGACGTCGTCTCAGGGCTGCTCGAGCGCACGCAGGAGCCGCGGATCCTGGTCACCAGCCGGGCGCCGCTTCACCTCGCCGGGGAGCAGGAGTTCCCGGTGCCTCCGCTTCGCATTCCCGCAGCCTCCGACGTACCGGACCTCGACGCGTTGACGCAATCGGAGGCAGTCGCGCTCTTCCTGCAGCGGGCGACGACGGTGCGCCCGGACTTCCGGCTCACC
This sequence comes from Candidatus Limnocylindrales bacterium, assembly GCA_038253685.1. Classification (GTDB taxonomy): domain Bacteria; phylum Chloroflexota; class Limnocylindria; order Limnocylindrales; family CSP1-4; genus JAFMJV01. The sequence continues at coordinate 4,560 of JBBSGX010000096.1, read as the reverse complement.
GCGGCGAACGCCATGGCCATCGTCGAGATCTGCGCTCGCCTCGACGGGCTCCCGCTCGCGATCGAGCTGGCAGCGTCACGCATCCGCCTGCTCCCGCCGGAGGCGCTGCTGTCTCGGCTCCAGCGGCGGCTGGACCTGCTGCAATCGACATCGGCCGACCGCACGGACCGGCAGCGGACCCTCCGGGGCGCAATCGATTGGAGCTACGACCTGTTGGAGACCGGCGACCGCGCGGCCTTCAGGCGGTTCGCGATCTTCGTTGGTGGGTGGGATCTCGGTGACGCCGAGGCCGTGACCACCGCCGTCTCCGGTGAGCCCACCGAGGTGTTCGACGCGCTCGACGGCCTCGTCGACCACAGCCTCGTGCGGCAGGACGCCGAGTCGGGCGAGCCCCGCTTCGGCATGCTGGAGACCATCCGCGAGTACGGCATCGAGCAACTCCGCGAGGCGGGCGAGCTGGAGGCCGTGGCACGGGCTCATGGGACGCGCTTCCTGGGCCTGGCGATCGAGCTCGGTCCGGAGTTCACGGCCTCGCCGGAGCACCTCGATCGAGCAGGCCGGGACCACGACAACATCCGGGCCGCCCTGCGCTGGGCCATCGATGCCGGTGAGCTTGAGCTGGCCACCGAGGCCGCCGGCGCGCTGTGGCGGTTCTGGCACCTGCGCGGCCACCTGCGGGAGGGCGACCGATGGACCTCGGAGATCCTCGCTCGGGCACCCAGGGTGGCCAGCCACGGCCGGACCCGGGCGCTCAACGGGCTCGCAGGCCTGCGCTATTGGTTGGGGGACTACGTCGCGGCGCGGGCGGCATACCAGGAGATGCTCAAGAGCGCCAGGGCGACCGGCGACCTCGCGAGCGAAGCCGAGGCCAACTACTCGCTCGGCTTCATCTTCGCCATCGACCGCGACTACGACGCGGCGCGGGCTTCGTACCGGGAAAGCGGGCGCGTGGCCGAAGGGATCGGCGATCGCACCGCCGTCGCCAACGCGCTGATGGGTAGCGCCTTCGCGGACTTCCTCGACGGCCGTTACGCCGAGGCCCGGGATGGCATGCTTCGGGTCGTTCCGCTGTTTCGGGCCATCGGCGACGACTACCTCTACTTCAACGCCGTCGGCGTGCTCGGTCGTGCGCTTCAGTACCTGGGCCGGCACGGCGAGGCGCGCGACGCGGCCAGCGAGCAGCTGGATGGCGCACTCGAGATCGGGGATGGAACGATGGTCGCGATGGCGCTGCACGACCTGGCGTCCGATGCGACCCAGCGCGGCGACTTCGAGCGCGGGCTTCGACTCGAAGGCGCATCGCGGGCCCTCGTGGAGCGACTCGGCGGAGGCGCACCGAATGCGCTCATGGGCGTACTGGAGCCGGAGGAGCTGGCGACGAAGGCCGCCCTGCCGAGGGATGCGATCGACGGCTGGCTCGGCGAGGGCCGTGCCCTGGCCGAGGACGCGGCCCTCGCCCTCGCACGGGAGCTCGCCGCGGTCACATCTGCCTGAACGAAGCCGCGACGCCTTGTGGCGGCTCCGACTCCGGCAGCGGAGATCGTTCCGTGCCGATCGCAACGTCTCAAATCGAAGAGCCCGGGCCTCACGGCCCGGGCTCTTCGGTGTCTACCTGGGCGAAGGACCTCTAGTAGTCCATGTCCCCGCCGTGACCATGGCCACCGGCGGCAGCCTTCTCCTTCTCCGGAAGATCGGTCACCAGCGTCTCCGTGGTGAGGACCATGCCGGCGATGGAGGCAGCGTGCTGAAGGGCCGATCGGGTCACCTTTGCGGCGTCCACGATGCCCTTCTTGAACATGTCGCCGTACTCGCCGCGAAGGGCGTCGTAGCCCACGCCGATCTTCATGCCGCGGACGGCGGCCACGACGACCGAGCCTTCCTGGCCGGCGTTCTCGGCAATCTGGCGGACCGGAGCCTCCAGCGCGCGGCGCAGGATGCTGAGTCCGACTGCCTCGTCACCCTCGAGGGTGAGCTTGTCGAGCGCCGGGATGGCCTGCAGCAGCGCGGTGCCGCCGCCGGCGACGAGGCCCTCCTCGACCGCCGCACGGGTGGTCGAAAGCGCGTCCTCGATGCGGTGCTTCTTTTCCTTGAGCTCGACTTCCGTGGCCGCGCCGACCTTGATGACGGCTACGCCGCCGGCCAGCTTGGCCAAGCGCTCCTGGAGCTTCTCCTTGTCGTAGTCGGAGGTCGTGTCCTCGATCTGCGCCTTGATCTGCGCCATTCGCGACTTGATCTCATCAGCGTTGCCGTCGCCGTCGACCACGGTGGTGTCGTCCTTGGTCGAGACGACGCGGCGGGCGCCGCCGAAGTCCTCGGGCGTGACGGAGTCGAGCTTGCGGCCCAGCTCCTCGCTGATGACGTTGGCGCCGGTCAGGATCGCCAGGTCGCGCAGCATCTCCTTGCGGCGATCGCCGAAGCCGGGCGCCTTGACGGCGAGCACGGAGACGGTGCCGCGCAGCTTGTTGACGACCAGGGTGGCGTTGGCCTCGCCGTCCACGTCCTCCGCAACGATGAACAGCGGCTTGCCCAGCTGGACGGCCTTCTCGAGCGCGGGAAGGAGCTCCTGGATGCTCGAGATCTTCTTGTCCGTGATGAGGATGGCCGGGTTCTCCAGCACCGCCTCCATACGGTCGGCGTTGGTCACGAAGTAGGGCGAGATGTAGCCGCGATCGAACTGCATCCCCTCCGTGTATTCCTTCTCGAGACCGATGGACTGGCCTTCCTCGACGGTGATGACGCCGTCCTTGCCGACCTTGTCCATGACCTCGGCGATCAGCTCACCGACCTCCGGATCGGCGGCACTGATGGCGGCCACCGCCGCGATCTGCGCACGGTTGTCGACCGGGCGGGCGTTCTTCTTGAGCTCCGCGACGATCGCCTCGACGCCCTTGTCCAGGCCGCGCTTGACGATCATCGGGTTGGCGCCCGCGGTCACGTTCTTGAGGCCTTCGTTGACGAGGGACTGGCCGAGCACCACGGCAGTCGTGGTCCCGTCGCCGGCGACGTCGTCGGTCTTGGTGGCCACTTCCTTGAGCAGCTGGGCGCCCATGTTCTCGAACGGCTCTTCGAGCTCGATCTCGCGGGCAATGGTTACGCCGTCGTTGGTGATGGTCGGTGCGCCGAACTTCTTGTCCAGCACGACGTTGCGGCCCTTGGGGCCGAGCGTCACCTTGACGGCGTCGGCGAGGCGGTCAACGCCACGCTTGAGTGAACGACGAGCGGTCTCGTCAAAAATCAGTTGCTTAGCCACGTCTCGTTATTTCCTCCTTGAGAAGCGCAGGCGGCAACGCCCGCATCGATCGCCAGGCTATTCCTGGACGATTGCCAGGATGTCCTTCTGGCTGACGATGAGCAGCTCATCGCCGTCGACCTTGAACTCGGTGCCGGCGTACTTGGCATAGAGCACCTTGTCGCCCTGCTTGACGTCCATCGGCTCGCGCTTGCCCTCGTCGGTCAGGCGACCCGGGCCGGCGGCGATGATGGTGCCCTCCTGGGGCTTTTCCTTTGCGGTGTCCGGCAGGACGATGCCGCTCTTGGTCATCTCCTCGCGGGGAGTCGGCTTGATAACGACTCGATCGCCCAACGGCTTGAGCTTGGTCGCAGTGGCAGTCGCCAACGCGGTTCCCTCCTACAGGTGTGCGTGGATCTCGGGGACCTGTCCTGGTGGCCACGGGTCTCGAACGTTCGCTCGAACGCCTTGGTGCGAGCGGAGCGATCGTGTGGGATGAGTCCCACGGAGACGCCGAGCCGGTCGGACTGGGGCCGCCCATTTGGCATTAGCACTCTCAACACGAGAGTGCTAAGAGACTACGGGATCAGCCTCAGCGCTGTCAAGCGCCTGCAGGCCACAGAAGGTCGCGGAATCCAGCCTCTCCTACACTGCCCGCATGGCCGTGACGCGTCGTTTCGAAGCCGAGTACAGGGTGCGCTTCGATGAGAGCGGCTCCGACGGCAATCTGCGCAGTTCAGGCTACCTGCGCTATGGCCAGGACCTCGCCTGGCGGCACAGCGAGGCGGCCGGCTTCGACCGCGACTGGTATCGACGGCACGGGCTGCTGTGGCTGGTGCGCTGCGTCGACCTCGAGATCCGCGAGCCGGTTGCCAATGGCGACACGCTGACCGTCTCGACGGAGGTCATCGGGTGGCGCCGCGTCTGGGCGCGCCGGGAGAGCACGTTCCGCGAAGGGGACGGTGGCCGGCCCCTGGCCAGCGCGCACATCGACTGGGTGCTCCTCAACGCGGCCGGGCGCCCTGCCCGGGTGCCCGACGAGCTGGCGAGATTCTTCTCGGACGGTGCCTCCTTTACGCCGGGGCGCGTCGAGCTGGCGGAAGCGCCCGAGAACGCCGGCCACAGTCGGCTGGCGGTCCGACCGCAGGACCTGGACCCGATGGCACACGTCAACAACGCCACGTACGTCGACTATGTCGAGGCAGCCCTGCTGGAGGCGGGCGATGGGGCGGCCCTGAATCGCGTCCCTCGGCGTTACCGGCTCGAGTACATCCGCTCGGCTGAGTTGGGCGACGAGCTGGTAGCGAGCAGCTGGGCCGACGAGGGCGGCT
>JBBSGX010000095.1:0-9185 GCA_038253685.1 Candidatus Limnocylindrales bacterium | reverse complement strand
CGTGATCTTCCTCGAGGAGGGTGACGTGGCCGACCTGCATGCCGACTCGGTGACCATCACCGGCATCGACGGTTCACCGCGCGAGCGTCTCGCCACAGAGATCGACTGGTCGATCGAGGCCGCCGAGAAGGACGGCTACGAGCATTTCATGTTGAAGGAGATGCACGAGCAGCCAAGTGCCATCCGGGCGGCCATCACGGGGCGCCTGCACGGCGACGAGATCCGGGTCACCGAGCTCGAGCCCGTAGCAGAGGCCATCCTGCGAGCCGAGCGGGTCGAGCTGGTCGCCTGCGGCAGCGCCAACTACGCGTCGGCGGTGGGCGCCTACGCCTTCCAGGAATGGACCGGCCTCCCCGCGCGCTGGAACATCGGCTCGGAGTTCCGCTACAGCCCGCCACCGCTCGACGACCGCACGCTGGTGATCGCGGTGACCCAGTCGGGAGAGACCGCCGACACCATCGCGCCCGCGCGCCTTGCCCGTGAGCGCGGCTGCACGGTCATCGCCGTCACCAACACGGTCGGCTCGGCCATCACGCGCGACTCGGACGCGGTGCTCTTCCTCCAGGCGGGACCCGAGATCGCGGTGGTTGCCACCAAGACGTTCGCCACGCAGGTGACGACGCTCGTGCTCCTTGCAGCTGCGGTCGCAAAAGCGCGAGGCCGGCTCCCCGCCGAGCAGGAGCGGGAGCTCGTCCAGGCACTGCGCCGCCTTCCGGATGACGCGCAGCGGACACTCGAGCTGGTTGCGTCCTCGCGAGAGCTTGCGCGTCGCTACGTCAATTCGCACGGCTTCATGTTCGTCGGGCGCGGGATCACCTACCCCGTGGCGCTCGAAGGCGCCCTGAAGCTCAAGGAAGTCAGCTACATGCACGCGGAGGGATACGCGGCGGGCGAGCTCAAGCACGGACCCATCTCGCTGCTCGACGCGGAGGTTCCGCTCGTCGCCGTGGCCACGCGCTCGGTCGTACAGGAGAAGCTGATCAGCAACGTCATGGAGGCGCGCGCCCGCGACGCGCGTGTGCTGGCGGTCGCGACGGAGGGCGACGAGCGGATGCGCTCATTCGCCGACGACATCCTCTGGGTGCCGGACACGCTCGAGGTGCTTAGCCCGGTGCTCGCCATCATCCCGCTCCAGTTCTTCGCCTATCACATGGCGGTGGCGCGGGGAACGGACGTGGACCAGCCGCGCAACCTGGCCAAGTCCGTCACCGTCGAGTAGGCCGTGTCCCCGGGCATCCCGGCGCCGGACGGGACGACCGAGCTCGGCATCGACATCATCAACGTCGAACGCATCCGCGCCGCGCTGGCACGCTTCGGGTCGCGCTTCACGCACCGGATCCTCACCGACGCCGAGCGTGCCTATGCGCGGGACCGCCCGGAGACGGTGGCCGGGCGCTGGGCCGCCAAGGAGGCCGTCAGCAAGGTGCTCGGCCTCGGCGTCCGGGGCGTGGGCTGGCGCGAGATCGAGATCGTCCGACTGCCCACAGGCCAGCCGACCGTGCGGCTGCACCACCGCGCGCTGCGACGGGCCGAGCAGCTGGGCATGGAGCGCGTCGCGGTGTCCATCAGCCACGAGCGCGACTTCGCCGTGGCCATCGCCGTCGGCGTCCGCGCCCGCGGTGGCGCGTTCGTCTTCCCCGTCGACATCGAGGCACGTCTGGAGGATCGCGAGAAGCAGATCCTCGCCCGGATGCAGCGGCTCCGCGGGCTGGAGCGCGATGCGATCGAGGCGGAGGCCACGGAGGCCCGGGATGGCTCCGAGCACCGGACACGGGGGCCCGGGGCTGCGATCTCGAGCCAGGGCTCCGAGCCGGGGGCAGGCGAGTCGTGATCGAAGAGCGCGAGCGGGACTGGCGCCGCTTCGAGCCGCCCGACGGGGTCGAGCGCCTCGACGAGGACCAGGTTGCGACGCTCGTGCCAAGGCGTGATCCCCGGGGGCACAAGGGCACCTTCGGCACGCTGGTGGCGGTCTGCGGATCGCTCGACTATGCCGGAGCGGGGCTGCTTGGGGCGCTGGCGGCGCTCCGGGCCGGTGCCGGCCTCGTCTGCCTGGCCGTGCCCGCCTCACTCCAGCCGCTCTTCGCCGGCCGCGTGATCGAGGCCATCACGATGGCGCTGCCCGAGACTTCGCCGGGTGAGGTCGATCCGGAGGCTTCCGCAGCGCTGATCGCGGAGCGTGCGCCGGATGCGCTGCTCATCGGTTCCGGCCTTAAGGCAGGGGAGGCGACGCGGCTGCTGGTGACCCGGCTGATCGCTGCGGAGGGGCCGTCGGCCGTATTCGACGCCGAGGCGCTGAACTCGCTTGCGAAGACGCCCGAGTGGTGGTCCGCCGCCCGACGAGCCGCTGTGCTCACGCCTCACCCGGGGGAGTTCGCACGCCTCGACGGCTCGGCGGTCCCCGACGATGACGGCGCGCGCGTCAAGCGCGCCCGCGCCGCAGCTGCGCGCTGGGGTCGTGTCGTGGTCCTGAAGGGGGCGCATACCGTCGTCGCGGCTCCCGACGGTCGCGCCGCGATGGCGGGCTTCGCGAACCCTGCGTTGGCCACCGGGGGCACCGGTGACGTCCTCGCGGGCACCGTGGGGTCCCTGCTCGCCCAGGGGTCCGCGCCGTACGAAGGGGCCTGCCTCGCGGTCTACCTCCACGGGGTGGCAGCGGAGCATGTTCGCGAACGCCTCGGGGACTCCGGATTGCTCGCCTCCGACCTTCCGTTCGAGATCGCGCGCGTGCGGCGGCATCTCACGGCCCTCGGCCGCCGGGCGATCAGCCAGCGACGCGTGGGTTTTGTTCCACGGGGGACGGGAGGCTGAAGGGCCGGGTCGCCCCGGTCGATGCGTGGCTGGCGAAGGCGGGACTGCCCGCGCTTCCCCGTGGCGCCTGGCTCGAGATCGACCTGGACGCACTGGAGTCGAACCTGGCCACGATCCGCGTGCTGGGCGGTCGCGGCACGCGGGTCGCCCCGGTCCTGAAGGCCGACGCCTACGGCCATGGGCTGGAGGCATGCGGCCGTGCCCTGCAGAGGGCGGGAGCCGGGATGCTGTGCGTGGCGACCCTCGACGAAGCCATCCTGGCGCGACGGGCCGGCGTGCAAGTTCCGCTCCTGGTGCTGTTTCCGATTCCTCCCGCGGCCGTTCACGAAGCCGCGGAGGCAAGGCTGGAGCTGGCCGTCACCGACGTCGACGGAGCAGCCGAGCTGCTGGCGGCGTGGGGACCGGTGAGGCAGGGCGATGCCACGCTGCGCCTCCACCTCGAAGTCGAGACCGGGCTCCAGCGCGGCGGCGTCCCCGAGGAAGCGGCCACCGATACAGCGCGGACACTTGCAGCCACGCCAGGCATCGAGCTGGCCGGCGTCTGGTCGCACCTCGCCAGCCCCGGCGACGCAGCATTCTCCGCCGACCAGGAGCGCCGCCTCCGGCGAGCCGTGGCTGCGATCGAGGCAGCCGGCCTGCCCAGGCCGCCCGTCCACCTGTCGGCAACCGGGGGCCTCTTTGCGGGGACCGGGGCCGCCCACGATGTCGTTCGGCCGGGGCTGGCCCTCTACGGTGAGTTGCCCGACGACCTGCCAATCGGCGATCGCGCCCGTACCGCGGCCGCGGCGCTACGACCCGTGATGCGCCTGGTCGCCCGTCCCCTGCGGGTCGCCCAGGTGGATCCGGGGACGCCGGTGGGGTACGGCGGCCGCTGGACCGCATCGCAGCCGTCCCTGATCGCGACCATTCCCGTCGGGTACGGCGACGGCTATGCCCGCAGCATGCAGCCGGGGGCGGAGGCGCTGGTTCGGGGCCGGCGCGTGGCCGTGGTGGGCAGTGTCGCGATGGATGCCCTCGCCATCGACGTGACCGAGGTGCCGGGAGTCTCGACCGCCGACGAGGTCGTCCTGCTCGGCCGTCAGGGAGACGAGCGCATCACCGCGTCGGAACTGGCGCGACGGCGCACCACGATTGCCTGGGAAGTACTGGCCGGGATGGCGTACCGCATACCTCGGGTGTACCATCGCGCCTCCGGCCCAACAAGTGTGCGTACGCTTGCCGGAGAGTTCCGTGTCCGGGATGGAACAACCTGACCGACTGGAGCCCGAGAAGCGGCGGGCTGCAGGCGAACGCACGGTGCGTGCGCTTCGGCGCCGCGGGGAACGGATCACGTCGACAGGGCCGTCCGGCTCGTCGGCAGAAGGCTGCGAGGAGACGCATGGACGACCGTTCCGGGCTCCTCCTGGACGTCCTGGGGAGGGCCGCACGATGACCGACCCTCGAGGGATCGAGTCCGACATCCGCGAAGATCTGGTCGAGTTCGTGGCGCGTGAGATCCAGGTCCGCGGCCTGACCGGGCCGGCGGTCATGTTCCTGGAGGCCAGCCGTCCGTATCGACCGCTGGGAAGCCAGGCGATGCTCTTCTTCGACCCGGTCCTGCGCGGCATCTTCGGTGGCGACATGGCCGAGGTGCAGCGCGTGCTCGCGGACGACAGCGGGATCGAACGCCTCATCGAGCGGCTCGAGGAGATCGACGAAGAGCTGGGCCTGGACGCCTGACGGCAGTCTCCCGCTCAGGTTCGCCGTCGTCAGACCGTCCGAACCTCGACGGGGCTAGGATGCCCACGATGACCAGGGAACCGCTCTCCTTCTTCACGGTCGACCACGGCACGGCCTCGACCGCCGTTTCGCTGGTCGCTCCAGTCGAGGGACGCTTCCGCCTTCTCGGATCCGGTGCGGCCCCTCGCGGCGTTGAGCCGGACGCGGTGCTGGAGGACCTGGTGCGCCGGGTCACGGCCACTGAGTCCGATGCGCTTCCGTCACCGGACGGCTGGCGCGACTGGGCACGGCTCGAATCCGCGACCCGTGAACCGCTCGGGGCGGTGTGCGTGGCGGCGACGGAGCATCACGCGCAGGAGCTCGAGCGGGCCGTAGCCGGTGCAGGGTGGGAAGTCCGCGGCCGGGTCGGTTCCGGCCATGCCGACCTGAGTGCCATGGCCGAGCTCTGCCTCGACCCGGCCGTCTCGATCGTGGCGCTCGCCTCCGGTGATCCGCCGACCCCCGAGGAGCGAGCCGGCATGCCGCAACTGGCGGCGTTTCTCGGCGCGATGTGCTCTCGCCGCGAGGACCTCTGGGCACTCCTGTCGGGTGGAGCGGTCGCGTGGAGCGAGGCATTCCCCGGCGGCCGCACGGTGGCCGCGCCGGCGCCTCTCCCGGTCCCATCGGCCGTTGATTCGGCGCTGCGGCAGTCGGCCAGGGACCTTGCCTCACGCCTGGCGGTGCTTTCGGACGCGGGCGCGCCCCTGCCCGATGGCCGCGCGGCACTCGCGTCGGCCGTTGTCACGCTGGCGCGTCTGCTGGACCGACGCGTCGAGGCGGTGGACATCGGGCATTCCGCGGGCTCGCGGACGCTTGCCCATCCCTCCGGCCTCGTGGGCCACATCGTTTCCGCGGAGGCGGCCCTGGTGCCGGGCTCGGCAATGCGCGAGGACCGCGAAGTGGAGGCCATCCTGCGCTGGAACTCGCTGCGCTCCGACCCGTTCACACTCGTGGATCGTGTGCGCAATCTGCGTCTTGGCCCCTGGCGTGACGCCGCGGGGGAGGGTGCGCGGCTGCGCCTTACCGTCGTACGGGCGGCGCTGGCACGGCTGGATCGAGCCTGGCAGCTCCCGCCCGGCTTCAACGGTCGCCGAGCGTCCACGGCCCCGGACCTGCTGATTGCCTGCGGCGGGGCCTTCTCCGCGCTGCCCCCACCGGCTGCGACGATGGCCCTCGTCGACACGCTGCGCCGGCCAGGCGCCATGGCGATCTTCCACGATCACGCTCGCCTTCTCGGGCCGGTCGGGACGCTGCCGGACGAATCGGATCGGCGCCGCCTGCTCGCGGATCTCCTCGACGACGCACTCCTGCCCCTGGGCAGCGTCATCGTCGCCGGGGAGCTGCACAACACTCGACACCCGGGTCGCCTGCGGCTGACCAGCGCGCTCCGCGAGAGCGAGATCGAGCTGGTGCCGGGAAGCGTGCGCATGCTCGATCTGCCGCCCGGGGTCCCGGCGCGCATCGAGCTGGAGACACGCGACGGAAACCTGCTCGGAATGCGCTCGCACCATGTCGCGCTGGAGCTGACCGGCGGCCTCGGCGGGTTGCTGGTCGACACGCGAGAGGTGCCGCTGCGGCTGCCCGATCGGGCCGAGCGCAGGCGCGCGCTGGTCGAGAGCTGGGAGCGCCCCGTCTGGGCTGCCGCGGAACCATGACCGCCGGGGGACCCCTGTGAGCGCCGATCTCCGTCCGACCGCCGCCTCGCGCCGCACGCGAAGCAAAGCGCACGGCCCAGCAGCCGGGAGGAGCAAGCGCCGGCCCGCGATCGAGGGTATCGCTCCCGAGCGGTTCGTCGCACCGGCTTCGCACGCGGTCGGCGCGCCGCTCGTCCGGTTGCGGTTGCACATCGCCGACCGCGCCCTGGTGGAGGCAGGAGCCCGCGTGGACATCGGCCAGCCGCTCATCGAGCGCTCCCGCGATTCGACCACGCTCGAGGTGCGTTCGCGACCCGCCTTGGCGCGCCTGCGCGCCGGCGAGGCCGTCGACGCGAGTCTCCTGGAGCACGATGGCGGCACTCGCGCCGGTCCACGACCCGGCGACCGTGCCAGGGTGCTGTTCCACGGTCCGGACGGACGCGTCCGCCTCGCGATCGGCCGTCACCCCTCCATCATCACGTCTCCGGTGAGCGGCGTGGTCGAGACGCTCGGCGCCGGCGTGCTCGACGTCCGCGCCGACGGGGTCGGCCTGCCGGGTGCCGCAGGCTGGGGACAGCCGGTCAACGGTCCGCTGTACTTCGGTGTGAGCACTCCCGATGCCGAGCTGCGAGCATCGTCGATCGACGTGGGGGCCGCGGGCGCGATCGTCGTCGCGGGTGCGCGGCTCGACATCGAGGCGCTGACCCGTGCTCGGGCGATCGGCGTGGCCGGAATCCTGTGCGGCGGCGTCGTCGGAAGGGAGCTGCGCCAGCTCGACGAATCGGACCGCCGCCAGCGCGCGGCGCTTCACGCCTCAACGCCGTTCGCTGTGCTGGCGCTTGACGGGTTTGGCCGGCGGCCCATGCCCGGCCCGACCTGGGACCTGCTGCGGGCTGCCGCGGCCGCCGGGCGTATCGTCGGCCTGATCCCCGAGGCCCGCTGGGCCGTCGTCAGCGGCGATGCGGCACCGCTCGCAGCGGCAGCTGCGCGGGACTCGGCGGACGTCAGGATCGCGGCAGGGGATGGCCTCGGGCGCGAGGGCGTGCTGGTCGGTCTCGCCGGTCCCGTGCGGCGGCCGGGCGGACTCTACCAGCCGAGCGGTTACGTGGACGATCCGTCAGCGTTGGACGGCCAGCCGCGCCGCCGGATCGTGGCGCTCGCCGACCTGGAACGGTTTGAGTAAGGTTTCCTCCATGACACCCTCCAAGACGGCCGCAGCGCCGCCGCGGCCGGCGTTCGCGCTCGAAACGCGCTCGGCGGCACAGACCCGCGACCTGGCAGCAACCCTGGCCGGCGCCGCGCGCCCCGGCGACCGGCTGGCGCTCATCGGGCCGCTGGGCGCGGGCAAGACCCAGTTCGCGAAGGGCTTCGCGGCAGGGCTCGGGGTATCGGGCGTGGTCAACAGCCCCAGCTTCACGCTCATGGCCGAGTACGCCGGCCGGCTCCCCCTGTTCCACCAGGACCTCTATCGGCTGGCTGGTGCGGCGGATGCCGTCGCGGGGGGCCTCTTCGACGAGCGTCAGGACGCGGGCGTCACGCTCAGCGAATGGGCAGACCGGCTCGAGAGCGGCTTCGATCCGGAGCGTCTCGAGGTGCGCATCACGGTGCTTGCCGACGAGGAACGCCGCGTCGATCTGCTGGCGCCCGGTGGGGGACGCTATGACCGCTACGTCGATGCCGCCGCCGCATGGGAGCACGACCCGGAGCCATCCCGGTGACCGCGACGGAGCCTCCGGCTCGCTGGCGGCTCGTGATCGACACGGCCACCCGGCAGGGCACGGTCGCCCTCGGGGACGGCCCGCGGCTCGAGGCCCAGAGCCGCCGCGCTTCGGAGCATCGCCACGGCGCCCTGGTGCTGGAGCAGATTGAGGAGGTGCTCGCGCGGGGCGGCATCGCGGCCGTCGAGATCGGCGCGATCGGCGTTGGTACCGGCCCGGGAAGCTTCACCGGACTGCGGGTTGGCCTCGCCACGGCAAAGACGCTCGCTTGGGGACTGGGATGCCCGCTCGTGGGAATCCTGACAGCCGAGTCGCTGCGGCGGGCGGTCCAGCAGGATCGAGGTGACGCGAACCTCACTGTGGTGCTGCCGGCAGGCGCGCGGGACCACTACGTCGCGGAGCCGGGCAGCGATCCCGTGCTGCGGCCGCCGGGCAGCGACCTCGAGCGCGAGCTCGGCGGAGGCGAGGCGATCAGCGTCGACCTTCCGGCGGACCTGCTTGGTGCCGGTGCGGCGGCCCGGGGGGAACGCGCGCTCGCCGGCCTCTCGGCCGCGATGCTGGCGATCCTCGACGAGCGCCTCGCGGCCGGCGCTGCCGATGACGTCTCCGGGCTCGTACCCGCGTACGTGGCACTTCCACGGGGAATCGCGCCCACGGCGGAAGGGATGACATGGTCGCCCGACCTCCGGTAAGGGTGCGCATCGACCCGATGACCGTCGCGGACATTCCCGACGTCCACGACATCGAGCGCGCCAGCTTTCCCATCCCGTGGCCCGCGTATGCCTTTCGCCAGGAGCTTGAGTCGAACCGGATGGCCCGGTACCTGGTCTTGCGTGCGGGAGACGAGACGATCGCCTATGCCGGGATCTGGCTGATGGTCGACGAGGCGCACGTGACCACGTTCGCGGTGATTCCTCACTGGCGCCGCCGCGGGATCGGTGGACGGCTGATGCTTGCCGTGCTGAGCCTGGCCGAGCAGGTCGGGGCGAGCGTGGCAACGCTCGAGGTGCGGCTCAGCAACGTCGCGGCGCGCAACCTCTATCAGCGCTTCGGCTTTCGTCCGGTCGGAGTGCGGCCGCGCTACTACTCGGACAACGCCGAGGATGCGCTGATCATGACGACCGACCTGCTCGGCTCGCCGACCATGCGCCGCCGCGTCGACGAGATGACAGACCGCTATGGCACCGACTGGCTGCCGGACGAGGATCCCGGCTCGCACGACGACGTGAGCACGAGCGAGCGACCGTGAGCGGCCTCGTCCTGTCGG